>JAQBPM010000254.1 GCA_028287525.1 Vulcanimicrobiota bacterium | reverse complement strand
GCATCGCGCTGCCGGTCGCCGGAGACGACGCGAACGCGAAGGCCACCGTCATGCGGCTCATCGACGAGGTCGGCTTCGACCCCGTGGATGCCGGCAGCGTCGACGACTCGTGGCGCCAGCAGCCCGGTTCGCCGGTCTATACGAAGGATCGCGATGCCGCCGGGGTTGAGAGCGGCCTCGCGGAGGCGCGGCAGGGGCGCACTCCGGCCTGGCGCGCAACCGCGAAGAGCCCGGGCAATTTCGCCCAGCCCGCCTGAGTGTTCATCGGGCCGGCGCGACAGGCGGGCTGCTAGCGGAATCCGCGCAATCCCTCAGCAAGACTGCCGCCGTGGTCATTCATGTCATTGACGGCACCTACGAGCTGTTTCGCCACTATTACGCGCTGCCGTCCGCGCGTGACGCGGACGGCCGGGAGGTCGCCGCGGTCCGCGGCGTGCTCACGTCGATCCGCGGCTTGCTGCGAGACGGCGCGACGCATATCGGCGTCGCCACCGATCATGTGATCGAGTCGTTCCGCAACGGCCTATGGCCGGGATACAAGACGGGCGAGGGCATCGATCCCGATCTGTTCGCACAGTTCCCACTGCTCGAAGAAGCGCTCGTCGCCGCCGGGATCACCGTGTGGCCGATGGTCGAATTCGAAGCCGATGACGCTCTCGCGGCAGCGGCGGCCGCCGCCGCCGCCGATCCGCGCGTCGACCGCGTGATCATCTGTACGCCGGATAAAGATCTCGCACAGTGCGTTCGCGGCACGCGCATCGTGCAGCTCAATCGTCGAACGCGAACGTACTTCGACGAAGCCGGAATCGTCGGGAAGTTCGGCGTTCGGCCGGAGAGCATTCCCGACTACTTGGCGCTGGTCGGCGACGCGGCGGACGGCTTTCCGGGGTTGCCGGGCTGGGGTGCGAAATCGACCGCGGCCGTCCTCGCCCGGTATGGGCACCTCGAAGCGATCCCGGCCGACCCGCGCGACTGGAACGTCAGCGTTGCGAACCCTGGCAAACTCGCGCAGATATTGGAGCGCGACCGTGACCGCGCGCTGCTCTTTCGGGAGCTGGCGACGCTCCGCACCGATATCGCGCTGTTCGACGACGTAGAATCCCTTCGCTGGAATCCGGCTCCCGCGAATTTGTGATTTCAACTGCGCGTCGTCTCAGATGACCTTGCACGCGCCGCTGAGGTAGTCGTCCCCCAGCACGACGCGCAAGTGGGTGCCCGCCGGACCACGGCCTGGCTCCCCGAGTGCAGAAAGTTGTAGACGCCGAGAACGCCGGCGGCGACGTGGAAGCCCGAACCCTTCGCGAAGCTCAGCGCACCCAGGACGAAGGGCGCGTTCCGCGTCTTGCCGTTGTAGACCGCGGGAGGAGCGCCGGCGTCCGGCGCAATCATCGCCGGCACGTGCGTCCCGTCGGCCAACTGCAGATACCGCAACTCGACGCCGATCTCTCCCGGCTTTCCGCCACGCCCGGCGCCGCGCACGAAATCTACGACGCCGAGCCCATCGGCGCTTGGCTGTCCGTCACCGGGCGTCGCCGTGAAGTGGAAAACCGCGCCGGGCCGCGAGCTCTTCGAGTCCAACGGCGTGGCGAGCGACGCGTCGACGACCCGGCACGGCTGCAGCGCAGGCGCCGGCGTCGAGGGTGAGGGAGCCGGTTCGTCGGCGCCGGCGGCGCTCGCCGACACCGCGGCGGAGATCACCAACGCGACGAGGGTAGTACGGAAACGATCAAGAGCTCGCATGCAGCGATGGTACGGCCGACCGCCGCACGCGCGCCCGTGGCGACCATCACGCGCATGCTGACACTTGTCACGTCATTTCGAGGGCTTGCGGTCGGCTTCCAAATGCAGTCGCGGACGCGCATGGTTTGCCACCAGAGCCGCTTCCGTTCGATGCCGCAATCCGAGCACCGCCAGGACGGACGACACGAGATTGCGCACCGTGCCTTCGCTCAGGTACAAGCGTTCCGCGATCTGCCGGTTTGTCATCGCGGTCCCCAGCAGATCGAAGATCTCGCGCTCGCGCGGAGAGAGCCGGGCGACGTCTTTCTCGAGCGACTCGCGCGAGCCGCTCGTCTTGACCGCCAGTGACTGCACGAGGCCGGCGCTGAACGGCGAGTAGCCCTTGTGCACCAGGCGGATGACGTCCGCGATGTCCTCGACCGGCGTCCCCTTGAGAACGTATCCGACGGCTCCCGCCTCGAGTGCGGCATTGAGGAGCTCCACGTCCTCGAACGTCGTCAAGATCAGCGACTTCGCCGCGGTTCCCAGCGCGCGCAGCTCGGCGATCGCGGCCACCCCGTCCATGACCGGCATCCGCACGTCCATCAGCACGACGTCGGGGCGCACCTGCTGCACGCGCGCGACAGCCTCCCGGCCGTCCTGTGCCTCACCGACGACCGTGATGCCGTCCTGCGTCGCGAGCACCGTGCGCAGGCCCACGCGGAACATCTCCTGGTCGTCGACGATGACGACGCGGATCATGTCGCGACTCCAGCCGGCGCTAACGGTACCCGCATGCGAACGACGCTCCCGGTGCCCGGTGCACTGGTGATTTCCAAGGAGGCGCCGACCGCGGCTGCTCGCGAGCGCATCCCGCGCAGGCCATGGCCGCTCGCGTTGAGGTCGGGAAGAAAGCCGCAGCCGT
>JAQBPM010000404.1 GCA_028287525.1 Vulcanimicrobiota bacterium | reverse complement strand
GGGAGATCGATGCGCATCTGCAGCGCGATGCGCCCCGGATGCGGGCTGAGCACGACGACCCGGTCGGCGAGATAGACGGCCTCTTCGACGCTGTGCGTGACGAAGAGAATCGTCTTGCGATCGGTCGTCCAAATATCGAGCAATCGCTTCTGCAGCGCGCTGCGCGTGAGAGCGTCGAGGGCGCCGAACGGTTCGTCCATCAAGATGACCGCCGGATCGTTGGCGAGCACGCGGGCGATCGCAACGCGCTGCTTCATGCCGCCGGAAAGTTCGTGCGGATAGCGTTCGGCGAAATCGCGCAAGCCGACCATCGCGAGGTAGTGCCCGACGCGCTCGGCGATTTCGGCTTTCGGGCGCTTCGCTTGCGTCGGACCGTAGGCGACGTTTTGCGCGACGCTGAGCCACGGGAAGAGGGCGTAGTCCTGGAACACCATCCCGCGATCGCGGCCGGGCCCCGTGACGGAGACGCCGGCGACGTCGACCGTTCCGCTCGTCGCGGTCTCGAAGCCGGCGATGATGCGAAGCAGCGTGCTCTTGCCGCAGCCGCTCGCCCCGATGATGCACACGAACTCGCCCGGCTCGACCGCCAGGTCGATCCCGCGCAGCGCGGCCGTTTCGACCGTCGCGCCGTCGCGAGTGCGCGAGACGTACGTTTTTTCGAGCGCGCGGACGGCGAGCGCCGGCGTGCGCGCCGCTGCCGCCGCCAGATCGGCTTCAGGCGCGAGCACTGGGATTCCACCAGAGCGCGCGGCGCCCGATCGCAACGACGATCCGGTCGCTCGTAAAGCCGAGGATGCCGATGAAGAACATTCCGGCGATCACGAGATCCGTGCGGCTCAGGTTCCGCGCATCCATAATCGCGGCACCGAGTCCCTGCGGAACCCCGGTCATCTCACCCACCACCACCAGGACCCAGGCGAAGCCGAGACTGATCCGCAAGCCGGTGAAGATCGACGGCAGCGCGGCCGGCATGACGATCCTCGTGAGGATGGCGGGGCGCGCGGTGCCGAGCATTTCGGCGGCTTCGATCAGCCGCGGTTCGACGTACTTCACGCCGTCGACCGTGTTGATGAGGATCGGAAAGAACGTCCCGATGAAGATCAGCGCGACGGCCGCCCGCGGCCCGACGCCGAACAGAATCATCGCTAGCGGAAGCCAGGCGGTCACCGGCACGGGCCGCAGAAATTGCAGCGTCGGATCGACGAACCGCGCGAGCACGGCGCTTCGGCCGAGGACGATGCCGAGCGGCACCGCCACGATCGCGGCGAGGACGAACCCGCCGAACACGCGTGAGAGGCTGGCCAGCGCGTGCGTGACGAGCGTGTGCGAATACGCATAGTCGTAGATCCCGCCGAACGCGAAGTCCCAGGCGGTCAGGGCAACCGTCGAGGGCGGCGGTATCAGGGAGAACGTGCTCCGCGCGACGGCGAGCTGCCACAGCCCGATCAGCACGATCGGGAGCGGCAACGCCAGCAGCCAACGCCGCATCCGCGGCACGATCAGATCAAACCTTGCCGATCGAGCCGAGCACCGACGTGTCGATGAAGCCGCTGTAATTGGGCAGCTTCGCGATCTGCTTGAGCTCCAGCATCTGCGATCCGTAATATTCCGCGCGCTTGCGGTACGGATCGTCGATTCGCCACGTCAGATCGACGTTGGGCAGCGCGTAGGCGACGACGTTCGGGGCCATGCCGAGCGTCTTGACCGTCATCTCGATGAACTCGGCCTTGTTTTTCGGATCGGCGGCGTGCGTCGTGGCCTGCGCGTGCATCTTCACGATCGACTTCACCAGCGGCAGATCGCTCTTGAGCAGCTCGGGGCGCGTCGCAAAGACCATGTTGACGGAACCGACCGGCGTGTCGTACGGGAAGCTCAATATCTTCCCTTTGCCGCTGACCACGCTGATCGACGGTCCGGGTTCGGCGCCGACGTACGCATCGACGTCGCCGCGCGCGAGTGCGTTTGCCATATCGCCGAAACTCAGGCGAATGAGCTGCACGTCGGTCTGCATCGATAGGTTCGCTTTGCGCAAGACTTCGCGAAAGACGACTTCTTGCGTAGAACCGGGCTGATAGGCGACTTTCTTTCCTTTGAGCTGCGCGATCGTCGCGATCCCGCCGTCCTTGCCGACGACGATGCCCATGCCTTTGTTGCAGGTCGCCGCGACGACGACGACCGGCTCGCCTGCCGCCGCACCGAGCGTCGCTGCCGCCAGGCCGAAATTGCCGAAATCGACGGCGCCGGAGACCAGACCGTTCTTCCCGTCGGGTGGGCTGTCGAACGGAATAACCTCGACGCGAACGCCCGGGGGAACGAATCGTTCGTAAAACTGCGGCGCCATCGAGTGGATGAGCTTCAGCGTCCCGATCTTGACGGTGCGCACGTCGGCCGCGCGCACGGCGCGCGGTGCCGCGATGGCGACGGCGGCACCGAGGGCCCCGCTCAAGAATCCGGTTCGATTGATGTTCACGCGTTTCTCCCTGGGCAGGGCGGTAACGTACGGGGATGCGCGGACGGTGCTTCCGGACAATGCGTTAGCAGGCACGACGCTCGGCTCGACATTTGCATTCGGCGAGCCGGGTACGCCGGCGCGAATAGCCACGCATGGAGCTTTGGTCGTTCTCCGCGCGCGAACTTGCTCGCGGCTACCGCGCAGGTGCCTTTACGCCGCTCGAGGCGCTCGAAGCGGTCCTCACGCGCATCGGGTCGCTCGACCCGGAGATCAACGCGTTCGCAACGCTCGATCCCGCGGGCGCGCGCGAAGCCGCGATCGCGGCCGGCGATCGCCTGGGTCGCGGGGATGCGCATCCGCTGTGCGGGATTCCGGTTACCGTCAAAGATTTGATCGCCACGCGCGGGCTGCGCACGACCGGCGGTTCGCGTCTCTACGAGCGGTACGTCCCGCCTGCCGACTCGGCTGCGGTCGAGCGCGTGCGCGCGGCGGGCGCCGTGATCGTCGGCAAGACGACGACGTGCGAATTCGGTCACAAGCTCACCGGCGATTCGGCGCTCTTCGGTCTGACGCGCAACCCGCACGACCGCGGGCGAACGAGCGGCGGATCGAGCGGCGGAGCGGCGGCGGGACTCGCCGCCGGCTTCGGTCCCCTCGCCATCGGTACGGATGCCGTTGGCTCGATTCGCGTGCCCGCGGCATTCTGCGGCGTTATCGGCCTCAAACCGACGTACGGTCTCGTGCCGCGCGCACCGGGCTTACCGCCGTCGTGGGACTCGCTCGCGCACACCGGTCCGATGGGACGCACGATCGGCGACGTCGCGGTGCTGCTCGACGCCATCGCGGGGCCCGACGGCCGCGACCGCGCATCGATCGCGCTGCCCGCAGCGTTCCGAGCGCCGTCCGATTACGCAGACGTCGACGTGCGGGCGCTGCGGATCGGCTTCACGCCGACCCTCGATGGCGCGCCCGTCGACCCGGCCGTTGCGCTCGCCGTTCGCGACGCCGTCGACACGCTGCGTTCGGCCGGCCTTGCCGTATTCGACGAAGCTCCGGATCTGCGCGGCGCGCTCGACGTGGTGCACACCATCGGTCTCTCCGAGCTCGCCGCGTCGCGCGCAGGCGACACGCCCGCCGAGCGCGCGCTGCTCGATCCCTCGCTGGCCCGCGTTCTTGCCGCCGTGCCGGCGTGGAGCGCGATCGACTACGTGCGCGCGACGGCAGAGCGAACGACGTTGTGGCGCGCGATGCAGGCACTCTTCGAACGCGTCGACGTGCTCCTGCTGCCGACGGTTCCGATCGCCGCGTTCGCCGCGGGCGAGATCGGCGTGAGGGAGATCGACGGCGTCGCCGTCGACGACCATCTCGGCTGGTCGCCGTTCTCATTTCCGTTCAATCTCACCGGATTGCCCGCGCTCACGATCCCGACGCGCTTGCGAGCGGCGGGGATGCCGGTCGGTCTGCAGATCGTCGGACCGCGGTACGCCGAAGCGACGCTGCTCGCCGTGGGCGCCGCATACGAACGCGCCGCCGGGGCGCCCTATCGCACCGGTTCAGGGAACGCGGGCGTCTTGGGAGAACAGCCGTCCGGCGTGCCGACGGGCGGCGTGAACGGCAGCGGCTGCGTATCGGTCACCCCGAACTCCAGCGGATAGTACGAGCCTCCGTCCGTCATCGTCACGGTCGTCGACGTCCCCGATGAATGCGGGGGCAGCTGGTACGTCGTGATCCAGTACTGCTGCGGCATCCGGACGCAGCCGAGTTCTTTGAACTGACCGTCGACGACGAAGCTGCTGCGCACGGGGCCGCCGAGCGGCTTTTCGTAGAGGTACACGAGGTGCGGATCGTCGGTCGGGTTGACGAGCGTGAACGTAATCCGATGGATGACGCCGTAATCGCCGAAGTTCCGGCCGTCGTCGCTCGTTACGACGTTGCGCGGCGTCGAGAGCCTCCCGCCGTACTGCACGGTCGCGGCCGGTCCGCCGACCGTATACGATTGCGCGATCGCACCGAAGCTTGCAAGATCGAACGTGCCGTGCCGGCGATGGCCGTCGAACGGGACACGCGGTCCGTCGAGATACGCCTCCGGCCGGCCACCGGGGGACGAGCTGACCACCGAGAGCGTGACGGCACCGCCGCTCACCACCTGAACGTCGAGCGCGCCGGCGACGAGCTCGCCCTGCAGAATCAAGCCGTGCCGCACGATGAACGGCTTCCCCGGCACGACGTCGACGACGACGCCCTCGTTGTCGTGCTGGAATCGTAAGAAGTCGCGCGTCACGGTGTGGCCGACGCTCATGACGTCGAGATCCGGACCCGCATCGGATCCGATCACGTGCACGCGCGAAGGGGTCGTCGCGGTCAACACGACGTCGAGGTCGTGCGGCACACCGATGTTGGAATGGTAATAGTACAGCCGTGCCGGCCGATCGGCCGCGACGTTGCCGCGAAAGACCAGCCCTTCGCTTTGGAGATACTCCGGGTCGTCGCTCAAGAACAGCACGACGGGCAATGCCGGCGGGACGGCGACGCTGTTGAGCGTCACCGTCGTCGTGCCGGTCACGGAAGCGCTGACGGTGTCTCCCGCGAGCGTCACCGTCACGTTCACCGCAGCGCGCGATCCGGATGCGAGGGGCAGCAGCGGCCAAGGAACGATCGGCCCGTAACGGATGGAAGCGCCCGGACGAAGCGTCGGGCGAATCTGCCGATCGAGTGCGGCGCGGATCTGCGCGTCGAGAAACGTCGCGTCCGCGGCGGGTGAACCGGTGACGTCGAGCGAGATCGCGGATGGAATCACACCCGCGGGCGGCAACGACGGCGACGGTGCCGGCGAAGGCGACGGCACCGGGGCCTCGCTCGGTTGCGCGAGCGCGACCCGCGCCGTGAACACGAGCGCGAGTACGAGCATCGCGACGAATCGGTAGGTTAGCTTGTCAGTTTGCCGCGACGCCATCGATCGCGACGTTTCGTTCCGCGAGGCGGCATTCCCGGCGAATTCACAGATACGTCTTGAACCACTCCAGCGTGCGGCCCCAGGCGAGCTTCGCGGCTGCTTCGTCATAGCGCGGCGTCGTGTCGTTGTGGAAACCGTGATTGGCGTTGGCGTAGATGTAGCCGGCGTGCGGAATCTTCGCGGCCGCCAGCTCCGCGTCGTACGCCGGCCACGTCGACGTGAGACGCGTGTCGAGTGCGGCGTAGTGCGCCAGAATCGCCGCCTTGATCTTCGGCACGTCCGCCGCCGCGGGCGGTGCGCCGTAGAACGGAACGGCGGCCGAGAGATCCGGCATGCGGACCGCCAGCGTGTTTGCGATACCGCCGCCGAAACAGAAGCCGACCACGCCCAGCTTGCCCGTGCCGTCGGGACGCGCCTTCACCCAGGCCGCGGACGCCGCGAAATCCTCGATCATCTTCTGCGGATCCACCTTGGCAAACAGCGCCGCGCCCTTCTCGTCGTCGCCCGGATAGCCGCCGACCGACGTCAGTCCGTCCGGAGCGAAGGCCATGTAGCCCACGGTGCCCAGACGACGTGCGACGTCTTCGATGTACGGATTCAAACCGCGGTTCTCGTGAATGACGACGACCGCGTTGACCTTTGCGGTCGCGTCCGCCGGCCGCACGAGGTATCCCTTGATCGAACCGTTGCCTTGCGGTGACGGCACGACGGCGTATTCCGCGCGAATCCGCTTGTCGTCTTTGGGAACCTGCTGCGCCCATGCATAGTTGGGCGCGAGCATGGCCAGAATGCCGCCCACGGTGAGTCCGCCGACGGCGAACTTTCCGGCGCGCCCCAGGAACGTGCCGCGGTCGATGTCGCCGTGCACGTACAAGTGAAAGAGATCCAGGAGCTCCTGCGGGAAATCGGAGGCCTTTTTCCGTTCCATTCCATCACCTACATTCGAAGTCGCGCTGGTTACTAAAGACGAAGCATTCGCAAGGGAGCGCGCTGTGCCCGCTGTTGACAAGCAGTCTTGCGAACGGTAGGATCAACGCGATGCTGTTCTGCGACATGCCGTGTCTGTGCTCGTCCGCGCCGACTCGGAAGAGGCTCCTTCTCGCATAGCATCGACCTGATTCGTCGTCGCGAGCCCTCTACCGAACGGTAGGGGGCTCGTTTTTTATTGCTGCTTTCCCCTCGAAAACGGAGGCATCGTGAGATCTCGTTCGCGGCTCGCCGGCATCGCTGCCGCTCTCCTCGCCCTCTCGGGCGTCGCAGCACCGGCGTGTGCGGAGGATGCGCCCGGCGCAACCGTCACCGGCGACACCATCACGTTCGGTCAGTACGCCGACCAGTCCGGAGCGAACGCGGCGATCGGCGCGGCGCGGTACGGCCTGGACGCATACCTGCAGGCCGCCAACGCGCAAGGCGGTGCGCACGGAAAAAAGTTGCGCCTGATCAGCTACGACGACGGATACAAGCCCGCGCAGACGGCTGCGCTCGTCAAGAAGCTCGTGTTCGAAGACGGCGTCTTCGCGATCGTAGGCGGCGTCGGGAGCCCGACGACCGCGGCGGTCGCGCCGACGCTCAACGATCTCGGCGTTCCGCTGATCGGAATGGCGACCGGCAGTCCCATCTTCTACGACCCCACGCGGAAGTACGTGTTCCCGGCCTGGCCGCTGTACACGACCGACGGCAAGACGATGGCGACGTTCCTCAAGACGCACTTCGCGGGCAAGAAGGTCGGCATCATCTATCAGGACGACTCGTTCGGTAAGCCGATTCTCGCGGCGGTCGAGTCGGTGCTCGGCCACGTCGAAGAAGTGCCGTACTCGCCCGGACAAGTCGACTTCAGCAGCGCCGTCGTCAAATTCAAAGCCGCGGGCGTCGATGCGCTCGTGCTCGCCACGATCGCAGCGCCGGCCGCGCAAATCCTCAACGAGCTGCCGAAGTTCAACTACGCGCCGGTGCGCGTGCTCACGGGATCGGCGTGCGGGTACACGACGATCTTCAAGACCGTTCCGAGTCTGGAAGGCGCGTACTGCGCGGCGTTCCTGCCGACGCCCGAGAGCAAGGACCCGCAGTGGACGGCGTTCGAGGACGCGATGGCGCGCTACGAGCAGGGCCATCCCGCCGAGATCTATTCCGCCTGGGGTTGGCTCGCCGGACAGGTCGCGGTCGAAGGACTGCGCCGCATCCGCGGGCCGATCACACGCGAGGCATTCGTCGCCGCGCTGGAATCGATCAAGAGCTTTCACACGATCGGCGGCGACTTGAGCTACAGCGCGCAGAGCCATCGCGGCATCGGCGGTCAGTTCATCTGGCAGGCCAAGAACGGGCGTTGGCTGACGGTTCCGAACTCGAAGGTCGAGCCGTAGTTGTCGATCCTGCCGCAGATCGTCCTCTCCGGACTCGCGCAAGGCAGCCTCTACGCGCTCGCGGCGCTCGGCATCGTGCTGATCTTCAATGCCGGCGGCATCGTCAACTTTGCCCAAGGCGCGATGGCGGTGGTGACGGCGTACGCCACGTGGGGTCTGCTCAACGGCGCGCACGTTCCGTACCCGCTGGCCGTCGCGCTCGCGCTCGGCGCGGCGTTCGCCTTGGGCGTGGCGACGGAAATGCTCGTGCTGCGCCGCGTCGCCGACGCGCCGCCGCTCACGCAGATCGTGGTGACGCTCGGTCTGCTGATGCTGCTCACGGGGCTCGTCGGAATCGTCTTCGGGCACGATCCGCGCTCGCTGCCCGAGCTGGTCACGCTGCCGTCGATCTCGCTCGGTTCGCTGATCCTCGTGCCGTCGGAGGGATTCGATCTCGCGGTGCTGATCGTGCTCGTTGCGGCACTCATGCTGCTGCTGCGCCGCACCAAGCTGGGCCTGGGGATGCGCGCGCTCAGCCAGGATCGCTTCGCCGCGCGTCTCGCCGGAATCTCGCTCACGCGCGTCCTCTCGCTGACCTGGGGAATCGGCGTCGCGCTCGCCGGGGCGGCGGGAATTCTCGCCGTTCCCAGCACGACCCTGACGCCCGCGACGATGGACACGCTCGTGATCTACGGTTTTGTCGCGGCGGTCTTCGGCGGCTTCGGAACACTCTCGGGAGCCATCGTGGGCGGACTGCTGCTCGGCGTGGTGGACAACCTCATCAAGACCTATCTCGCGCCCGAACTGAGCTTATCGGTCGTCTTCGCGCTCTTGCTGCTCGCACTCTACGTGCGGCCCAATGGTCTCTTCGGCCGTGCTGTCGTTCGCAAGGTCTGAGCGCTTCGCGCTCCTCGCGCTGGTGCTTGCGATCGCATTTCCGATCGCGTGCGGTTTTCGCACGTATCCGCTCTTCATCGCAGCGCAGTTCGCGGTGTTTGCGATGGTCGCGCTGAGCTTGGACGTGCTGATGGGGCGTAGCGGTCAGATATCGCTCGGGCACGCCGGATTTTTCGCGCTGGGCGCATACGCGGCGGCGATTCTGAGCGCGCGCTTCGACGTCGACCTGCTCGCCGGCGCGATCGCCGGCGCGGCGCTGGCGGCGCTGGGGAGCCTGATCGTCGGCCTGCCGGCGACGCGGCTGAGCGGACACTATTTGGGCATCGTCACGCTCGGGTTCGGCGTCGCGGTCGCGCAGATCGCCCTCAAGTGGACGGCGTTGACCAACGGCGACGAGGGCGTGCACGTTCGCACGATTCACCTCGCGGGCATCGTGCTGAGCTCGCCGCTGCACGTGTACGCGGTCGCCTTTGTTGCGCTCGCCGCGGTCGCCGTGTTCGCCGCTCGCCTGCCGCGCACGCGTCTGGGCCGAGCGTTTGCGGCCGTTCGCGACAGCGAGATCGCCGCCGCGGCGATGGGGATATCGGTCGCGCGTACCAAGGTGACGGCGTTCGTCATCAGCGCCGCGATCGCCGGCGCGGCGGGCGCCCTCTACGCGGCGCTGACCGGGTTCGTCGCGCCGGAAGACTTCGGAATCAGTCAATCGCTGCTGTTCTTCGCGATGGTCGTGGTCGGCGGGACGGCGTCGACCGCCGGTACGCTGCTCGGCGCGCTCGTGCTCGACGCGGTCTCCCAGGGAGCCGCGACGGTCGGCGGGCTGTCGGTCGCGCTGATCGGGGCGGCGATCGTCGCCGTCGCGCTGTTCCGCCCGGCCGGACTCAAGTCGCTCTGGCGCCGCGGCGAGGGGTCGCGCTGATGCTGCAGTGCAGCGGCGTGACGGTGCGCTTCGGTGGTCTGGTTCCGCTCGACGGCGTCGACCTGCACGTCCCCGACCGCGGTCTGTTCCTGGTCGTCGGTCCCAACGGTGCCGGCAAGACGACGCTGCTCAACGTGATCTCGCGGCTGGTGACGCCGTCCGCCGGCAGTGTGCGATTCGCCGGTCGCGACCTGCTCGCGCTCGAGCCGAGCGCGCTGCTCTACGCCGGGATCGCGCGCAGCTTTCAGAAAGCGGAACTCTTCGTCGGCCTGAGCGCGCTCGACAACGTCCTGGTCGGGCTGGACCATCGTCGCGTGCCGGAGCGCGCGGCGCGGATGCGCGCGCTCGGCATGCTCGAGGCATTGGGGCTGGGCGGCGTCGCGCACGTCACCGCCGGGACGCTGCCGCACGGGTATCAAAAACTGGTCGATCTCGCGCGCGCGCTCGTCTCCGAGCCCAAGCTGCTGCTGCTCGACGAGCCGCTCGCCGGCGTCACGGCCGCCGAGATCCCCACCTTGCTGCGCGCGATCCGCGACGCGGCGCGCGACCGCGCGGTGTTGATGATCGAACACCACCTCGAGCTCGTGCTCGAACTCGCCGAGCGCGTAACCGTGCTCGATTTCGGGCGCACGATCGCCGAGGGGCCGCCCGAGACGATCCGCCGCGATCCGGCGGTGATCCGCAGCTATCTGGGCGGCAAGGCGGTCGAACACGCATGGTGAGCGTGCAGAACCTCGACGTCGCCTACGGACGCGTTCCGGCGCTGCACGACGTATCCGTCGAGATCCCGGACCGCGCGATCGTCGCCGTGCTCGGGCCCAACGGCGCGGGAAAATCGACGCTGCTCAAAACGATCTCCGGGATCGTTCGGCCGCGGCGCGGGCGCGTCGTCGCGGACGGTGAGGACGTCACCCATGCCGATCCGGCGGCGATCGTCCGGCGCGGGATCGTGCACTGTCCCGAGGGACGCCACGTGTTCCCCGAATTCACCGTCGAAGAGAACCTGCGCGTCGGCGCCTACGCACGCGGCGACCTCGATGCGATGGACGCCGTGCTCGAGATGTTCCCCGTGCTGCGCGAACGATTGCGCCAGCTCGCCGGCACGCTGTCCGGCGGCGAGCAGCAGATGCTGGCGATCGGCCGCGCGCTCATGGCGCGTCCGCGCGTCCTGCTGCTCGACGAGCCGAGCCTGGGACTCGCGCCGCTGCTGGTCGAGCGCATCTTCGCCGCGATCGTGCGTTTGCGCGACGACGGCATGACGATCGCGCTGGTCGAACAGAACGCCGCGCTGGCCCTGGCCGTCGCCGATCGCGCGTACCTGCTGGTTGCGGGCCGGCTACGCTTCGCCGGCGAGGCGTCCGCGCTGGCCGGATCCGAACTGCTCCACACTGCGTACCTCGGAGGAACGTGATGCATCTGTGCGCCTTTTTGATAGCGGGTCCGGTCGGACACAGCCACGCACAGTGGCGCAATCCGCACCACGAGCCTGGCTTTCTCACGCTCGCGCACTACCGCCGCATCGCGGAGACGCTCGAACGCGGGAAGTTCGACTTCCTCTTCTTCGCCGACCGGCTCGGTATCTCGGATCGCTTCGGCGGTGACTTGGAGGTCGGCGTCCGGTACGGCGATCAGGACGCGACGCGGCTGGATCCGGTCCCGCTGCTCGGCGCGCTCGCCGCGAGCACGACCCACATCGGCCTCGGCGCGACGCGTTCGACGAGCTACGATCAGCCGTATCACATCGCGCGCGAGTTCGCGACGCTCGACCATCTTTCGGGCGGACGCGCCGCCTGGAACGTCGTGACGTCGATGAACGACGGCGAGGCGCTGAATTTCGGCGTCGCCCAGCACCTCGAACACGATGCGCGCTACGACCGCGCCGACGAGTTCGTCGAGCTCGCCTGCGAGCTCTGGAACAGTTGGGACCCGGGAGCCCTCGTGCTCGACCGCGAGAACGGCGTGTACGCCGATCCCGACCGCGTGCACTACGTACGGCACGAAGGCGCGTGGTTCAGCTCCCGCGGCCCGCTCAACATCCCGCGCTCGCCCCAAGGACGGCCGGTCATCATTCAGGCCGGATCCTCAGGCCGCGGCAAGAAATTCGCGGCGCGCTGGGCGGAGGTGGTCTTCACCATCCAGCAGACGCCCGAACTGATGAAGCGCTTCAGCGACGACGTGCGCGCGTCACTCGCCGCGTTCGACCGCCCGCCCCAGAGCTGTAAGATCCTCACCGCGGTCATGCCCTTCGTCGCCGATACCGCGGCCCAAGCCGAAGAGGAGCGCGACGCGCACAACGCGATGATCCATCCGCTGGTGGGCCTCTCGACGCTCGCGAGCCACTCGAATTTCGACTTCTCGACGCTTCCGCTCGACCAGCCGATTCGCGAAGCGACCTCGCGCGGCACGCAGGGGATGTTCGAGACGGTCATGCGGATCACGCGCGACGAAGCGCTCAGCCTCGCGGACGTCGGCACGCTCTATGGCCGCAGCGTGCTCGTGCCGCAGATCGCCGGAACGGCGAGCGACGTGGCCGACTATCTGGAATCGATCGTGACGACGGGCGCCGCCGACGGGTTCGTCGTCTCGCCGGCGTTTCTGCCCGACTCGCTGGACCGGTTCGTCGACGGCGTGGTCCCGGAACTGCAGCGCCGCGGTCTGTTCCGCCGCGAATACGGCGGCCCGCATCTGCGCGACCACCTCGATCTGCCGCCCTTGTAGCCCGGGGCCCCGCCGTTCTACGCCATCGCGATTACAGCTGCGTGTGCAGATCGAGCTTCATGACCCCGAACGCGAGACGAAGATTGTCGGGCGCCGGGACGCGCGGGATGCAGCGGCAGCTCTGCAGGTTGAAGTTCGTGTAGCTGAAGGTGACGTTCTTCGAGAAGGCCTTGCTGACCCCGACGGCGATGCCGCGATATGCTTCCGGGACGGCGGAGTCGCGATACAGGACCGGCAGATTGATGTAGGTCACGGACGGCACCAAGGTGGGCGATGGCGAGATCGGAATTCGCAGCGTGAACGAAAACGGGTAGAGCGTCTGCGTGCCGCGGTATCCCGGCAGCGAGTCCAGCGCAACGGCGGGGCTTGACGGAGTCGCCGGGCGGGGGATGTACTTGATGTCGCCCGCCGCGTTGAACAACGTTCCGACGCGGGTCTTCGGCCCGAAGTCGAGGCTGAAGCCGAACAAGTACCCGTGCTCGTCGATCGAGAGCGGGTTCCACACGGTGCCGCCGAAGGGGTCGAGGCATTTCTTCTGATTCAGACACTGCCCCGTCACGACGCTGCGCTGGTGATCGAAGTACGTCACGTGCAGCCCGAGTCCGTGCCCGACCTTGTAGTTGAGCGCGATCGAGTCGGTGTAGTCGTACATGGCGCCGGTGACGAACGCCGTGTTCGGGATCGCGGTCAGGATTCGGCCGAGCTCATACCCCACGTTCCCGTGGTAGGCGTTCAAATGCAGACTGTCCGTGAACGCGAAATCGACGCCGTAATCGACGCGGAGGCCGTTCGTTATGGGCTGGTCGTGCGTGAAGCCCACCCCGGCGAGACCCGGCGGCGGCGGCGGGATCGCGTTCGCATCGGTGTTCGTGGCCAGCAGCCAAACGGGTGCGACCGTGATCGTCACGCGCTGTAGAAACGTTAGCGGTGCGGGGGGACCGGAGGCAGGCGCCTGCGCGGTCTTCGCCCCGGGCGGCGCGCCGGTTGAGGCTGCGGGCGAAGCCGACGCGTTCGGCATCGGCATCGGCATCGACATCGGCATCGGCATCGGCGAGGCGGACGGCGACGGCGATGCCGGCGGGGTGGAGGCGGCGGGTGCGGGGGTGGCCTGAGCGTTCGCGGCAGCGGAGGAAACGCTCACGGCACCGAGCGCCAGCGCGGCGATGAGCAATCGGTGAAACGCGGCAACGGCAACGGGCGAAACGCGGATTGCCGAACCCATGATGCGATATCGACCCGGCATCATGCTCTTCATGTCGTATCTCCTCGAGCAATGAGCTGCGCTCGCGGGTGCGGACGCGGCATCGCCGGCGGCGAATGGGCGGCACTCCGAAACGCTAAGCTAAGAGCAGGCAAGTTGAGCTCCAAAGCGACGTCTAGCGTCAGCCGCAGGTTTCGGTCCCCGAACGACTGCACCTGTGATATGCGCGTCACTCACATGCGCGAAACATGTTCTCTTTGCTCGTTCGCACGCAAGTGTGCAAGACGACACGACGTTGTCAGAATAATGTCAGTCTACGGGGCCCTCGGTCGGAGGGACGACGCGCTCGTAAATGCGGAATGCAACGGCAGTGAGCTCGATTTGAATGCGCACGAAGATTGCACCGAGGACGAACACGAAGAGAAACACGATCAGCGATGCCAACCAACTGATGCCTTGCCCGCCCGACGACGTCCCCGCTCCGATCGCGGTCGCGATGGCGAGTGCATACGCCAACACGGCGATCAGGCCCAAGACATAGGCGAGCGGGATGATGCGCGGCGTGAGGAAGCGCGTGAACGAGAGATCGAACAGCGTCTTGAAGAACGGCGGATGCTGTCGAGTGCGCACCAGAGTGACCTCCACGGTGTACGGCGCCGCGCGATAATCCGTGCGGCGTGGGGCCCGCCTACCCTAAACCGAGCGAGGTGTAAACTCGCCGTGCTCGTAAGCCGGGTAGCGCGAAATACCGGAGGAAAAAGATACTCTCCCGCGATTCCGGTTTCGGGTACATGGACCCAATGGAGACGAAAACAACGTTCCGCGTGACGTCGTCCGCGATGCACGACGGCGAACGCATTCCGATGCGAATGGTGTACGACAAGATGGCGTGCACGGGCCAAAACCGCAGTCCCGACGTACAATGGCTGGGGGCTCCCGAGGGGACGAAATCGTACGCGCTCACGATGTTCGATCCCGACGCGCCGACGACGGTCGGGTTCAGTCACTGGATCGTCTACGACATCCCCGGGCGGTACACGTCACTCGAAGAGGGCGCGGGATCGTCATCCTCACACCCACACCTCCACGGCGGGCACAGCGGCCGCAACGACTACGGCGAGCGCCGATACGACGGACCGTGTCCTCCGCCCGGCGATCCGCAGCATCACTATCACCTCACGGTCTACGCGATGGACTGCCCGTCGCTGGACCTCCCGGAAGGGGTCTCGTACGCCCGCTTCAAGTTCGCTTCGCGCGATCACGTCTTGGCGCAGAGCGAACTCGTCGGACTGTACGGCCGCGGATGAGCGATCGCGCGTCGGAGAAGATTACGATCCTGGGCCTCGGCATCATGGGTTCGGCGATGGCACGGACTGCCGCCGGCCGCGGATTGCAGATCGTCGGCTGGGACCGCACGCCTGCACGCGCTGCCGCGCTCGCATCGGATGGAGTGCGCACGGCGAACACGGCCGCGGAAGCCGCCGCGGATGCGGACGTCGTCGTGACGATGGTTGCGGATGCGGACGCCGTGATGGACGTGATGGAAGGTCAAGGAGCGTTCGCCGCGATGCGATCGGGCGCGAGTTGGGTGCAGATGTCGACGATCGGCGTCGAAGGGACGGACCGCGCGCTGCGTCTCGCCGCGACGCGCAGCGACGTCACCTTTATCGACGCGCCGGTCTCCGGCAGCAGAGCCGTCGCCGAGCAAGGAAAACTGCTGATCCTCGCGTCGGGCGATCGCACCCGCGCCGGTGCGGCCGTCCAGCGTTTCTTCGACGCGCTCGGCACGACGCAGTGGCTTGGCCCGGCCGGTCAAGGAACGCGCATGAAGCTGCTGTTCAATGCTTGGATTGCGATCGTGATGGAGGGCGTCGCGGAAATTGCCATCTTGGCCGACGCGCTCGGCATCGAGCTGCAGCGCTTCGAGGCGCTCGTGGGGGGCGGACCGCTGGTCCCGCCGTGGGCAATCGGCAAGATGAAGAAAATCGCCGAAAACAAGACCGCGGAGACCGAGTTTCCGCTCCGCTGGGCCGACAAGGACGTGCGTCTTGCGCTCTCCGCCGCCGGCGAGAAGCGCTCGCAGCTGCCGGCGCTCAACACCATCGACGCGCTGTGGTCGCGCACGGTCGAACGATTCGGCGGGCAGGACCTCAGCGCGATCTACGTCGCCCTGCGCGAAGGCATGGTCGGAGCCGCCCGATGATGCGGTATCTAACGCGGACGCCGCAGCAGTCGTAAGCCGCTCGCAGCGGTCGCCAACCCGGCACACCACGCGGCGAGGGTGAGTGCCGCCGGGACGGCGCGGATGACGGCGTCTCGGGCCGCGCCTTCGCCGGCGACGGCATGCGCCCCGAACACGCCGAAGACGATCGCGACGAGCGCCGCGCCGAGTGTCTGCCCGGTGACACGCAGCGCCGCGAGAATCCCCGACGCGCTCGTCGTTTTCTCGCGCGGTGCCGTGCCGAGGATCTCCCGGGTGTTCGGCGACTGAAAGAAGCCGAAGCCCACGCCGCAAATCATCGCGCGCGTGACGATCTCGGCCGTCGACGGATTGGGCGGCAAGGTCGCGTACAGAGCAAGACCGATCGTGAGAATGGCAAGGCCGCTGGTGGCGAGGATTCCGACAGGATACCGATCGGAGAGACGCCCGGCGATCGGGGCGACGAACGCGGTCGAGAGCGGCCATGCGCTGAGCAGCAGCCCCGATTGGAGCGGAGTGCGGCCGAGGGCGATCTGGAAAAAGAACGGCAGCGTGATGTAGGCGAGTCCCTGTGCGGTGAAGGTGGCCAGCGACGCCGCGCTCGCGATCGCGAACGAGGAGATCCGGAAGAGATCGAGCGCGATCAACGGCCGCGCCAGGCGGAACTGGCGACGGACGAAGTACCAGCCGGAGACGAGCCCGATCGTCAGCGGGAGCGCGATCGCCGCCGGCGGCTGATTGTGCGCGAAGCCGTCGAGACCGTAGATCGTGAGCGCGAAGCCGAGCGCCGAGCTGATCGCGCTTGGGATGTCGAGGTTACCCTCGTTGCGCCGGTCATCGGGGAGTGCGCGGTTCAGCACGACGTTTGCCAGCCCGAGCGGGACGTTGACGGCGAAGAGAATCGGCCACGAGGCGACCGACAAGAGAAGTCCGCCGACGGTCGGGCCGGCCGCGGCCGCGGTGCCGACGACCAGCGCGTTGAGTCCGAGCGCGCGGCCGAGTTGTGAGCTGGGAAAGATGTCACGCAGCAATGCCGGCGAGAGCGACATGATCGCCGAGGCGCCGATCCCTTGCAGCACGCGCGCCGCAATCAGCTCCGGGAGCGAACGAGAGAGCGCCGAGAAGAGCGAACCCAGGATGAACCCGATGACGCCGAGCCGATAGACGCGCGCCGGCCCCTTCAACCCTCCGAGCGAGGCAAAGGTGAAGAGCGTTGCCGTGACCGCGAGTTGGAACGCGTTGACGACCCAGATCGAGGCCGTCGGCGAAGCATGCAGATCGCGCGCGATCGCCGGGAGCGCCGTGTTTGCGATCTGCCCGTCGAGGACGGCCATCGCGAGCGCGATCGCGAGCGAGATGTACGCGACGCGCCGCCGCGGGAGCGGCAGCCCGTCGTGTTGTTCGTGGTCGATGGTCGGGACTTGTACCCAATCCGCGCCGCGGCGCGCCCGCTTGCCGGCGCTCGGGGCGAGCGGGTTTTTCAAGTCGGCGACGGCCGGGTAGCCCTACTCCATGGAAGCCGGTGACGGAGAACCGTTCGGCGCGGCGCGCGAACCGCGCGGACACATCGCCAGCATCACGGCGGAGTTCGTCGGGACGATCGTGGTGACGCTCGCGACGCTGGGCCCGGCGGCGGTCGCGCGCGGACTCGGCATCCACCTCGGCTACGCGGTGGAAACGGGGACGACGGGCATCGGTACGGTGGTCGTGATCTACTCGCTGCGCTACGTCTCGGGCGCGCACACCAACCCGTGCACGACGATCGCATTCGCACTCTTCGGCGACTTCGATTGGAAGCGCGTTCCGGGCTACGTCGCGGCGCAGTTCCTCGGCGCGTTCTGCGCGGGCGAGCTGGTTCTCGCCATCCTGCATCCTGCGCCAGGCGCGCTGCTTCCCGAAATGGCGTTTGGCGTGTGGCCCGCCTTTTGGCTGGAAATCGTGCTGACCGCGATCCTGATCGTCGTCGCCCTCTCGACCGCCAACGTCGCGCGCTTCATCGGCCCGGAAGCGGCGATCGCCAACGGCGGAACGACCGTGCTCGACCGCTGGATCGGCGGGCACGTCTCGAGCGGCTCGATGAACCCGGCGCGCACGTTGGGACCGATCGCGGCTGCGGGCGGGTTCGCCAACTGGTGGGTCTACCTGATCGCACCGCCGCTGGGAATGCTGCTCGCCGTCGCGATCGTCGCGATCATGTGGCGCAACCGGCGCTCGACGGAGCCGGACGCAACCGCAGGCTGACCGCCGCAGGCGCAGCGCACGTCGAGATATTCACGCAGGCTTGGCTCCCGCGGGAAAGAACGTCGGACCCGTAGCCCGCTTATGGACGGGCGAACTTCCTTCGTCTCGAGGTGCGCGTGTTCGATCGATGCGGTGTCTTTGCTGTCGTCGCGTGTTCGGCGTTGAGCGCGTGCGGCGGTGGCGGCGGCGGCGGCGCTGTGCCGGTCGGCGCGCCGACCGCGACGCCCGTGGCGAGCGCGTCGCCGACGCCGGCACCGACCAGCGCGGCAGTGGCGTTCTCGTTCGCGATTCCGACCGGCACGAGCGCGCGGCTGAAGCGCCCGCTGTACGTGTCGAACGCAACGCAATCGGCAACGATCACCGTATCGAGCGCGAAGAGTGCGCCGGTTCAGACATCCGTCGACTGCACGAGCGTGTGTGCCGGTACACTCAACGTGCCGCTCGGGTCGGATACGTTCAACGTTGTTCTCCGTGACGCGAAGGCGGGTGGCGGAAACGTGCTCTCGGCAGGCACAGCGGTCCAGACCGTCGTGCCGGGCGCGAACACGCTCGACGTGACGCTCGGAGGCGTTGTCGCTTCGGTCACCGCAGTGGCCTCACCGGCCAGCCTTCCCGCCGGAACGAGTGCCGCGAGCACGATCGTCGTCGTGGCCAAAGACGCCGCCGGCCGCACCATCACGGGGAGCGAGCCGTTCGTCGACGCATCGGCAAAGCCGGCGCCGCTGACGGTTTCCGAGTCGGACAATGCGGCGACCGGGGACGGGCGCCTCGTGCCGAGTACGAGCGTGTTTGCGTCGCCCTCAGACGCGCTGACCGTCGCCTACAACGGGCTCGCCACCTACGGCGGAACGCTCACGGTGGGTACGGCGAGCACGACCATTTCCGTCCTCCCGACGATCGTCGAATACTCCGTCCCAACGCAGGCGGCGTATCCTGAAGAACTCGCTGTCGGACCGGACGGCAACGTGTGGTTCAGCGAGGGAAACGCAACCCAAGTTGGTCAGGTCGGTACGGTAACGTCGAGCGGCGTCGTGCACGAGTTTCCCGTGCACGGAAGGCCCTCGGGCATCGCAGCCGGTCCGGACGGCAACCTTTGGATCACGACGAACTACAATCACGTCGTCGTCATGACGACAAGCGGCACCGCGCTCCACGAATTCGTCGTCGGCGATCCGAACATTCTGACGGCAATCGTTGCCGGTCCGGATGGGGCCATGTGGTTCAGCGAAGACAACGGCATCGATCGGATCGCGATGGACGGAACCATCACACGGTATCCGTTTGGTTCCGTTGGGGTTCCCGCCGGCCCAGCGTCAACGTTGACGCTCGGGCCTGACGGGAATTTCTGGGAGCCCGTTTCTTCTAACCGGAGTATTGCAAGACTCACGCCAGCTGGGGCACTTACCGAATTCCCGACGTCGATGGCGCTTGCGTGTCCCGCAGCACTCACGGCCGGACCGGATGGAGCCCTGTGGTTCACGGAAGGGGCGATGGACAAGATCGGCCGGATCACCATCGACGGTACGATCACCGAATTTCCCGCTGTGCCCCCGAGCGGCACCTGCGGAACGCCGTTCGTCGGGGCCGAGCCGTTCGGAATCGCGGCCGGCAACGACGGCAACTTGTGGTTCACCGAGTCCGGCTCCGGAAAAGTGGCGCGGATGTCCACGACCGGAGCGATCACCGAGTTTCCCGTGCCCAGCGGCGCGCTCAGCGGTCCCACCTTCATCATTCGGAGCGCGGACAAAAACCTCTGGTTCAGCGAGGCCGCCGCAAACAAGATCGCAAAACTGGTCTACTAAATCTCGGCCGGCCCGGCTTTCACCCACCACCGGCTCGCTCATCCGCGGGCATCGGCTACTGCGTCGTCGTCCCCGTCGGATTGGCTTGCTTGATGTCACCGCACGCGATCATCTTTTGCGGATTCGCCGGAGAGTGCACCACGATCGCGTAGTCTCCGGCCGTCAACTTACTCAGATCCGTGCTGGTGAGCGTCGTCGTCGAAGAACCTGAGGTGATCGGCTTCAGCGGATACAGCGGCTTCGGCTGCGGATTCGGGCAGCGGCCGCGGTGGATGTGCGCCGGCAGCGGCGAGCTCTTCATCATCATCGGCTGGCCGTTTTCCGACATCTTTTGACCGGTCGGCGTCGGCATTTTCAGTGTGACGGCGAGTGTGTTGCCGCTTTGCGTCAGCAGTGCCGTGCCGCGTTGCTGCGAGCCGGCGAGCGGGCTGAGAGTCACCGTAACTTCAGACGGTGGAGCGGCGGCGGAGAGGGGCGCCCCTAGGAAAGCGATCGGTGCAAGGACGAGAAACAATTTCACCTCGGCATCCTCCTTTGCAGATTGCCACAAGGGTGGTACCCGCGCGCACGCGCGTCACACCCGAAGGGGCGGCCGCTCGGCGCCTTCATCGGGACGAGCGAGTTTCGATGATCGAGCGGGCCGTAGCGCACGAAACATCATGCAGGCGAGCGCAAAAAAGCGACTTTGCCGGCGGAGCAGATCGGTCGTACTATGTTGAGCAATGGTCGAATGACGGCGCCGCGCTCGCCGTGGTGCAATGTTTCGACCTCCACGCTCACACAGGAAACGATATGCCATTCGCTACCGTCGCAGCAGCGGGACTCATGATGCTGATGAACCCGGTCGACCCCCACGCGCTTCAGCACGGAGCTCCGCACGCAACGTTCCCGCTGCGCGGCTACAGCTTCACGTCCGCGAAAACGCTGCTTGCGAAACCGGCGGCGATCGCCGGGAAGGACGGCTTGACGGTGCACCTCGTGTTCGCCGCTCCGCTCACCGGCCGTTGCGAGATCTTCGAGCTGGTGGACGATCGGGGCATCAAGAACGTAGCGTACCCCTGGGACAACGGCGAGGGGCGGCTCGCGATCGCCGGTCATCAGATCAAGGTCGAGATCGATCTGCACAGCGACGCTGAGCTTCACGCGGTCGGGATGACGCGCGAGCGACCGGCGATCGGGATGGACTGCTGGCGGAGAAACGACGAAGCGCACACCTTCTTCTCGACGATTTACGTCTTGCAGCACGGATCGTCGGCGACGGCAAGTCTGCCCGGTCCGCGCCGAGTGCGGCGGGACCCCACCGCGCCGGCGGCCATGTAGCACGCGACCGCGCGGCCGAAAGGGTACGATTGGGAGGTCGACGTCGCAGTCGTCCCCCGTCGTTCAGCGCGGCGGAGTTCCGGGCCGAGGTACAGGATGCCTGAACATCGCGTGGTCGTTTTGTCGCCGCCGCGGGAGCTCGGTCCGGTCGACGCCGTCTACGAGGTGTTCGCCGACGGCGAGAAGTTCGGCGAGCTACGGGTCAGCCGCGGCGGCGTCGACTGGTGGCCGGCCCGAGCGCGTCACATCGAACCGTTGACCTGGGAACAGTTCGCCGCACGAATGGACAGCTAAGCCCGGCCGTACACGGGTACCACAGCGCCGTTCGTGACGGTGTTCGCCGGTGATGCTAGGAACCCGATCGTCACGGCGATCTCTTCCGGCTTGACCCAAGCGTCGTGGTCGGCCTTCGGCAGTGCGGCGCGGTTGGCGGGCGTATCGATCACCGACGGCGCGACGGCGTTGACCAGGACGTTCCGCCCCACGAGTTCGGCCGCGAGCGTTTGCGTCAGCGCGGCGACCGCGGCTTTGGCGGCGGTATATGCACTCATGCCGGCGCCGAGGCGAGGTTCGAGTGCCGGCCGAGAGGTGACGTTGACGATGCGGCCGCCGCCCGCACCGAACGTGAGCACCGCGGCGCGACAGCACAAGTAACAGCTGACGACGTTCGAGTCGAACATGCGCATGAGTGCCGCTTTGTCGGTGTCCGCGACGCCGCCCATCGCGAAGCTCCCGGCGATATGAATCGACGCCCAGAGATCCGATATGCCGTCGTACAGTCGCGCTACGTCGGCCTCGGAGGTGAGGTCGCAGCGCGGCACGAGCGTGACTCGGTCCTTGAACGCGAACGCATCCGCCTCGGCGTCGTTCCGGTACGGAACCTTGCAGCGCGCACCGGCTGCAAGACACGCGCCGACCACGGCGGTGCCGAGCGCACCGGTGCCTCCGGTCACGACGTACGTTCGACCCTGGAGTTCCATACGCAACCTCCGCCGCTCCACGGACCACAACGTGGTACGTTTTTCGGCGGTGCGACACCAGCCGGGCCCTAGCCTTGTCGATTTTGGGGTAGTCGAATACTCATGCTTCCGAACTCGCACGACCTGGCCGCAAAGCTGATCCACGACGTCGGATACCTCGGCGTGTACGCGCTGGTCGCGATCGGAAACCTCGGGATTCCGACAGGAATCGAGTTCGTCATCGTAACCGCCGGGGCGCTGACGACGCTCGGGAAGCTGCCGGGAAACGCGTTCACGGTCGGCACGGTCGCGGTTGTGGGCGAACTGAGCGGCGCGGCCGTGATGTATTCGGCGGGCTATTTCGGCGGCCGTCGCTTTATCGCGCGCTACGGCCACGTCGTGGGCGTCACGAAGACGTCGCTCGAGCGCGTCGAACATTTCTTTGACCACTACGGCAGGTACGCCGTGTTCCTCGCCCGTTTCGTCCCGTTCGTGCGCGGCCTCGACGGACTTCCGGCGGGAGTCGCCAAGATGCATCCGCTGAAGTTCTTCGGCGCGACGCTCGCTGGTTCGAGTCTTTTTTGCTACAGTCTCGCCGTGCTCGGCGTGAGGCTCGCGAAGCAGCCCACGCTCGCGGCGGGCATCGAACGCTACGCGTTGTGGGCCCTGCTCATTCCCCTCGGCGTCATCGTCGTCGTTCTCGTACGTCGAGCGGTTGCGCGTCCGCGCAGCTAACGCGCATCGACGACGCGAGCGGCGGCCGCGCGCAGCGCGGGGCCCCTCGCGCGCCCTAATCCGTCGGGGTTGACGACGATGCGCACGTGCGGGTGCGACGAGGCGCGCAGCGCGCGCATCGCTTGCGGGTCCACAGCACCCGACACCGTGAACGTTCCGCCCGCATCGGCGCCGAGATCCGACCACGAGCCGAGCAGCGCGTGCTTGGGATCGAGCGCGACGCCGGCATCGGGGACGAGATAAACGAGAACCGTCGGCGATTTCGGAAGCCGGCCCGGATCGACGATCTCGATCGCGATCCAGCGCGGCGCTCGGCCGGCGGAGCGCACGCCGGGCGGCACGATGAGCGGCACGAGGGGGCCGCCGGGAACCGGCGACCCCACGTGCGCAGGCGGGGTGGGCAGCATGATCAGTGCACGAACAACGTCGCCTTGGAAGCCGTGAGTTCCGTCGCGGCGGCCACGCCGGCCGCAGCCCCGAGCAGGCCGCTGCGCCCGCTGACCTTCTGCACGACGATCTTGGTCGACGCTTGGTTCAGCAGCGCGCGCGCCGGCTCCGAGACGAGCAGAAACACGTCGGTCGAGTTGCCCATGTTCATGCCGCGATGTGCCGTGATCGTGAAGCTTCCGAGCACCGCCGAACCGCTCGGCCCGCGCGCGATGATCTCGAAGGTTCCCGAGCCTTTATACGGCACGTCGGTGAGCGTGAGCCCGACTTTCGCGCCCGGCGGCGGCGCCGCGACGGCGCCGAGATGCCCGTTGGTCAGCGCGAGCGGGCGGCCCGCGTTCGGCGGCGGCGGACCGGTGTACTTGGACGGCACCGGAGCGTAGTGGTAGCGCAGCGCGTTCTTGTAGTCGATGAGGTCCTTCGCCGCAACGTTGACGCAGCGCTTCTGCTCGTCGAAGAACGTCCACGTCACGTCACGGTAGTCGCTCGACGCCGGCTCGTCGCTGTACTTGAACGAGCGGTACCAGGCCCAGACCTTGTCGATGTTCGCGTGATGCGCGAAGAACAACGGATCTTTGGCTGCGACGGAGAGATCGCTCATCCAGCCGGTGCCCGGATCGGAGGGTCCGTTGAAACCGCCGCCCACCCAGTTGTGCACGAGGTTATGCGCCTTGTTCTCGCCCGCGCCTTGGCGGTTGCGCCCGTTGCCGGCGATGGGCGCGGCGCCGTAGAAGTTCGCCGGACCGCTGTTCGGCGCGCTGAGCATCACCTGCATGTTCGCGCCGAGCGCGACCAAGTTGAGCGGAACCTTGTAGTCGCGCTGGGCGACCCACAGCGGGTTCAGGTTGCCGTCAGCGATATTTCCCATCCACACGTTGCCGTACGCGGTCGGGAACTGCACGTTCGTTTCGGTGGCTTCCCAGTCCCAAACAGGCATCCGGAACGTCTGATCGATCGTGGCGCCTCGCTGCGCGAGGTGCCACGCAAGGATCCGCTCGAGGAAGTACAGATACGCGCGGTGCCAGGTGAGGAAGTACCAGCCGTGGTGCACGTTGTGCGTCGAGTCGCTGAACTTCGCAACCATTTCGCCGTGGATCGCCTGCTGCATGTTCCAGCCGCGCGGATCGGTCGGGTACTCCGTGCCGAAGTCGATCATCGCTTGGAACGCGGTCTGGAAGCGTTTGTACATCGCCGCATCCGCCGCGAGTTGTTCGGTCGTCGGACGCAGCGTGATCGGCCGCCGGTCGTTGAGCTGCGCGAGCGGAATCCCGTTGGCGCAGGCGATCGGGTCGCACGGTTCCGCGGAAGGCGCCGGCGCCGGCGAGGCGGCCGCATCGGCAGCCGAAACGGCAGACGGAAGGGCGAAAGCGGCGCCGGTGGCCGCGAAGGCTCCGAGAAATCCCCGGCGACCGAGATCGAAATGCGAATGCATCGAAACTCCAAGGTGCGGGGAATAAAAAACGAAGGTCGACCGAACCCCGGTTTCCGGTCACCACGACAACGCACGGTTTAGCGCCCGCCTGCTAACGACCCTTTGTTTCTCGCAGCAAACAAAGACGCGGTGCGCCCGAAGGGGGAGCACACGATGCGCGGCGGATACCGCCGAATGGACTACGCCCGCGCGCAGCCTACGAGCCGAAGCGATGTCCGAAACGCAGGTTGACTTCGTCGTTGGTCTGCTCGTCGTAACGATCCCGCTCGTCGCGCTGGCACGCCGCGCCGACGTCCCGTATCCGATCTTCCTCGTATTGGGTGGGTTCGCGCTGGGATTCGTCCCCGGTCTGCCGAGCGTGCAGATGGATCCGAACCTCGTGCTGCTGATCTTCCTGCCACCGCTGCTGTACTGGGAATCCGTCACCGCGCCGACGGACGTCATGTGGGCGAACCGCAGCCAGATCGGAACGCTCGCGGTCGGTGTCGTCCTCGTCACCACGTTTGCCGTCGCGGCGGCGATGCACGCGCTAGTTCCGAACCTGACGTGGGCCGTCGCTTTCGTTCTCGGCGCCGTCGTCGCCCCGACGGATGAGTTGGCGGCGGTACCCGTCCTCGAGCGATTCCGGATCCCGCGGCACGTCATCGCCATCGTCGAGGGCGAAAGTCTCATCAACGACGCGGTTTCTCTCGTCATTTACGCGTTCGCCGTGACGGCTGCCGTGAGGGGCGTCTTCGACCTCGGAGGGTTGCCGCTCTCCCTGGGCGTCGCAGTGGTCGGGTCGATCGCGATCGGCTGCATCGCCGGCCGAGCCGCCGTCGAAGGATGGCGCCGCATCAGGGATACGGAGCTGCAGTCGCTCATCTCGCTGCTCGCGCCGTTCGTCGCGTACATGCCGGCGATCCGGGTCGGCGCGTCCGGCGTTATCGCGGTGGTCACAACCGGCATCTACGTCAATCGTCGTACGCCGACCGTCATGACGCCGGCGGCGCGGCTCCGTTTGAACGGTTTCTGGGAGACGTTCGTCTTCGTCGCAAACGCGCTGCTCTTTCTCCTCGTCGGGCTGCAGCTGCGCGGCATCGCGGCAGGCGTGCTGCAGCGCTACTCCTGGCAAAGCGTCCTGTGGTACGCAATTGCGATCAACGTGGTCGTCGTCTTCGTTCGCTTCGCCTCGATACTGCTGATCGAGTACATTCCGTTCATCGGCGCCTCGTCGGAACACGCGGAGCCGAACTGGCGGCACGCCGCGATTGCCTCATGGTCCGGCCTCCGCGGAGCCGTCTCCCTTGCGGCCGCATTGGCCGTTCCCCTCACCGTCTCCGGCGGTGCGCCGTTCCCCCACCGCGAACTCATCATCTTTCTGACGTTCACGGTCATCGTGGTCACGTTGGTCGGCGGCGGGCTCACGCTGCCGATCGTTATTTCGCGCCTGCGCGTCACCGAGGGCGCCCGCGAGGAAGACGAGGACCTCGAGCGTGCGCTGGCCGCCGTCTTCCAAGCCGCGCTCGACCGCATCAGCGAGCTGGAACGCGAACATCGCCTCGACCCTGAGCACGCGCAGCTCCTTCGGCGCCGCTACGAACGCGCGCGCGATCGCGCGGAACGCGCGCCCGATCCGCGAATCCGGGAATCTGCGCGGCGACGATCGAGCGCGGAACGCGAAGTACTCGAGGCCGAGCGTGACGCGCTCATCGCGCTGCGCGAACGCGGGGAAATCGACAATGCCGTTCTCCGCCGCGTCCAACTCGCGCTCGACATGGCGCATTCACGAATCGCGCCCTAAAAACGAACGTATGAGGAGGTTGATATGCTGGGAGACAACGACGCCATCGCCACGATTGCGGTCAAGGACCTGCAAGCGGCGCGGAGGTTCTACGGCGACATGCTTGGCCTGCGAGAGCGATCCGGCTCGGAGGGTCCCGAAGTCATCACGTACGACAGCGGGACCTCGAAGATCTTCGTCTATCACTCGCAGTACACCGGCACCAACAAGGCCACCGTCGTCACATGGACGGTCGGCGAGGATCTGCAGTCGATCGTGCAGACCCTCAAAGCGAAGGGCGTCGCCTTCGAGCACTACGACTTACCGCAATTGTCGCGGCAAGGCGACGTTCACGTCGCCGGCGACGGGTTGAGCGTCGCATGGGTTCAAGGACCCGGACGGCAACATCCTCAGCATCCTGAGCACCGTCGCTTCGCAAAAGCGCTGAGGCGGGATTGACTCTCCCCTAAGGGGAGGGTGCAGACTAGAGTCATGCAGTTGTCGATCGGCGACTTCTCGCGGATGACGTATCTCAGCGTCAAAGCCTTGCGCCACTATCACGAGTTGGGGTTGCTGGAACCGGCGGACGTCGATCCGCGCACCGGCTACCGCTTCTATGACACCACGCAGGTTCCGACGGCGCAGGTGATCAGGCGCTTCCGGGAGCTCGGGATGCCGGTGGAACAGGTCAAGGCCGTCCTCGATGCGTCCGATCTCGCGGAGCGCAACGCGCTGATCGTGCGCCATCTCGAACGTATGGAGTCCCAGCTCGAGCACGTGCAGTCGACCGTGTCGTCGCTGCGGACGCTGCTCGAACCGGCGCCGGCGCAGATCGCGATCGAGTACCGGTCCGTTCCTCGCGTTCGTGCAGCATCGATCGCGAACACCGTGAAGCTCGGCGACATCGAACCGTGGTGGCTGGACGCCTTCGCCGAGATCTATCGCGCGCTCCGAGATGCCGGGATCCGCCCCGCGGGACCCGGCGGCGGCCTCTACCCGACCGAGCTGTTCACCGACGAAGTGGGCGAGGCGGTCGTGTTCGTGCCGATCGCGGACCCGCTCGATTCATCCGGCCGCGTCCGCGTCATCGAGCTTCCCCCGGTCGAACTAGCGATCGCACTGCATCGAGGCGCGCTCAGCGGCGCCGACCGAACCTACGGTGCGCTCGGTACGCACGTGGCAGACCGCGCGCTCGGCGTCGAGGGCCCGATACGCGAGCATTACCTCGTGACGTCCGACGACACGACGGACGAGGCGCAGATGCGCACGGAGATCTGCTGGCCGGTTTTTCGAACCGCGCCGCGCGACTGACCGCGCCTCTTCTCCGGCAGCGTTTTCTCACAGGAGAGATCCATGTCCATCAACCTGCCCGGCCCTATTTCCGCATACCTCAAGGCCAACAACGAGCACGACGTCGACGCGATGCTGGCGCCGTTCGACGAAGACGCCACCGTGAAGGACGAAGGGCGTGAACATCACGGCCGGGCCGCGGTCCGATCGTGGCTCGAGGACGTTACGCGCACGTATCGCGTCACGCTCGACGTCAAAGACGTGAGGGATACGAACGGTGCGACCGTCGTGTCGGGGCTCGTCTCGGGCAACTTCACCGGCAGCCCCGTGCTGCTCGACTACACCTTCACGCTCTCGGGCCCAACGATCGCACGGCTGGAGATCGCGTGATCTCCGCAACGTCTCAGTTTTCGGTCGATCCTGGGGAGTTCGGCGGCAAGCGCGCCCTGGTCACCGGCGGCACCCAGGGGATGGGCGAGGCGATCGTCCGACGCCTTGCCGCCGCCGGCGCGACGGTCGCGACGACATCGCGCTCTCCCTTGCCTGACGGGCAGCATCCTGAGGTCTACGTTCAAGCCGACATCAGCACGGCGGACGGCGTGCAGCGCGTCGTCGCAGAGGTTGTGAGGCGCCTGGGCGGCGTTGATCTTCTGATCAACAACGTCGGCGGTTCCTCCGCGGAAAGCGGCGGCTTTGCCGTGCTCAATGATGACAACTGGTACGCGGCGCTCAATACCAACCTGCTCGCGGCCGTTCGCTTTGACCGCGCCCTGCTGCCGGGGATGATCGAGCGCGGGACGGGCGTCATCATCCACATCTCTTCGATCCAGCGCAGCATGCCGCTGTACGAAGCGACTCTGGCATATGCGGCGGCGAAGGCGGCGTTGACAAACTACAGTAAGGGACTCTCGAACGAGGTCGGCCCGAAGGGCGTCCGCGTCGTCAGCGTCGCGCCGGGCTTCATCGAAACGGCGGGAGCGAGCGGCCTGATCGATCGGCTCGCGGCGCAAACCGGCAGCGATAAGGAGACGGCACGGCATGGACTGATGGACTCGCTCGGCGGCATTCCCGTCGGCCGTCCGGGCCGCCCGGACGAGGTCGCCGAGCTCGTCGCGTTCCTTGCGTCCGACCGCGCGGCATTCATCGCCGGCACCGAATACGTCATCGACGGCGGCACCATACCGACGGTCTAGCGCTTAGCTCCCGTCGGTCGCGGTGATGCGTACGCGGCCGTCGATGACGCGCACGGAAAACGCCGGTTGCGGATACGTCGCCGGGCCGTTCACGATACTTCCGTCCCGCACGCAGAACGTCGAACCATGCCATGGGCAGGTCACTGCACCGTCCTTGAGCGTTCCCTCTTCGAGCGGGCCGCCTTGATGCGAACAGATCGCGCCGATCGCGTCGATCTGTTCGCCTCGGCGAGCGAGCAGGACCGGATAACCACTCGCATCGACGCGTTTCATGCCGCCGTCGGGAACGTCGGTCAGCGCGGCGACGTCGATCTCCTCGGCGGGCGGTTCGGTCGCATGCGCGTGATTCACGCCGATCTGGAGGTCCAGGGACATCGTCCCACCGTAGAGCGCGGAGAGCGACACGACACCGTAGCCGATCGTCGATAGGGCGAACCCCGATCCACCGGTTTTCCCGCGTGCGAGCCACGACGCCCCGTAGAGAAGCGTCGCCGTCGCGTTCAGCGCCGCGTGCACGACGCCGAGGCGCCGTGGCTTCCCGTACGTGTCGGTCCAGTCGGTCAATCCGGTCACTGCGGCTCCGATCGCGCCGAGCAGCCCGACGCCGACGGCGATCTTCGCGCCGCGCCGTTCGCCCAGCAGGTCCATCGCAAGGGCCGCCGTCCAGGCGCCGATCGGGACGTCGGTGAGAACGGGATGGAGGGCGTGCCCCAGCCACGTGCCGTTCAGCGCGTCCTTCAGCGGCCGCTTCACCGGACCGGCAGCGTCGTACGCCCCGTTGACGAGGCCGGCGACGCGGTCGCCCGCCGCGTCCAGTCCGGGAATCTGCAGCGCGCAGTCGACGAGCTGTTGTGCGATCGGCATGGTCCTACGCCTGCTCCTTCCGCGGGACGTCCTGGGTCTCGATATCTACCCAAGAGCGGAACGGTGTCGACGGGCGTCAGCCGGCGATCGCCTCGATGAAGCGAGCGGCCAACGGCGAGAGCGCGCGCCCGCGCAGCCGGACGATGGAAAACGCACGGCGTAAATCGATGTCGGCGATTCTCACCGCACGCACTCGCGCGGCCGCGACGGATCGTTCGACCACGAGCCGTGAGAGGATCGCGACTCCCAACCCCGACTCGACCGCGCGCGTGACGCCTTCGCCGCTGGGAATTGTCAGCGCGATCTGAGGCTCGACGCCGGCGGCGTGCAGTGCGTCCTCCGCGATTGCGCGCGTCCCCGAACCTTCCTCGCGCGAAACGAACGCGATTCCGGCGAGGTCGCGCGCCGCAACCACTTCCACGCCGGAGAG
>JAQBPM010000374.1 GCA_028287525.1 Vulcanimicrobiota bacterium | reverse complement strand
CGCGGCTTCGGAATCAGTTTGAGGGTGATCTCGGTGATCGTCCCGAGCGTCCCCTCGGCGCCGGTGAACAGCCGGCGCAAATCGTAGCCGGTGACGTTCTTCACGGTGCGGCCGCCGGTGCGGATCGGCGTCCCGTCCGGCAGCACGACCTCGAGCGCGAGCACGTAGTCGCCGGTCACGCCGTACTTGAGGCCGCGTGCGCCGCCGGCGTTTTCCGCCACGTTGCCGCCGATCGCGCTCTGCTTGAGGCTCGACGGGTCGGGTGGATAGAACAGGCCGATCTTCTCGACCTCGGCCTGGAGCTTTGCGGTGATCACGCCCGGCTGGACGACCGCGACCCCGTCAACCGGATCGATCGCCAGGATGCGGTCCATGCGGGCGACGCCCAGCACGATGCTGCCGTCGAGCGGCACGGCGCCGCCGGACAGCCCGCTCCCCATCGCTCGCGGGGTCAACGGGATACGCCGCTCGGCCGCTAGGCGGTGGACCGCGCACACCTGGGCGGTCGTCGTCGGCAGGACGACCAGGGGCGGGGTGCGCTCGTAGAAGGTTCCGTCGAATCCGTACGCGATCAGGTCTTCAGCCGCGGTCAGCAGTCCCCCAGGCACGGCTGCGCGGAGTGCGTCCAGAAGCTCGGCATCGAAGGCCGGCGCGCCCTCAGGCCCTCGATGGGTCATCGGTCGTAGATTCGGCACGGCCGCCGGGGTACACTCGTTCGGTGGGCCCGCCGGCCCGCGGTGCTTTTCATACCGGAGGAATCGTGGCAGACGTCCTGACGTCCGAGTACCGGCTCTCGACCGAGACGGGTCTCAAAAACTTCGTATCCGCTGCGCTCGAGAAAGTCGGCGTCTCCGCCGCGGATGCGGCGATCGTCGCGGACGTTCTCGTCGCCGCGGACCTGCGCGGAATCGAATCGCACGGCGTCGCGCGGTTGGAGTCGTACTACGTTAGCCGCATCCGCGCTGGGCAGCTCGACCCCACCCCTAAGGTGACCACGGCGCGCGAGACCGCGACGTCGATCCTGGTCGACGCAGGGAACGGCCTCGGTCACCCGGCCGCCAAGCGCACGATGGAAACCATTCTCGACAAGGCCAGCCAGAGCGGTGCGGCGTTCGGGGCGATCCGCAATTCGAACCACTACGGCATCGCCGGCTATTACGCGATGATGGCGCTCGACCGCAACATGATCGGCATCGCGTCGACGAACAGCGTGCGGTACGGCGCGCCGACGTTCGGCCGCGACGTCATGCTCGGCACCAATCCGCTCGCGTTCGCGATCCCCGCGAAGAACGAGCCGGCCTTCGTGCTCGATTTCGCGACGACGACCGTGCCGAAGGGCAAGCTCGAAGTCTACAACCGCAAAGAGAAGAAGCTGAATCCGGGCTGGGCGATCGACTCCGAGGGTCACGAAACGCTTGACCCGCAGGTCGCGCTCAAAGGCGCGCTGCTGCCGCTGGGCGGCTTCGGCGTCGACGGCGGCGGCCACAAGGGATACGGCCTCGGCCTGCTCGTCGACATCCTGTGCGGCGTGCTCTCGGGCGGCGCGTTCGGCAACGACCTCCCGCTCCCGAACGATCCGCCGCTGCCGGGGAAGATCTCGCACTTTTTCGCGGCGTTCAAGATCGACGGCTTCCGCGATCCCGAGCAGTTCAAAGCCGACATGGACACCGAGCTGCGCGCGTTCAAGGATTCGGCAAAAGCTCCGGGCCAGGACCGCATCTACGTTGCGGGCGAGATCGAACACGAGAAGACGCTCTACAACCGCGAGCACGGCGTCCCCGTCCACGTGAAAGTCTGGGACGGCCTGCAGAAGATGGCGGGCGAGCTCGGCCTTCCGTTCGACATCGAAAAGCCCTGACGCCGCCATGCGCCGGTCGAAAAAGCCCGCCGTTTCGGCGGGCTTTTTCTTTCAGTTGTGCAGCGGGACGGTTCCGGCGCAGCGGAGTCCGTTGCAGACCGCGGGGATGAAGCGCGCTGCGAGCAGCCGGTTGCGGAGTTCTTGCACCATCGCGGGGTCGGACGGAGCGCGCACGAATTCGATCGTGACGACGTGTCCGCTTTCGTCGACCGTCACGCGCAGCTGCACGGCATCGTTGATCCCCGCGAAGAGGCCGCTGCGCGATTGCGGATCGACCTTGGCGGGATAGTCCTCGCCGAAGTTGCCGATCCCGGCTTCGCGCGCGACGGCGACCGGCGCGGGAGTCGCGGTCGCGAGCGGGGTCGGCATCGCGGTGGCGGCGGCGAGCGGATGCGCAGCGGCGGCGGCGACCACGACCGGCGCCGGAGCACTCGGGCGCGCCGCTTTCGCCGGAGCTTCGGGCGAGCGCCCTCTGAACCGTCGCTCGGCGGGAACGACCAAGACCCGTGCGGCTCGCGAGACGGAGCGGGCGACCCGGAGGACCGGCCGATCGACCGGCCGCGCCCGGGCTACGGGCGACGGGAGCGTTGCCGGGCGAACGTGGGCGACCCGGGGAGGCGTGCGGTGCTCGATCCGGATGATACCGGTGAGCAGGCTCCGCTCGTCTTGGACGTCGGGGCTGAACGTTGGCATGACAATGGTCGCGGCAAAGGCCAGGACGCAGCAATGGAGGGCGATCGAGAGCACGATCGCGGTGCGGTCACGCCGTGGGGGAAAGGCGCGGTTCACCATTGCTCTGCAGGCTCAAGGGAATCCGACGACTTCGCAGGCGCAACCTTTTTCTGTGGAAGTTGTCCTTTTACGAGTAGAAATGGGTCGACAAACTGACATGGTCCTGTACCAGGCCGAATGGTGCGGGTACTGCGCGCGAGTGCGCGCGAAGATGACGGATCTTTTGCTGGACTACAAGACGGTCAACGTCCCGCGCTCCCACGCGGAACGCGGCGAGGTGAAGCGGGCATCCGGCCAGACCTCCATCCCCGTCCTGGTCGACGGCGACGTCGTCCTCGACGACGATGACGACATCATCCCGTACCTCGAAAAAAACTACGGCCTGCGCGCCGAAGCGACCGGCTAAGTCTTACTCGACCGGGATGTGGGTTGGGGCCGCGGCGCCTTTGCGGCGGCGCGGCAGCACGAAGACGAGCGGCAGTAAGAAGAACGTGAGCGCGCCGAGCGCCCACTGCGCGTCGGCATAGGCCATGACGGTCGACTGCTGCAGGATGAGCTGGTAGAGGTTCAGCAGCGCGCCGGTCGTGCTGTGCAGCTGCTGCTCCAGCAATTGGAGCGCGGGGTTCGCCGGCGTCGCGTCCTGCGCCAGTACCGTTTGATGGAAGGCGCTGCGGCGGCTGAGCAGCGTGATCAGCGCCGCCGTCGAGAACGAACCGCCGAGCTGCAGTGAGAGCGCCTGGAACGAGGTCGCCTTCGGCACCGCGCTCGGCGGAATCGCGCTGAGCACCGCGATCGAGATCGGCACGAAGAGCATCGCGAGGCCGACTCCGGCCATGATCGCCGGCCCGAGCAGCGAGTTGAAGTCGTTTTCCGAGGTCGTGATGTTGCCGAGCCAGATCTGGCTTGCGCCGACCAGCGTGAAGCCGATGACGAGCAGGATGCGCGTATCGATCTTCCCGCTGCCGGCGATCCGGGCGATGAACGGCGTCAGCAGCGCGATAAAGAATGCGCGCACGAAGATCAGCTCGCCGGAGAGCGTTGCGGTGAAGCCGAGTATGCCTTGCACGTACTGCGGAAGAATCACGGTCGCGCCGAAGAGGACCGCGCCGATCGCGAACCCGAGCGCGCTGCCGGCGGCGATCGCGCGGTATTTGAACACCCGCAGATCGACCAGCGGCCGCTTCGCGCCGAACAGCTCCCACCAGATGAACGCGCCGATGCCGAAGACGGTGGTGAAGGCGAACAAGCGAATCACCGGATCGGAGAACCAGTCGTTGCGCTGACCTTCGTCCAGGATGTACTGCAGCGAACCGAGACCCATCGCAAGCAGCGCGAGGCCCACGCCGTCGATGGGGAGCGGCTTCGGATCGGTGGGATTGCGCATCATCGTCAGGACGATGACCGTGGCGAAGATCCCCGGCACGACGTTGATGAAGAAGATCCAGTTCCACGAGTAGTTGTCGGTGAGCCAGCCGCCGACGGTCGGGCCGACCGAAGGGCCGACGAGCGCGCCCAGCGCGAACACCGCTTGAGAAGCGCCGAGCATGCGCGGCGGGAACGTGTCGCGCAACGCGGCCTGTCCGGTCGCGACCAAGCCCCCGCCGAACAGCCCTTGGATGACGCGGAAGATGATCAATTCGTTGATCGAGCCGGCGATGCCGCACAGAATCGAGGCGAGCGTGAAGCCGACGATCGCGACCGAGTAGTATTGTCGGCGCCCGAAGCGAGCCTGCAGCCACGGCGTCATCGGAATCACGATGACGGCCGAGATGATGTAGCCCGTGACGACCCAGGCGCCTTCATCCTGCGTTGCGCCCAGGTTGCCCTGGATCGTCGGGAGCGCGACGTTCACGATCGTCGAGTCGAGCGTTTGCATGAGCGTCGCCGCGATGATCCCGAGGGTGATCAGGATCAGCCGGGTCCCGCTCTCGCTCACGTCGCGGTCTTTGCTGAGTTCAGTCGCCATAGTTGCCGTGCGTTGATGGTTGCACGACGGCTTGGACTACACGTCGACGGAGGTCGGTTTCGCCACTTGCATCGGACCCGGGGCGGCCCGTCGCCGAGGGCCCTTCTAGGTGCCGGGTTCGACGATTACGCGGGTGAAGCGGGCCGGGTCGACTCGGCGCAACGCGTGCTCCAACTGGGCGGGCGTCGTGCGCAGCAGTGCGGTCCAGAACCATTGCTCGCTGCCGGTGCTCTCGAAGCCCTCCTCCACGCCGCTGAGCATGTCGCCGGCCACGCCCGTATACGAGTCGAGCGGCAGGACGCGCTGCGCGAGCAACAGGGCTTTGGCGCGCTGCAGCTCGACCTCGGCGAGCGGGTGCGTTTGCAGGCGCTTGATCATGGCGACCACGGCCGCGTTCGCCTTCGACACGTTTTTCGGATCGCTCGCGAACGACACGCTGAACTCGGCGCCGTCGAGATCGACGTGAAAGTTCGAGTCGGCGGTGTACACGTAGCCGCGCCGCGTGCGCAGCTCCTCGAAGAGCAGCGAGCCCGTTCCTTCGCCCGAGAGCATCGTGTTCGCCAAGAGGAGCGGCACGTAGTCGGCATCCGCGCGCGACATGCGGAACAGCTGCGTCAGCCGCACCTCCGACTGCGCGTTGGTCGCCGATTTGACGACCACGGTCTTGGCCGGGTCGACCTTCTGCTTGAGGCGCGGATACAGGAAGGTCGGCGGTTTGCCCGCATTTTTCCACCCGCCGAAGTAGGTCTTCATCGCCGCCGCGACGCGCGCGGCAGAGACGTCGCCGACGATCGCCAGCGTCGTCTCGTCGGGCCGGTACGAAGAACGGTAGTAGCGCTTGACGTCGCCGAGCGTCACCGCTGCGACCGTCTTCTCGGTGATGTCGCGTCGATGCGGATCGCCGGGCGGATACATCGCCAGGCGCTGCGCGAGCTCGGCTTTCGTCTTCGGCAGTCTGTTGCTGATGCCGACCGACTGCAGCGTCGCGGCTTTGACGACGCGGAAGCCCTCGTCAGGGAGGGCGGGGCGGAGCATGCCGTCGGCGAGCAGCTCCATCCCGCGTTCGAAATCCTTCGCCTGCACCGTGATGCTGAACGCGGTGCCGAGCTTCGCGCTGCCGGCGATCGCGTCGAACTGCGCCTCGTACGCCTTGCGGTCGAGCGAGGCCGTTCCCCACGGCATGAGGTCGGCGAGAATCACGCTGACGCCGTCCTTGCCCTTCGGCTCGTAGAGCGCGGGACTGGTGCGAATGACGCCGCGCACCACGACCGCCGGGGCGGTCGTCTCGCGGCGCGCGGAATACCGGATGCCGTTCGGCAGCCGCACCGAGACCGTGGCCGCCCCGTCGGCGGGAGCGCGGAGCGGCGCCTTGAGCGCGGCTTGCGCCCAAGCCGGCAGCGGTTCGTGCACCGTCGGCGTGTAGCCGACGCGCTCGACGCCGGCGTTCGGATCGACCTTCGGCATCGTACTCGACGGCTTCGGCGCGATCACGATCGCCAGGCGGTGATCGCCGGTGAAGTACGTGCGCAGCACGCGGTTGACGTCGTCGGGCGTCACCGCGGCGATGGCGTCGTACGTCGCGTCGGGCGAGGAGCGATGCTGCGCGTTCGCCTCGGCCCAGGCGAAGCCCAGCCCCGTGATGGAGGCTTGCCGGTACGCTTGCGCGCTGAGCAGACGCACCTTCGCGGCATCGATCAGCTCGGGCGGCACGCCGCCGGTGCGATAGGTATCGAGCACCGCCGACACGGCAGCCTGAGCGGATTGCGGCGTGCCGCCGCGCGCCGGAACCGCCAGCAGAAAGTCGGCCCCGATCTCGGGAAACGCGTTTGCGAAGTTGACGACGGCGAGCGCTTTGCCCGACGCGACGAGATCGGCGAGCGCGCCGCGACCGCTGTCGAACACTTTGGCGAGCACTTGGGAGGCGGCATAATCGCTCGCGTTCGTGCCCGGACTACGGTAGGCGAGCACACCGAAACCGATCGGGAAGTCGATTGACGACTCGACCGTCGAGCTTGTCAGCGGCGGAACGTCGATCGGCGCCCGCTCGGGCAGCGCGGCGTCCGGAATCGCGTCGAACTGCTCGTGGATGTGCGCCAGCGTCTTCTGCGGATCGATGTCGCCGGCGACGATGAGCGTCGCGTTGCTGGGCTTGTACCAGGCGCGATAGAAGGCGCGAATGTCGCCGGCGGTCATCTTCTCGAAGCTCGACACGGTGCCGCCCGACGCCGTCGCGATCGGCGTCCCGGCGAAGAAGGTCTGCTTGAGCTTCTGTCCGATCGCATACGCTGGCGCGCTCTCCTGTGCGCGGATCTCCTGTTCGATCGCGCCGCGTTCGGTCGCCCAATCGGCGGCGCGAATCATCGCGTTGTTCATGCGATCGGCTTCGATGTGCAGCGCCAGGTCGACGTACGACGACGGGAACTTGTAGTAGTACAGCGTGTACTGGAACGTGGTCATCGCGTTGTATTCCGCGCCCATGCGCGCGGCGATGTCGGCAAGCTGACCGGCCGAGACCGTCGTCGTCCCGCGGAAGAGCATGTGTTCGGTCGCGTGCGCGATCCCGGGCATCGTGTCGTCGTCGGAGCCGACGCCGTACGAGATCAGCGTCGTCGCGACCGGCGCGAGCCGGTTGCGCAGCAGGATCACGCGCATGCCGTTGGCGAGCGTCGCTCGGACCGGCGCGTTCGGATCCTCTGTCGCAGGCGCGCTCGCGACTGGCGCCGGAACGCCTTCCGCACCGGCGGTGTGCGGAACGAGCAACAGGCTCGCGAGAACGGCAAATCCCAGGCGCTTCAAAACGTCACTCCTTCACCCGCCAAACACGATTCGTGTCTGGGTGCCTTGCGGTGCGGGGCGCTCGGCGCCCTTTGTCCGTTAGACCAACACGAAGGCGACCAGCGCGCCGGCCGCCGTGGCGAACAGGTTCACGAGGTCGTTGGAGACCCCGCGTAGACCGCGGATCAAGCGAGTCGGCGAGCCGCAGGCATGCGGGTTCGTCTCGCACGAGCGTCCGCAGGCCTCACAGTGCCGGAGCTCCTGCAGCGTCGCGCCGAGGATCGAGTCGAGCGTCGCGCCGGCGATCCCGCCGAGCGGAATCGCCGCGAAGATCAGCACGATCGAGGCAATGTCGGCGGCCGAGAACGAGCCGAACGTACCGAGCCGCACCCAGGCGTAATCGTTCCGCCAGGACCAGCCGAAGTCGCCGCTGCTGCCGAGAT
>JAQBPM010000371.1 GCA_028287525.1 Vulcanimicrobiota bacterium | reverse complement strand
GCCTGCGCGGTTCGCAGACGGTCTATCACCGCCGCGAGCCCATCATCGCCGAGCTCGATCGCGCCGGCGTCGACGTGCAAGCGATGGGTAACCGCGAGTTCCACTATCTCTTCGGCGCGGTGCGGTCCCGGGTCGCGCAGATGCGGCATCGCTTGATCTGCGCGAACCTCGTCGACACGCGCGGACGCGAGCTGCCCTTCAGCGCCGACGTGACGCTGCGCCGTGACGACGACGGCACGCCGTGGGCGCTGCGCTTTTTCGGCCTTTTGGTCGTGCAGTATCCCACGCGATCGCTGTGGGAGCGCGTGTTCGGCTGGCGATTTCTCGATCCGATCGAAACCGCGGCGCGCATCGCCGCCGAGACGCCGCCCGAGACCACGCTGATCGCGCTCTCGCATCTGGGCCTGCCGCACGATCGTCTGCTGGCGCGCGCCGTTCCGCGGCTCGAGCTCATCCTCGGCGGACACAGTCACGACACGCTCGCCGCGCCGGAGTACGTCGACGGCGTGCCGATCGTTCACGCCGGCCCGTACGGCGCCTACGCATCGCGAACGGAGCTGGTGAAGAACGCCGCCGGCCGCGCAACGATCGCCGACTTCGCATTGGAGCCTCTTGCCTAAAGTGCTGTTCGTCACGAACGGCCACGGCGAAGCCGCCATTGCCGCCCGGATCGCCGGCGAAGTGCGCGCGCTCGCGCCGCTCGTGACGGAACATCTTGGCCTCGTCGGTGAGGGGTTCGGCAGCGGCGCGTTCGCCGACGTCGGACCGCAGCGCACCATGCCCTCGGGCGGGCTCGTCGCGATGGGTAACGTGCGCGCGTTCGCGCGCGATCTCGGCGCGGGATTTCTCGGACTCTTCGCGCGTCAAGTCACGTTCCTGCGCGCGTCGCGCGGGCGCTACGCCGCGGTCGTCGCGGTCGGCGACGCGTACGCGTGCGCGCTCGCCCGCATCGTCCGCGCGCCGCTCGCCTTCGTCGGCACCGCGAAGAGCGTGTACGTCGCGCCCTACGGTCCGGGCGAGCGGCGCATCATCGGCGGCGCGCGCCGTATCTTCGTGCGCGATGCGGCGACGGCGGCGGAATTGCGCACGCGCGGCGTCGCGGCCGAAGCGCCCGGCAACGTGATCGTCGACCTCCTGGCGAGCGCCGACCGCGTCGATTGGCGCGCTTCGGTACGGCTCGCGCTGCTGCCCGGTTCACGCGATCGCGCCTACGCGGACGCGTTGCGGCTCGCCGACGTCGTCGCGCGCCTGCGCACGCAGGCCCGGGATCTGGACGCGGTTCTCTCGATCGCGCCGAACCTCGACCCGCAGCGGTTCGCGCCGGCGCTCGAACGCGGCGGGCTGCGGCCGTGGGACGGCGCGCTCGGCGCGCTGCTGCACGGCGCGACGCTCGCCCTCGGCCAGAGCGGGACGGCCAACGAAGCCGCGGCGGCGGAAGGGCTGCCGGTCGTCGCGCTCGAGCTCGACGGCGTGCCGCGTGACGCCTGGTACCGCAAGCGACAATTCGGGCTGCTCGGCGAGGCGCTGCTGATCGTTTCGGGCGAGCCGGAGGCCGCCGCCGGCGAGATCGGCGACTTGCTGGCCGACGGCGAACGGCGCGCGCGGATGGGGGCCGCCGGCCGCGAGCGCATGGGCGGACCGGGCGGGGCGCGCGCGATCGCGCAGGCGATCGCCGGCCTGGCGGCGGCCTGATGCGCCTCTCCTCGGCCGGTCAGATCGTGCTGTGCGCGTTCGTGCCGCTGTACGGGACCTTCGTCGCTCTCGATCCGGCCCGCCCACCGATTCCGCCCCTGGTCCCGGTAGCGGTGACGATCGCGTTCGGCGTGCTCGCGCTCGCCGCGCTGGCCGCCGTCGTTCCGGCCGCCGCTCGCGCCGCCCGGCTCGACGCCCTGACCCTCGCGTTCCTGGCGCCCGGCACCGCATCGCTCATCTCCTCGCTGACCGGCTTCGACCCGCCGGTAGGGGTCGGCCTGAGCATCCTCGTGCTCGGGCTCGGCGCCGCCGGGCTCGCGCTGGCGCGGGATGCCGATGCGCCGACGACCCGAGCGTGCTTGCAAGCGTTCCTCTGGTCGGGCCTCGCGGCATCGCTGCTAGCGCTGGTACTGCTGCTCTCGCACTGGCCTGTCGCGCTCTACGCCTACGACAACGGGCGTGCGGTCGGCACGTTTCTCAATCCGAACGAGCTGGCCGGCTACACGCTGATCGGCCTGGGTGTCGCGCTGCCGCTTGCGCTGGTCGGCCGCAACCGGCTCGCCGCCGTCACCGCAGCGGTTCTGCTGGTGACCTTGGGGGCGACCTTCTCGCGCTGGGGCGCGCTCAGCGCGGTCTGCGGCGTCGCCGCGTACGCGCTCGCGAGCAGGGCGAGGCTGCTGCTCGCCGCGGCCGTCGTCGCGGCACTAGCGGGGATCGGGCTGGACGCGCTCGCCGGGGCGCAGCACCACAATCCGCGCGACACCGAATCGCGCGCCGTCGCGTGGCGCACGGGTCTGACCACGTTCGAACGCTTTCCCCTGCTGGGCGTCGGTCCGCTCGCCTTCCCGAAGACGTACGACGCCCTGCGGCCGCCCGAAGCGCCCGGCCCGCGCACGCCGGTCGCCTTCGACCCTCATTCGCTCCCAATCGCCTTCGCGGCCGACGGTGGTATCCTGGCCGTGGGGACCCTCACTTTCTCGCTCACCATGATCCTGCGCCGGGTCTTTCGTGAGGCGCGCGCGGCCAAACGGGTGCCTCGGGCGCTCGCTCTCGGCTTGGCAGCGGGCTTGATCGCCCTGGTGATCGACTGCGGAATCAACACGATAAGCATCTTCTTCGCGCTCTCTCTCCAGGTCGTGCCGCTCGCTCTCGCCGTAGTACGCAACGATGCGATCTGAGCTGGTCGCCGGCGCTGCCGGACTGATCTTCCTGGCCGGCTGCGCCGGGCGGGCTCCCGCGCCGTCGTCCGGCCAGGCGGCTCCCGCGGCGACCGGGACCGCGACTCCCGTGCCGGTCCACGTCGTCGGCCAAGGCAACGCGCTCACCCCGGCGGTCATGACCTGGTCCAAAGCGAACCGCAAGGTCTACACGATTCGCGCGCTCTCGTTCGTCGGCAACGCCGTCGGCGGAACCAACGGCTCGGCGGTGCTCGACCGGCCGCACATCACGTTCATCGATCGCAGCGGCTCTTCCACGGTGGCCGACGCACCGAAGGCCACCGTGAAACAACGCGACAACAGTATCGATATGATGGGCGGCGTTCGCGCGCGAACTGCGGAAGGCGGCATCCTGACCTGTGACAATTTGCGTTACGACGCGACAACCGAGCGACTCCACGGCGAAGGCCATGTCGTGCTGACCGGTCCCAACGGCTTGCAGCTGAGCGGCGATCACCTCGACGGCGACGTACGGCTCCACGACGTCAAGGTCTGGTCCGGGGGTCAAGGGTGATCGATCGTATCGTCCTGCGCGACCTGCTCAAGAAATACGGTCAGCGCACCGTCGTCAAGGGCGTGAGCGCCGAAGTCCAGCGCGGTGAAGTGGTCGGCTTGCTGGGTCCGAACGGGGCCGGGAAGACGACGACGTTCTACATGGTCGTCGGCTTGGTTCGCCCCGACGGCGGCAGCGTCGTGCTCGAGCGCGACGGGCAGACGCGTGAGATCACCGGTGCGCCGATGCACGAGCGCGCGCGGGCCGGCATCGGCTATCTCGCGCAGGAGAACTCGATCTTCCGCAAGCTCTCGGTCGGCGACAACCTGCGGCTGATCTGGGAGATGAACGGCGTCCCGGGCGCGGAGCGCGAGCGGCGGCTCCCGGAGCTGCTCAGCGAGTTCGGACTGGAAGATTTCATCGACGCGCGCGGCGACTCGCTCTCCGGCGGCGAACGCCGCCGGGTCGAGATCGCTCGCGCGATCGCGACCGAACCGGCCTTCCTGCTGCTCGACGAGCCGTTCACCGGCATCGATCCGATCGCGGTGGCCGACATTCAAACGATGATCCGCCAGCTGCGCGACCGCGGCCTCGGCATCCTGATCACCGATCACCAGGTGCGCGAGACGCTGGCGATCGTCGATCGCGCGTACATCCTCAACGACGGCAAGATCGAGGTCAGCGGTTCGGCGCAGGACGTGATGGACTCGCCGGTCGCGCGCAAGTTCTATCTCGGCGAGGGCTTTCGTCTGTGACGGCGGCGCGGGCGCAGGCGCTCGGACACACCGCGCAGCGCACGCCGCTGTGGCCGCCGACGATCATGGACCGCTACCTCGTCGCGGAGCTGCAGGGGCCGTTCCTCTTCGGCCTCTCGGCGTTCACGCTGATCTTCGTCGCCACGCAGATCCTCGCCATCGGGCGGCTCGTCTCCGAAGAACACGCGCCGCTGTGGGCCGCGGTCGAATACTTCCTCTTTCAGATGCCGTACTATCTGCTGCTCGTCATCCCGATGGCGATGCTGCTCGGGACGCTGCTGGCGATGCAGCGGCTCTCCGGCGAAAGTGAGATCACGGCGCTCAAGGCGGGCGGGATCTCGCTCTCGCGCATCGTCGCGCCGCTGCTGCTGGTCGGCCTCGTCATCTCGCTGTTCTCGCTGATCGCGCAAGAGCTGCTCGTGCCGTTCGCCAACGACAAAGCGGCGTTCGTGCGTCAATCGGTCATCGAGCACGCGTCCGGAGCGCTCTCGAACCTCTCCGCCGTCACCGCGCTGCCCGGCGGCGGCAAACAGGTAACGATCGCGAGCGCCTTCGACGTGCAGACGCAAGCCCTGATCAACGTGACGGTCATCCGCTACGATGCGCAGCAGAAGCCGCAGGAGTTCATCATCGCCGACCGCGCGACGTACGTCACCCCGACGTGGACGTTCCAGAACGCGAAGACCTACCGCTTCTCGCCCGACGGCACGACGGCCGTTTCGACGTTCCCGCAGCTCGAGGTCGACATCGGCGAGCGGCCCAACCAGATCGCCAAAGGGTCGCTCTCGATCACCAACCCCGAAGATCTCTCGCGCGCCGAGATCAAGGATCGGCTCGATTCGGGTCAGCTCTCGCCGCAGCAGCAGCGGCTCTTCACCGCGAGCTACGCCGCGAAGCTGGCGCGCCCGTTCTCGGCGTTCGTGTTCACGCTGATCGCCGTCTCGTTCGGCCTGCGCGCGGTGCGCGGCGGCGGGACGGGGCTCGGCTTCGGTATCGCGATCGCCATCGTGTTCATCTACTACGTGGTCTCGACGATCTTCCTGACCGTCGGGGGCCTCGCGACGTGGCTCGCCGGGCCGGCCGCCTGGACGCCGAACCTGGTCTTCACCGTGATCGGCGCGACCCTGCTGCGCCGGGCGTCACGCGTCTGATGGGACGCTAGCGCGGCATGGTCTCCGTTTTGCCGGGAATCCTCTCCGTGTTCGGGATCACGATCGTCGCCGGCGTCATCGCGTACATCGGCGACCGGGTCGGCCATCAGGTCGGTCGCAAGCGGCTGACGATGTTCGGCCTGCGCCCGAAGTACACGTCGACGATCGTCGCAGTCGCGACCGGTATGCTGATCGCGCTTTCCGTCACCCTCGTCGCGCTCGTCGCGTCGAGCCAGGTGCGCACGGCCTTTTTCCGGCTCGGCCAGCTCAACGCGCAGATCAACGCGCTGCAGGCGCAGGCGGTTCAGCAGCAGCAGGAGCTCAACACGACCCGCAACGCGAACATCGCGATCCCGAAGGGCGGCTTGCTCGGCCCCGGCGCGCTGATCCAGACGTCGCTCGGTGAGGCCCAAGAACTTCGCGTGTTCTCCGCGTTTTTCGACGACACGGTGCGGATCGCGAACCAGAACGCGCGCCGGGTCGGCCTGCTGCCCGACAAGAAGAAGTCCACCGATCCGCAGGTACGCAACGACCTCCTCGCCGTGCTGCGCGATGCGCACGATCACTGGGCCGCCGCGGGCGACGCCAAGTACCCGCTTCTGTTCCTGCCCGTCGCCTCCCAGAATCTGTTTCTCGGCGAGCCGGTCTCGATCTCGTTCGGCTCCTGGCCGGACAAACGGCTCTACGGAGATGGCGAAGAGGTCGCCTCGGTCGACGTCGAGGGCGGTCGGCCGCTCAGTCAGGCCGACTACGGCGCGATCCAGTCGCGGGCGTTCCGGGCGCTCTCGGAACGCGGGATGCCGTACCCGTTCTTCGCGTTCCCGAGCGGCTTCGACCCCACCAAGGTCGAGGCGGCGGCGGCGCAGATCACGCGGGTGAAGGGGCATTTCCGGCTGGTCGCGCGCTCGGAAGGCGATCTCTATCCGCACTCGGCGCAGTTCAGCCTCGCCGTCACGCTGGAGCCGCGGTCGTGATCCCGGCGCCGGCGGTGACGGTGCTGGGGCTGGACCCGGGCACCCGCAAGTGCGGGATCGCGGTGCTGCGAGCGGCTGGTTCGCAGCCGACGCTCGAGATCGTCCCGATCGACGAGCTGGCCGGCCGGCTGCGCGCGATCGTGGCCGAAACGCACGTCGACGTCGCGGCGGTCGGACGCGGTACGAACGCCGCCGCGATCTGCGCGACGGTCCGCGCGCTCGGACTCAACGTCGAACTGGTCGACGAGCGTGAAACGACCTTGCTGGCTCGGGCGCGATACTTCGCGGACCACCCGCCGCGCGGTTGGCGCCGTCTCATCCCGCGCGGAATGCTGCTCCCGCCGCGCCCGATCGACGATTACGCCGCATTGCTGATCGCGGAGCGCTACCTCAAGGGACGTTAATGGAAGCAGGGGAGGAGTCCCCGCGGTCGCTTCGGTATAGCGACTTTGGCATGCGCTCCGTTTCGAGCGCGTCCTCGTCGTGCCCGCCGCGGTTGATCCGTGACGGGCTCTTTCGCCGGTATCGTTCGGGGCAACAGAGAAACCCGAGTCGTCCGTCGGAGCCGTGGCCGCGCAGCTGAACCGAAGCAGCACGTCGCATTCTTCACGGAGGACACGATGAAGCGTCTCGCTACCCTCGTCCTCGCAGCGGGCTTTGGAATAAGCTCGCTCTTGGCGTTGGGTCAGAGCGTCTCCGCCACCCCGTTTTCGGACGTGCCGGCGAACCACTGGGCCTATCAGGCGATCCAGTCGCTGGCGGCGGACGGTTTGGTCGAGGGGTATCCCGACGGTAAGTTCAAGGGCGACCGTCCTTTGACGCGCTTCGAGATGGCGGTGATCGTCGCGCGCGTCATCGCGAAGCTGCAGGCGAACGGCGCGGGATACGCCTCGAAATCGGACCTCGACAAACTGCAGAAGCTCATCGATGCCCTCAAGGACGAACTCGACTCGCTCGGCGTTCGCGTGACGAATCTCGAGGATGCGGTCGACGCGCTCGACAAGCGCACCAAGTTCGCGCAGTCGATCCAGCTGCACGGCTCGATCCTCGACAACAACTCGTACCGTCAGCGCTACGGCATTCCGCAGACGATGGCGCACGGCGCGATCGATCCGTTCGTCAACGCGTACCTCACCTCGCCGGACAACAACAGCCCGCTGGAACAGACGGGCGCCGGAAACCTCATCCGCTTCGACGACCGGTTCAATTTCCAGTACACGATCAACGAGAACCTGACCGTCTCGATCCCGGTCCACATCATCAACTATCAGTACGGCGGCGAGTTCACGCCGCAGGCGAAGTACTCGATTCAGCCCGACGTCGTGGTCAACATCGCCAAAGCCGGCGCGCTGACCAACCTGTACCTGCGCGACGGCCAGCTCGACAACCTCAAGTCGTCGCGCGTCGGCCTGACGTACCGTGCTCCCGATGCGACCCAGCAGGGTCCCGGATATGAAAATCCGGTGCAGCCGTACGAGAAGGGCTACGAAATCGGCGGCGTCCTGGGCGGCCTCACCGAGTTCCAGTTCTCGTGGACGCGCATCGATCAGACGATGATCAACACACTGACGAACGTCTCCGATCCCAGCGGCGAGTTCTCCAACAACAACTACCTCTACGCGGTCGCTCGCCCGCAGACGTCGTACATTCAGCCGGGCGCTCCCGGGTCGACCGCCGGCTCGCTGCGGACCGACACGTTCACCGCCGGCACGGGCGGCCTCGCTTCGGTGTACCTCAGCCGCAAGGCCGTCGTGGGCTCGGTGTACATCAGTGCCTTCGGTGCCTTCACCTGCACCTCGGCCGGGACGCTCACCGGCAGCGCGACCGCGTGCCCGGTCCCCGCCGGAGGCTTCTACTACATCGACTCGACCAACCAGGTCGTGTTCACGACGCCGTTGCCGGCCGGTTCCACCGTGTCGATCTCGTACACGGGGCTGACGTACAACAACAACTCGCAGTACCAGCGCTATCACTTCAACGCGCGCATCAATCAGAAGATCAAAGGTCTGCCGGGCGCGGAAGTCGGCCTCTCGGTCAGCCGCATCTTCGATTTCGCCGACGTCATCAACTCGCAAGGCACGACGTTCTTCCAGTCGGCACCGAACTCAAACGCGGCCGGCAACGGCTTTGGCGTCGTTAGCGACACGGTGTTCGGTCTGGATACGCAGCTGCCGCTGGCGTTCATCACGTTCGGCAACGACAAGACGCAGCACCCGGTGCTCTTCGCCGAGGGCGCCTACAGCAAGTTCACGCCGGACTTCTACAACACGCCGGCGGTCACCGACAGTGCGGCGGTCATCGGTTTGCGCCTCAAGATCAGTCAAGTCACGGCGTCGCTGCAGTATCAGGCCGTCGGCCCGAACTTCCTGGACGGCGGGCCGCTGCGCTACTTCGGCCCGAGCCCCTCGACGTTCCAGTACTGGCGCGGCAACTTCTTCCCGCAGTTCTTCGGTTTCGCGAACAATCTCGGGATCAACCAGACGTTCGACAAGATCGGCGCCACGACGGCCGCGAACCCGACGCTCACGTACATCTATCCGGTGTTCAACCCGTTCGTCGCGAGCGGACCCCAGTTTTTCAGTGCGTTCGCTCCCAACTCGCAGGGCTACACGCTCAACGTGAACACGCCGTTCCAGATCGGCAACATCAAGCTGAACGGCCGCCTGTTGGGCCAGCATCTCCAGGAGCTCACGCCCAACGGCATCGGCCAGCTGGCGTACGGCCCGGGCTTCGCTTCAACGGAGAAGCTCAAGTTCGACAAGTTCGAAGGCGGGCTCCAGTTCGGGCTGCCGGTGTTCGGGCAGACCGTCGCCGTGAACCTGAGCGCCGCGACCGAGCACCTGTATCGCAAGGATCGCACCGCGGCCCCGTACGTTCCGTTCAACACCGTGACGGGCGGACCGGACCCGACGAGCGCAGCGCTTCTGGCGAGCTACCCGGGGACGCCGCCGCTGTTCTTCCCGAACTACATCGACGAAACGCACACGACGCTCGCGGCGGGCGCGACCGTGCCGGTCGCGCGTAACCTCACGCTCGGCGTCAACGCCAGCAGTCAGGCCTACCGCGGCTCGTACGGCACCACGTTGAGCCAGAACATTGCGGAGCGCAAGGACCAGTACCAAGGCTCGCTCACCTACAACATCCCGAAGACGACGAGCTCGATCACCGCGTTCTTCCGCAACCAGAAGTACTCGGACACCGTGCTTCCGACGTACAACTTCAACCAGAACCGCGAAGACCTCAACTTCACGATTCGCTTCTGAACCGGCCGGCGGCCCAAACGCCGCCGCCTCTCGAAAGACGCCGCAGAGCCCTGGACCGCGAGGTCCTGGGCTCTCGTCGTTGTAGGTCGTCATCGTGCTCCGACCGCTGCTCGTGCTCGCCGCCGTTGCGCTCGCCGTCTGGCTCGGCGCGGTGCAGCTTGCCTCATCGGCGGCGTACGGCGATCTGGCCGTGCGCCCGTCGCTGCCCGCCGCGCTCCACGACCGCGTGCCGAATCTGCTGCACGCGGCCCTCGGCGGCCCGCGCGCCCGCGCGGCCGCTGCACTGCAGGCGGGAGACCTTGCCGACGTGGAGGCGATCATCGCGACCCTGCCCGGCGATCCCGAGACGTTCGACCTGCGCGGCCGCTTAGCGCAGGCTCGCGGGCAACGCGACGAAGCGATCGACGACTACGTGCGCGCCGGTGACGTGGTGCGCGCACAAGCCCTGATCGACGAACTGTCCGCAGTCGATCCCGACCGCGCGCTCGCCGACCAGCGCCGGCTGGTCGCGCGCTTGGGGAACAACGCCGCCGCCGGTGAGGTGACCGGGCAGGCGTGGTGGCGCCTGGGCCAACTGCAAGCCGCCGCAGGCTATCGCGACCCCGCGGGACGCGCGGAGTACTGGCGCGACGCCGAGACGTCGTACGAGCACGCGCTCGCGCTCGGTCCGAACGAAGAGACCTACCTGCTCGCCGCCGGCTTCCAATCGCTGGCGAACGGCGACATCGCGGCGTCGCAACGGTGGTACGCGCGCGCGGCCGAAGTCGTCCCCAACAGCGCCGACGCATACGCGGGCCTGGCGTGGACCGCCGCCGCTTCGGGCGACTGCGCGCGCGCGCACCGCGAGCTCGCCCGCGCCCGCGAGCTCTACGCGACGACAACGACGAGCGCGCATCGCGACCCCGCTGAAGACACCGTCGTCGGCGCTCCGCTCAAACGCTGCACGCAGTGATCGTCGCGCTCGACGGACAACTCGCGGTCGGCACGGCCACCGGCATCGGCGTGTACCAGCGGGATCTCGCCGCGGCGCTGCACGACGCCGGCACCGACGTGCGCGTGCTGCGCGCCCCCTGGCTCGACCCGTGGCGCTTCGATCGCCGCGTGCTCTGGGATCAAGCACTGCTCCCGCTGGCGGCCGCGCGCAGCGGCGCCGACATCCTGCACGCATCGGCCGGTACGATGCCGCTGGTGCGCACGCTGCCGACCGTCGTCACCGTGCACGATCTCGCCTGGCACCGCGTCCAAGAGCATACGCGCGGCTACGCGCGCGCCTACTTCGGCACGCTGCAAGCGCGCGCATACCGCAATGCCGCGGCGATCGTCTGCGACTCGCACTTCAGCGCAAGCGAATACCGCGAGCTCATCGACGAGAACGCAACGATCGACGTCGTGTACCCGGGCGTCGACGAACGCTTCGCCGGCATCGTCCGCACCCCGGACGACTCCCCGTTCGCCCTCGTCGTCGGCACCGTCGAAGCCCGCAAGAACCTGCTGGTCCTGATCGAAGCGCTCGCCGCTATCCCGAAACTCCGCATCGTCTCGGTCGGTCCCCCAACCCCGTACGCGGACGGCATCCGCAAACTCGCCGCCGAACTCCGCGTCGCCGACCGTCTCGAACTCCGAGGCTACATCACCCAGCCGGAACTCGACGATCTCTTCGCCCGCGCGACGTGCGCCCTCGTCCCGTCCCGCTACGAAGGCTTCGGCTACGCGCTCGCCGAGGCCATGTGTGCCGGCGTCCCGGCAATTGCAGCCGGCACCTCATCCCTCATCGAGGTCGCAGCCGACAAAACGCCGCTTCTCGATCCCGACGACGGAAGCGCATGGACGCACGCAATCCGCGCGCTCCTCGACCACCGAGAAGAAGCCGAACGCACCGCCGCCGCACATCGCCCCACATCCCAAGCCCGCTTCGCCTGGCCCACCGCCGCAAGAGCAATGAACGACATCTATCGCCGCATCCACCGGTAACCGCCCCGCAAAACAAGAGCGCGATCCTGGCCCATCCTTCGACAAGCTCAGGATGACAAAAAAAGCTCAGGACGACAAAGCCCACTCAGGATGACAAAAATGGTGACCCGTGCCGTGCCCCCAAAAAAAAACGCGGCGCGCAGCACAACAACGCCACCCACCATACGCCGGTCACTCACGATGCCTGGAGCGGGGCGGGCGGGGCGTGGTGCGATCGGCGGTACTTTGCGGAGGTGCGGAGCCAGGATGGCGAGAGCACCGGAGCAACGTAGCGACCGGAGCGCAGGAAGCGCGGAGGGAGCGTGCCGCCGAGCGCACCACGCCCCGCCCGCCCCGCGAGCCACCATCCAAAACCAGCGCTAGTAGATAGGCGACCCCGGAGCGCCGGGAGCAGCAGACCCGTCGTCTTGCGCGAAGATCAGCCGCAGCGGATACGTCGACCCGCCTTCGGGCATGGTGACGATGCGGATGCGCCGGAACGTCCCCGCCTGGATCGTGTCCTGCCAGATCTTGAACTTCGAGAACGCCGCCAGCGCGTGCGCCTGCACGAGCGTGCCGTCGATCAAGAACGTGCCGGTCGCGCGTCCGCCGCGCGGGTTCGCGTACAGGGCGATCGAACGCGTGCCGCGCGTCATGTTGACGATCACGACGTTCATCGCTTGCTGGACGCCGTAGTCGCCGCTGAGCGCTTCGCCCGAACGCAGGTTCGGCAGCGGAAGCTGACCGATCGGGATCTCGAGATCCGCGCCGTCGACGTCGTAGTAGCGGTCGAAGTAGAAGGTCGGCACCGGATAGACGCCGCGCGCGTGGGGCGCGCCGCCGGAGAGGAGCTGCGTCGTGTCGGCCGATTGATCGAGCGGCGCGTTCGCGTCCTGCGCGACGAGCGCGAGGTCGAGCGGGTCGCCGGTGACCAGGCGCAGCTGCAGGATTCCGCTGACGATGTTCGTCGGCGGGAGCGGATGATCGATGAGGTTGACCGTCGCGCCCGGCGGGATCGTCGTCACCGCGCCTTCGTTGCGGGTCTGGCGCACCAAGAAGCGTTTGGTCGAGAGATGGCCGACCTCCATCTCGTTGGTGCCGGGACCGGCGCTGCCTTCGATCATCTGCACCGTCGCCGGAGCGCTCGAGGAGTTGCGCGCTTTGAGCAGGATGCGCCGCGCCGGCTCGGTCCCCGGATTGTAGTGGTAGTACAGGAACCGCTGCGCTTGCGAGCGATCGAGCCGCGCGGTGAAGAGCACGCCGTTGGCGGTCAGCCGCTCGGGATAGTCGCTGACCAGCAGCCGTGCAGGTTCGATCGGCGGCAGCGCGGTGTTCTCGATCGCGACGTGCGTCGTGCCGGTGACGGTGAAGTAGCCGTTGCCGGCGATCGTGACCGGAACGTCGACGTCGGCGCGATTGTCGACTCCGAGGTCGCGGCGGATCGGGACGCTGTCCAGCGTGACGGAGACCGAGGCGCCGGGACGAAGCGTCGCGGCGTGTTCGACCGCTTTCGCGACCGCTTCGCGCAGATAGTCGGCCGTGGCGGGATTCCCGGTGACGCGCAGCGTCGTCTCGTCCGCGGCGCTGCCGGCGGCGTAGGCCACGCGCACCGGAACGTCGCGCGTCACGTTGCGCTGGTCGGTAAGCGTGATCGTCGTCGTCCCCAACTTGACGCCGGTGACGAAGAGGACGCGTTGGACCTGATCGACGACGGCCGTCGCGACGCTCGGGTCGGCGACCGTCGCGGTGACGGCCCCGAGGACGCCGTTGATCCGCGCGTTCGCGGTTTTGCCCGGCTCGACGTTGACTTGCGGCGGGTCGACGATGATCGGCGGCGGCGTCGGCGTGGCGAGCGGCCCGGCCGACGGCGATTCGAGCGGTGAGGGCGAGCCCTCCGGTGAGCCGGATGCCGAGGGGCCGGCGCTAGCGGGCGCGCCCGGCGGTGTCGGCGGCGCCACGGGCGTCGCGACCGCCCCCGGCGGGTTCACCGGGCCGCTCGGCGCCGGAACCGGAGGATTCACCTGAGCCGCCGCAGCGAGCGCGACGGCGCACACGAACGCGAGGCTAGAGAACGGCGCGATGACGCGTCGCAAGCGACTCCTTTTGCGGATAAAGTACGGCTACGCGATCATCTTCGCGTCGCCGGCTTCCCGAGACACGGCTGAGGCGAGAAGCGTCTTGTACCCGACATTCGGGAACAGGACGGTAACCAAGTCTTTCTCGGCGCGCTCGACCGTGCCTTGCCCGAACTTGCGATGGTATACCACGTCCGCGATGCGGTAGCCGGAAGAGGTGAAATCGCGGCGGCCCTGCAGGCAGTTGTCGCACGCGCCGCAGGTCACTTCGGCGTAGTCCTCACCGAAGTAGTTCAGGATGAAGCGGCGCCGGCATCCCGTGGTCTCGGCGTACTGCAGCATCATGGCCAGCTTCGACTGGTCGTACTTCTTCTTGGTCTCGTAGTTGGCGAGGTTGAGGACCATCTCGCGCTGCTCGCGAGCGGCGTCGGTCAGCACGTACTTGCTGCGCATGCCGTTTTCGATGAAGCCGCCCTTCTTGAGCAGCGCTAAGACGACTTTGAGCTTGGTCAGCGGAAGCTGCGTGATCTTGCGCAGGTCGGTCAGGCTCACGCCGCCCTCCTGCTCGCCGAAGATCTCGAGCGTGCCGAACACTTTCTGCACTTCCTCGATGTCCGGATATTTGCCGGTGAGGAAGTAGTTCTGCACGCGCGTATCGCTCATGCGGTAGATCAGCACGCATTTCGAGAGATCGGCGTCGCGTCCGGCGCGTCCAGCTTCCTGCGTGTAGGCTTCGACCGAACCCGGCAGATCGAAGTGCACGACGAAGCGGATGTTGGGCTTGTCGATGCCCAGGCCGAACGCATTGGTCGCAACGACCGCGCGAATCGCTTCCTGCATGAAGAGCTCGTGCACCGCGGTGCGATCGTGCTTCTGCAGTTTGGAATGGTAGACGGCCGCCGGCAGGCCGAGCTCGTCGTGCAGATACTGCTGCACTTCGAGCGCGTTCTTGATGGTGGCGGTGTAGACGATGCCGGTGCCGTCGAGCTCTCCCTTGAGGAAGAGATCCTTGAGCATCTTCAGCTTGCCGGCTTCACTCTCGGCGCGCCGGACTTCGTACTGCAGGTTCGGACGGTCGAAGCCTTTGACGATCGGCTTGACGTGCGGGATGCCGAGCTGGAGCAGAATGTCTTCGCGCACGGCCGGGGTCGCCGTTGCCGTGAGCGCGAGCACGGTCGGATTGCGCAGCTGCTTGATCACTTTGCCGAGGTTCAAGTACGCGGGCCGGAAATCGTGACCCCATTGCGAGATACAGTGCGCTTCGTCGACGCAGAACAGCGGAACGTGGAGCTGCTGCAGGAGGCTCACGAACGCGTCGTCTTCAAGCTTCTCCGGCGTCACGAAGACGATCTTCATTTGGCCCGACGCGATCCGCTCCATGGCCACGATCTCTTGGTCTTCGGAGAGCGTCGAGTTGAGCGCGACGGTCGAGGTGACGCCGAGTTGGGCCAGCATGTCGAGCTGATCTTTCATCAGCGCGATCAACGGGGAGACGACGATCGTGGTCCCTTCGAACAGCAGCGCGGGCAGCTGATAGCACAGCGATTTTCCGGCGCCGGTGGCGAGGATCGCAAGCGTGTCTTCGCCTTCGAGGACGCGGCTGATCACCTCAACCTGACCTGGGTTGAAGCTTTCGTAACCGAACTTCTCGCGCAACGCGGCGCGAAGATCGACCGTGGACTCCATCGTTCCTCTCCAGCCGGCCCGATGAGCGGCCACGCCCGCTTGGAAAGCAGACGCGGCGGCCATCGAAAGGGCCGACGCAAACCGGGTACCCGACCCGGCTCTCCTTAAAACGTCTGGGCACGGTGTTCGGTTGCTCAACGAAAGATCGTCTAGGGAGCGGAGCGCCGGCGCGAGCGGCCGGCCCCCTTGCGCGCAACGAACGGGAGCCGCCGGATTGCTCCCGGAAAGCCCGGAGGTGTCGCTCTACCGAACCTGGCGGCCCCGGACGTTTGCCGACCTGGTCGGTCAGGACGCGGTGGTCAAAACCCTCACGACGGCGCTCGAGACCGGGCGCCTCGCTCACGCGTACCTGTTCTCGGGCCCCCGCGGCTCCGGCAAGACCTCGGCCGCGAAGATTCTCGCGCGCTGCATCGAGTGCGTCAACGGGCCGACGGCATTTCCGGACAACACCTGTGAAAACTGCCGCGCGATCTTCGATGGGACCGCGCTGGACGTGCTGGAGATCGACGCCGCGTCGAACCGCGGGATCGACGAGATCCGCGCGCTGCGCGATGCGGTGAAGTTCGCGCCGTCGACGATGCGCAGCAAAGTCTACATCATCGACGAAGCTCACATGCTGACCAAGGAAGGAGCGAACGCCTTCCTCAAGACGCTGGAAGAACCGCCGGAATGGGCCGTCTTCATCTTGGCGACCACCGCGCCCGAAGCGTTGCCGCCGACGATCCTCTCGCGCTGCCAGCGCTATGCGTTCCGCCGGATCGCGATCCCGACGATGATCGCGCGGATGCGCGAGATCGCGGATGCCGAGGGGATCGTGATCGACGACGCCGCGCTGGGCGCGATCGCGTACCGCGCCGACGGCGGGCTGCGCGACGCGCTGACGATGCTCGAGCAGGTCGCATCCTTCGCGAACGGACCGGTCGACGCGACGGTCGTCGAGGCGGCATTCGGACAAACCGGACGGGCGTTCGCCCGCGCGCTGCGCGACGTCTCGCTCGACGGCGATGCGGCCGAAGCGCTGCGCATCATCGACGACGCGTCGGACGCCGGCACCGACATGACGGGGCTCATCCGCAGCACCTTGGCTGAATTCCGGCACCTGCTGGTCGCCCGGGTCAACCCTGACCTGCTCTCGCGCGACCTCGCCGAAGACGACGCGCAGGCTGCGCGCGAGCGCGCCGCCGCCACCCCGCAAGCGCGCATCGTGCGCGCCCTTCGCCTGCTGGCCGATGCGCTGGCAGCGGCCCGCAACTCCGGCAACGCGCGCCTCGAGCTGGAGAGCGTGATCCTTCGCTTCGTCCTGCAGGGCGAGGACCCGACGCTGGACGCGATCTCCGCTCGCCTTGCCGCGCTCGAAGGCGGGGAACCGCGCCCGGCGGTGCCGCGCCCGGAACCGGCCCCCGCCGTTCGCGCGGAACCGGTCGCCGCCGTTCGCCCGGATCCGCCGCCGGTCGTCCAACTCGAACCCCCGCCGCCCGCGCCGCCCGTCGAGCGTCCCGCTGCGAGCGCCGAGCCGGCCGGCGCGGTGCCGCCGATGGAGCTCTCGCTGCAGAAGCTGCGCACGTTGTGGCAGCAGATTCGCACGCGCGCCGAAGAGGTGAAGCCGTCGCTCAACGCGCCGCTCAGCCGCGCGACGGTCGAAGGTCTCGAAAAAGACACGATCGTCCTGCGGATTCCCGTTCCGCCGATGGCCGAAGTCGTCAAGCGCGAGCTGCCGGCGCTCAAGCGCGCGGTCGCCGCGGTGACGGGTCGGACGCTCGACGTGCGCGTGGTGAGCGGCGCGAGCGCGCCGCCGCCCCAGACCGGCGTCACCGACGACGGCGGCGAAGAACCGCCCGACGACCTGATGCGCTACGCGCTGGACACGTTGCCTACCGACACACGCGAGGGATCACGAACACGATGAACCAGGCTCAGATGATGCAGCAGATCCGCAAGATGCAGCAAGACATGGCGCGCGTCCAGGAAGAGCTCGCGAACACCATCGTCGAGGGGAGCGCGTCGGGTGGGCTCGTGACCGTCGGGATCACCGGCGAGTTCCAAGTGAAGAAGGTCACGATCAAGCCCGACGCCGTCGATCCCGACGACGTCGAGACGCTCGAAGACCTCTTGGTCGTCGCGCTCAACGATGCGCTGGGGAAAGTCCACACGCTCAATTCGACCAAGATGGGCGCCGTCACCGGCGGCCTCAAGATCCCCGGGATGTAGGCGGAGCAGCACGATCTCGACCACGATCGCAGCCCCCGTTCAAGCGCTGATCAACGAGTTCAGCAAGCTCCCGACGGTGGGCCCGAAGACGGCTGCCCGGCTCGTCTTCCATTTGCTCAATCGCCCGCGCGCGGATGCCGACGCGCTCGCGGACGCAATCGTCGCACTCAAGGATCGGGTGCGGATGTGTTCGCGCTGCTTCTCGATCACCGAGGACGACCCGTGCGACATCTGCGACGATCAGCGTCGTGACGGCACGATGATCTGCGTCGTCGCCGAGGCGAAGGACGTCTTCGCGATCGAGCGGACGTCGGCGTAC
>JAQBPM010000333.1 GCA_028287525.1 Vulcanimicrobiota bacterium | reverse complement strand
GCCGACTCGCTCGCGTTCCTCGCGCTCTCGGCGAACTTTCCGCGCTCCCTGCGTTTCTGCGCGCGCGAGGTCGACCACGCATTGCATCGTCTCTCCGGCGCGCCGAGCGGCGCCTTCGCCGACTCCGCCGAACGCATGTCGGGACGCATCTGCGCGTCGCTCGATTTCGCCGGCACCGCCGATCTGACGCGCGAGGGGAGCCAAGCCTTCGGCGCGCGCATGTGTGTCGAACTCGACGAGCTCGGCAGCTCGATCGTCTCGACCTATTTCCCCCGCGTCCCGGTGGGCTGATGCGGTACACGATCGCCCACCGCACGCGCTACTACTATCCGGTTCCCGTTCACGACAGTCACACGATCGTCCATCTGCAGCCGCGCAGCGACGCCTCGCAGTACTGCACCCGGTACGAGCTGAGCGTTTCGCCGCGGACCCGCGTCTTCTCGTACGCCGATCGGTTTGGCAACGACGTCCAGCACTTCGCGATTCTGCCCGAACACGCGATGCTCGAGGTGATCGCGCGCTCGCAGGTGGTGACGGCGCGCGGCGCGCCGACGGCGCCGCAGCCGCTGCCGCGCAGCTTGGTCGATGCCGACCCGCAGCGCGACGAGCTTTTCGACTACCTCAACGGCAGCCGCTACATCACCTTCGGGAATGGTCTGGGCGCGTTCGCCGACCAGGTCGGCACGCCGGGCCCGGAAGACGACATCGTCGCCTGGCTGCAGCATGCTTCGCACACGCTGCACGACGAGTTCGCATACGACAAGACGACGACCAGCGTCCATGCCACCGTCGAGGAGTCGGTTCGCCTGCGCGCCGGCGTGTGCCAGGATTTCGCGCACGTGCTGATCGCGCTCTGCCGCCGCGCCGGCATTCCGGCCCGCTATGTGAGCGGCTACATCGCCGGCGGCGGCGAAACGCTCGGCGCCGAAGCGTCGCACGCGTGGGTGGAAGCGTATCTCGGCCCGCGCGGCTGGATCGGCATCGACCCGACCAACGACACCTGGATCGGCGATAGCTTCGTGCGCATCGCGACCGGTCGTGATTACCGGGACGTTAGTCCCGTCCGCGGCGTCTTTACGGGCGCCTCCTCGAGCATCATGTCGGTCGATGTCGCGGTCGAAGCGCTCTCGCACGCGCAGCAGCAATTCCAAGAGAACGACTACCAGCAACAGCAGCAGTAGCCCGTTGTCACGCTGAGCACCACGCGTGACGAGGGGCCCTCGACAAGCTCGGGGTGACAATGGTCGCACGGCCGTCTGCCGCTTAGAGAGAAAGGCGCATGCGTACTGTGCTGAGAGTTCGCTTGTGTTAGCGTTTGGCCACGACGAGCGATCCGTTCGTCGTACCCTGGAGCGTGCAACACATGCAGAGTTCTCAACTTGTGCGTGCAGCTTGCGTTCTGTCGGCGTTCGCTTTGAGCGCGTGCGGTGGAGGCGGTACCAGTACCCTCACGCCGACGACGCCCGCACAAGCCCCCGGCACGACACAATCTCCCAGCACAGCATCGACAACCTTCCCCACCTCGATGACCTCGTCGACGCAGACATTAGCGTCGGCGGGCGGTATCGCGGGCGCGATCTCGCTGCCCGGCGCATCGGCCCCTTCGACGATGACCGAGACGTCGAGCACGATCGCCCCCGATGGAGCGTTCTCGCAGAGTGCGCTGCGGAGCCCGCAAAGCGGCACCCTAACGTTCTATTTCTATGTGACGCTGGTCACCCCGATCACGATCACCTTCACCGGGATCCCAGGATTCTCGCTGACGCTGCCCTCGACGATCCCGACGACGGGCCGCAGCTTCTTCTACGCGATCTCCGATCCGACGGTCACGAACGTCGCTCAAGAATTCCGCACGGAAGGACCCGCGACGGTATCGGGACAGAACATCACGTTCGCTCCGACCGCGAACCCGATCACCCTGCAGGCAGGCAAGAAGTACGTCGTGACGTTCTACGCGTCATCACAGTCCGGAACGGTCGCGATCGATACGATAGCGATTCCGAACGTCGGGCCGCCTGCGACCGGCCTCTGGAGCTTTGACATCAGCGAAGTCGATCCGTCGAAGCATGCATACTACCTCGCCGACCGCACCAACTTCAGTCTCGATATCGTCGACACGAATACCACGAAGCTGGTCACCCAGATACCCGGATTCGTCGGCTTCACGGGCAACAACAACACGTCCGGGCCAGACGGCGTCGTCGTGATTCCCGGAACCAACATCGTCTATGTCGGAGACGGGAAGAGCCGGGTGCAGGTCGTCGACGTCTCGACCAAGGCGATCACGAAGACGATCGACACCTCGATCGTCCCCGGCGACCCGTTACGCTCCGACGAGGGCTCGTACGATCCCGACGACGGGATTGTCGTTTTCGCAAACAACGCGAACACGCCGCCGTTCGTCACCTTCATCTCGACGAAGACGAACGAGGTGCTCGCACACTACGTCTTTAGCGATGCAAGCGGCGTGGAACAGAGCCAATACGATCCCAAAACGAAACTGTTCTTCGTCAACGTCGTCGGCACGCCGGCGAACCCGGGCGGCGAGGTCGATACGTTCGATCCCGCGACGGTGCTCGCCAAAGCTCCCGTGGTCAAGTCGCGCTATCCGCTGACGAATTGCGCACCGACCGGCATGGCCGTCGGGTTGAACGATCAGCTGTTGATCGGCTGCGACCCGCCGAGCGGCGCACTCACCACGATCGTGCTCAATGCCGCGACCGGTGCGGTGGTCAAAACGTTCACCCAGGTCGGCGGTTCCGATGAGGTGTGGTTCAACCCCGGAAACAATCGGTTCTACACGGCATCGCGCAATTGGACCAAGACCGGCATCGTCGGCGGCCCGACCGCGCCGGTCCTCGGCGTGATCGATGCCTCCACGCTGACGTTCATCCAAAACGTCCCGACGGACACGAATGCCCACTCCGTAGCGGCCGATCCGGTCACCAACCACATCTTCGTCCCGCTCCCGACGAAGGGGCTCGGCGTGTTCTC
>JAQBPM010000305.1 GCA_028287525.1 Vulcanimicrobiota bacterium | reverse complement strand
CAAGCCCGTTTCGGGCCGGCCGACGCGCTGCCCGAGGCACCGGCCGTCGAAGTTGACGATGCGAGCGCGCCCCCGGCCATGCTGGTCCGGCGCGTGCTCGAGCGGCTGGACGCGCAGTCGGGCGGGGACGCGGGCGCCCTCATCGCCCGTGCGGCAACACAGCTCGCCACGGCGTTCCCGGCGCTCGCGAACGTGCATCGCACCGGATTCCTCGGCCGCGGAGACGTCGATGCCGTGTGGCTCGACGTACCGCGCCGCGACGATCTGCTGCGCTACACCCTGGCGCGCACGCCGCAGGGCGGCATCGAGGCGAGCGTCACCCGCTTCCTGCGCGGCATCAGGAACAAGACGCTGGCGGTTCATCTCGGCGAGTGGACCGAAGGTCTCATCGCCGATCTCGCCGCGTACGTCGAACGCGAACGCGGTGCGCGTGCGATCCTCACTCGACTCTTCCGGGAGAAATGATGAGCTTTTTCGGCGGCGGCAGATCCCAGCAGCAGCAGCCCGGCGTCACGACGACGCAGGGCGGCGTCCCACTCGACGCGGTCTCGCGTCTGCGCCGCATGCGCGGAGAGGGCGGTGCGCCGCTCTTCACCAGCGACCTCTCCGTCTCCGAATTCGTGCTGCTCGAGCAGATGGGATGGCGTCCGCTCGGCCTGGTCCTGGGCAGCTCGATCTATCACGTCGGCATCCAGTACGGCAACTTCTACCAGAACCAAGAACTGCAGTATCTGAGCGCCGCGATGTACGAGGCGCGCGAACTGGCGATGTCGCGGATGGAAGAAGAAGCCGACGTGCTCGGCGCGGACGGCATCGTCGGCGTACGGCTCGAGGTCGGCGGCTACGCCTGGGCCGAGAACGCGCTCGAATTCACCGCGGTCGGCACGGCCGTCAAGGCACCTCCCGGCGAGACGACGTGGCGCACGCACGACAACAAACCGTTCACCAGCGACTTCTCGGTGCAGGACTTCTACAAGCTGGTGACCTCGACGGGCTACGTTCCGCGCGAGCTGGTCCTCGGGAACTGCGTCTACCACATCGCGCACCAGGGCTTCATGCAAGCGATGCGGACGCTCGGGAACAACATCGAGCTCACCAACTACACCGAGGCGATCTACGACGCGCGCGAGCTCGCGATGTCGCGGATGCAGGCGGAAGCCGAAGCGCACGGCGCGGACGGCATCGTCGGAATGCAGATCGTCGAGAAGACGCACATTTGGAGCCCACACGTCATCGAGTTCATGGCGATCGGGACGTCGGTCGAGAAACGCGGCGAACCCAAGATCGTCCCGCTCACCTTCCAAGTGGGGTTGAACGATTAGCGATGGACGGATTCGGCGAATTCTTCGGCGGTTTCCTCGAGCTCTTCGGCGAGCGTGCGACCGAAGCGACGGTGGAGTCCGCCGCGGACTCGCGCGAGGGCGGCGAGGCCTACGTTCGCGTGCTCGTCGGCGCGCCGCGACCGCTGAACGTCAACGATCAGTAGCCGCGGCGCGACGAGCGATTCGGCAATTACCAGACGATCTTGCCGATCGCGCCTCCGTAGTCGGTGAACCAGAGGTTGCCGTCAGGACCGACGGTGATCGAGGATACATCGCTCGTGGTATTCGGGGTGTCGATCATGGTGAACGTCCCCGTGGTCGAGACACGGCCGATCTTCTGGTTTTTCTGTTCGGTGAACCAGAGATTGCCGTCCGGTCCCTTCACGATCCCGCTCGGATCGCCGCCCCCAGGGATTGGGAAGGTCGTGACCGTGTTCGGCGCACCAGGTAGGATATAGCCGACCCGGCTCATGACGCGCTGCGTGAACCAGACGTTGTTGTCCGGTCCGACCGCGAGATTCGTGGTGCCGCCGCTGGTGTCGAACTCGGTGATCGCTCCGCCCGTCGTGATGCGAGCGATGCTGGTTCCGAAATACTCGGTGAACCACAAATTCCCATCGGGTCCGAGCTTGATCCTGTCCGGGTAGACGTTGGCCGATGTCGGGTATGCGACGTTCGTGGCCGGTGCGCTGATGCTCGTTTGCACGATGCGCCCGGTCGTGTCGGTGATCCAGATGCTTCCGTCGGCAAGCACGGTCAGACCGTTCGTAGACCCGCCAACCAGCGCGACACCGTCGGTGACGACGCCGGCGGTCGTGATGTTGCTGACGTTGCCGCCGCCGAAACCGCCGAACCAGAGCTTGCCGTCCGGCCCTACGGCGATGTCCGCGCCCGCCGCGCTGGTGTACCCGGTGAACGTTCCGGACGTCGAGATTTTCAGGATGTTGAAGCCGCCGGGTTTGCGGTCGCCGGCCGTCCAAAGATTCCCATCGGGTCCGGCGACGATCGCCGTCGGAAAACTATTCGCAGGGGTGGGATAGAACGCGACGAGGGTCGGAGTGAACGTCAACGTCGCCGGGGTCGCCGAGATCGCCGCGCCGCCGTTCACCGTCGCGGCGTAGGTGGTCGCGTTCATCGCGCCGCCGTTGTACGCAATCGGTACGGACGTCACGGACGGGCCGGTGATCGAGACAGGGCCGAGCGTCGTCGTACCGCTTCCGGCTCCCGAATGATTGTCGTCCGTTTTCGCGACGGTGATCGTGAGCGGGTTGCCCGCGGCGTCGACATAGATCCCGGGACCGACGATCGTCATGTTTTGCGCGTCCCGCGCGATGACGTTCAGCGTGTCCGTCGCAGCCGTTCCGGCGGGTAACGCCGACGTGCTGAGGGTAAGCACGACCGACGCGACGACCGGGTCGAACGTCAGGTTGACGCTGTTCGTTTGATTCGCAAGAACCGTTTGCACCGCCGAACCGCGCGAGAGTAGCCCTCCGGTACCGCCCGGCTGGTCGTAGAGCCGCACGTCGAACGTATCGCTGCCGACGGGTGCGGTGACGACACCGCTGCATGTGCCCAGCGCGCAGTTGGCCACGACCGGTGCGCCTGCGGCGCCGCCGGCGGGGGTGACGATGACGGTCGCGGACTTCGTCGCGGTCGATACGTAGCGCGGTGCGCGCCGCGATGCGGAGACGGATGCGGGCGACGGAACGACGACGCGAAACGTGACCGACGACGTCGCGCTCGTCCCGGACCGAGGGGAAGGGGTGAGCGTGCCGCCGGTGCTGCCGCCGCCGCACCCGGCGAGCATTCCTGCGATGAGGCTCGCACCGGCGAGCCGACTGATGATGGTCATGTGATGGATCTCCGATGTGGCGTCGACGTGACGCGGGCGAAAAGGAAGACGCCGTGTAGGCGAGTCCCAGAAAAGTTAGACCGCGCGCTCGCGTTCTTGGAAGAGCGCACGACGCAAGGCGGAGCCGTCCAGCACGACCCATTGCTCTTGAGAGCTCACGTCGCGCACTCGCGCGCGAAGCTCGGTTCCGGCGTAGAAGAACGTGACGACGAGCGGTGGATCGCGGACATCCTCCGGCATGACGCTAGGAGCCCCCGACGGTCGTCGCCGTGACGCCGATCGACAAGGTCGCGGCCTTGGCTCCCGCATCGGTAATCGTGAACGAGCACGAGCCGACGCCCAGCGGCGTTACGATGAACGACGATCCCGGGCCGGACGCGATCGAGGCGATCGACGCGCACGTCGTGGTCGCCGCGGTAAACGCGCCGGAGTAATTCGGTTCCGAAGCCGTCACGGTTTGCGCGCTGCTCGCGCCGATGGCGAGAAACGTCAGCGCGGACGGGGAGAGGGAGACGCCGGCCGGCGTGGGAGTCGCGGTGGGGACCGGCGTCGGGCTCGGCGTCGCGGTGATGACCGGCGTCGGCGTGGCCGTGGCGACGGGGGTCGGCGTCGCGGTGGCGACCGGGGTGGGGCTGGCGCTGGCTGCCGGTGTCGGCGACGCCACAGGGACCACCTGCGGGACGTGGACGTCACCGTTGCTGCACGCGGCGAGACTAGCGCAGAGGACGACCCCGGCGCAGAACTTCGTAAGCATGGAACGATGCTGGGGCCAGCCTGTCCGCAGACCGTCCCAAAACCGTCCCGCCCCTCACGGGAGGTCGGTCTCCCACAAACGGCGCGCGTTCTCGATGGCGAGCGCGGTCTCCATCGATGCGCCCGCGTCCTCTTCGCGCGCGAAGTCTGCCGGCGCGAGCTGCTTCGCGATCAGGTCCGACGCGCGTTCCCACATCACGCGGTTCGGGCCGACTGCCTCCCAACCGCTGTGCGCGCCGCGCGAAGCGCCCAGCAGCTGCGCGGCCCGCTTGGGTTGATGCCGCACCGCCGCGACCGTCGCGACGCCGCGCAGCGCTTGCGCGATCGCCGTCGCCGATTCGTTCGCCGTCGCCAGGCCCAGTGCTTCGTCGTAGTTGAGCCACGCGCGGCCAACGTCGCCGCGCATGATCGCGATGTCACCGAGGTCGTTGAGCCGGCCGGCGGCCTCAGCATCGTCGTCGCCGAACGCGCGTCCGATGTCGATGGCGCGCTGCAGCAGCGCTTCCGCCGACGCATAGCGCTCCGCAACGAACTCGGAGGCGGCGACCCGGTTGAGGGCCAACGCCAGCAGACGCGGCTCGCCCAATACCTCCGCCTCCACCAATGCGCGGCGATAATATGCGGCGGCGGCGTCCGGCTGCCCGCGGGAGCTCGAGAGAAAACCGAACGCGGCGAGCAACCTGATGGCAGAGCGGATGTCACCCGCCCGATTCGCCAGCATCAGACCTTCTTCGAGGTGCGGTTCCGCTTCGTCGAAGCGGCGTTGGAACAGCAACGCCGCGCTCATCGTCGAGAGGATCGCCGGGAGCCGCACCTCGTCAGCGATCCGGCGCACGGCGGCAAGCGCCGGGGTGATCGCTTCGAGCGCCGCGGGATAGTCGCGTTGCCGGATCGCGATGAGCGCGGTCGCGTGGAGCAGCGCGGCGTCGTCGGCGC
>JAQBPM010000293.1 GCA_028287525.1 Vulcanimicrobiota bacterium | reverse complement strand
ATCGTCAGCCGCGAGGTCGCTCCGAAGGACCCCGCGGTCGTGACCGTCGGTCAATTCACCAGCGGCACGACCTTCAACGTCATCCCCGACGAAGCGGCGATGAAGGGCACCGTGCGCGCGTTCGACGCCGAGGTGAGGCGCACGATGCCCGAGCGCATGGAGCGCATCCTGCGGGGACTCGGCGAAGCGATGCGCTTCGAATACGAGTTCGCCTACCATTGGTCGTATCCGCCGACGGTGAACGCGCGCGACGTCAACGATGTCGTGCGAGCGGTGGGGCGCAGGGAGCTCGGTACCGAGGCCGTGGTCGAGCACGACATCGTCATGTGGGCGGAGGACATGTCGTTCATGCAGGAGGTGCGGCCCGGCGCCTACTTCATCGTCGGCTCTCGCGGCGGGGCGGAGTCGGCGTACCCGCACCACAACGCGCGGTTCGACATCGACGAGCGCGCGCTCGATGTCGGCTATCGGATGATGGTGGCGCTCGGCTTGCAAGGCTGAGTGTGCGCGCCCCCACTTTCTCGCCATTCTTTCACCGAACACTCAAACTTTTCTCAGCGGGCGGGCGTATCGTCGGTGCAGCACCTGATCATCGAGGAGTGGCTTTTTCGTGTACGCACCCCAAACGCTCGTTGCCCCCGCACCGGTCGCCTTACGGCTGATCGGTATTCTCGATGCCGAGCTCATCGCGTCGTTCGACGTGCTTCAGCGCGGTTTGGCGGGGGTCGAGGGGCGCACGCTCCTCGTCGACGTCCGCGACGTTCAAGTGCTCGGGGATGACGAGGTGAGCCGCTTCGTCGAGATGATCCGCTCGGCGCGGGCGCAGGGGCGCGACGTGCGTCTAGACGCACGCACGCTGCCGTGGCGCACGTTGATCAAGAAGAATCTTTCCACGCAGCCGCCCATCTCCGCGGAAGTTCGTTCCGACGTGCGGCGCACGGTGATCGTCGCGCACAGCGGAAAGCACAAGCGCCGCTAAGTCCTCGATTCCTCGCCTGTCGCATCGGGCCGGTCCGGCATACTCCGTTTGTCGAATGACTGGTGGCCTCAGATCGACTATCGTATAAGATTCAATGTATCCGGAAGAGCATGACGCCTGCGGCGTCGGTTTCCTCGCCGACCTGACGAACAGCCCCACCCACGAGGTCGTCCGCCTGGCCCTTGCGGCCGTCGCGGCGATGGAGCATCGCGGCGCGCGCGCCGCCGACGGCCGCACCGGCGACGGTGCCGGGATCATGCTGGAAACGCCCCGGGCACTCTTCATGCGCGAACTGGCTCAGGCCCACGTCCGGGTCCCGGAACGGCACTTGGCGGCCGTCTGCGTGTTCTTGCCGACCGAGCCGGGTCTGGCTGCGGCATTGCGCGGCCGGGTCGAGACCGCGATCCGCAACGAGGGCGTCGCGCCGATGCGCTGGCGCGTCCCGACGGTCGACCGCTCGATTCTCGGTGCGCAAGCGCTCGCGACCGCGCCGTCGTACGAGCAGCTGATCGTCGACGTCGGGCCGGGTAACGCGCGCGAGCGGATGCGCTCGGTGCGCCGAGCCGTGATCCGGACCCTGCGCGATGAAGGCGACGCCGCCACGCTGGTCAGCGCGTCGCCGACCACCGTCGTCTACAAGGGCATGCTCTCGGCGAGCGACCTGGGGCCCTATTTTGCCGACCTCCGCGACGAGGACTGCCGCTCGCGCTTCGCGGTGTTCCATCAACGGTTCAGCACGAACACGGCGCCGCGCTGGCGTCTGGTCCAGCCGTTCGGCCTGATCGGTCACAACGGCGAGATCGACACGATCACCGGCAACCGCGCCTGGATGCGCGCCCGCGGCGTCGACTCGCCGCGCTGGGCCAGCGACTCGCTCGACTTCGACAACGCGCTCGACGCGATGGTCGGCGCCGGTCATCGCGTGCACGAAGCGGTCGATTTGATGCTCTCGCCCGCGGTCGACGGCGACGACCGGCTGCGCGCGTATTACGACGCGCACGTCCCGACGGTGGAACCGTGGGACGGACCGGCCGCGATCGTGTTCGCCGACGGCGACGTCGTCGGCGCCGCCCTCGATCGCAGCGGCTTCCGTCCGCTGCGCTGGTGCCGGACGGAGTCGGGCCGCGTGCTCGCCGCCTCGGAAGCGGGCGTCGTCGATTTCGGCGCCGACCCGATCGTCGAACGCGGACGCCTCGGCCCGGGCGAACGCATCCTCGTGCGTTTCGCGACCGGCGAATTGCTGCGGCCCGATGCGTTCCGCTCGCTGCGCCGTGAAAGTTCCGATTTCCGCGCGACCGTTGCGTCTTGGCGTTTCGATCCGCCGGCCGAATCGCCGCGCGAGAACGACGCCGCCGTCATGCAGCGCGACCTGGTCCGCTTCGGCTACACGAAGGACGAGCTCGCAGCGGTGGTGAGCGCGTTGGCGACGGGCGCCGAGCCGGTGTCGTCGATGGGCGACGACGCAGCGCTCGCGTTCTTCTCGCGCCGCCTGCCGGTGAGCGAGTATCTGCGCCAGCGTTTCGCGCAGGTGACCAACCCGCCGATCGACGCGCTTCGCGAAGGCTTCGTCTTCGACGTGCGCGCGTGGGTCGGCAGCGGCGCGACCAACGGCGACGTCCCGGCGCCGGGCAGCATCGTCACCGTCGACACCGCGATCCTCGACGAAGGCGCGTTCGACGCGCTCTCGTACGACGTGCGGCTCATCCCGCACCGCATCGCGCTCGATTGTGCCGGAACCAGCCTGCGCGCGCGCATTACCGCGATCGGCGACGAAGCGGAACGCGCCGTGCGCGAAGGCGCGAGCTACCTCGTGCTCGACGACCGCGCCGCAGCGCTGCCGGTGCCCGCGATTCTGGCCGCCGGTGCGATCCACCAGCGGCTTACCGACGCGGGGCTGCGGATGCAGGCCTCGATCGCCGCATGCGACGGCTTCGCGCGCGACGCGCACGGCTGCGCGGCGCTGATCGCCGCCGGAGCGAACGTCGTAACGCCGTGGCTCGCGGCGCGGGCCGCGTCGGCCGAGACGGGGACGGCGACGCCGTTCCTCGATGCGGTGCGCACCGGCTTGGTCAAGGTTCTCGCCAAACTCGGCATCTGCACGCTGCGTTCGTACGTCGGCGCGCAGACGTTCGAGGCGCTGGGCCTCAAGCGCGACCTCGTCTCGACGTGTTTCCCCGGGATGGCGGCCCACGTGCCGGTGCTCGGTTTCGAAGCGCTCGAAGAAGATCTGCGCGCATGGGAGACGCTGGCGAACGAAGGGGCGGAGCCGCCGCAGCGCGGCTTGTTCCGCTTCCGGCGCGACGGCGTGCGGCATGCGTTCGATCCGCCGCTGCTGAAGGGCTTGCGCAAGACGATCGTCGGCCGCGACGAGGCCGCCTTCATGGCGCTCTCCGACGCGCTCGAAGAGCGCGAAGCGATCAGCCTGCACGATCTGATCGAAGCGGTGCCGATCCGCGAGGCGATCCCGCTCGACGAGGTCGAGCCGGAAGAAGCGATCTTGGCGCGGTTCGTCACCGCGGCGATGTCGCTCGGCGCGCTCGGCCCGGAGGCGCACGAAGCGGTGGCGCTCGGCGCGAAGATCGCCGGTGCGCGCAGCAACGGCGGCGAGGGCGGCGAGGATCCGACCCGCACGCTCAACGCAATCAAGCAGGTCGCCTCGGCGCGCTTCGGCGTCTCGGCCGAGTATCTCGCGACCGCCGAAGAGCTCGAGATCAAGATCGCGCAGGGCGCGAAACCCGGTGAAGGCGGTCAAATTCCCGGCTTCAAGGTGTCGCCCGAGATCGCCGTGCTGCGCGGCGCCGCGCCCGGCCAATCGCTGGTCTCACCGCCGCCGCATCACGACATCTATTCGATCGAAGACCTGGCACAATTGATCTACGATCTGCGCCGCGCGAACGCGAAGGCGAAGATCGCGGTCAAGCTCGTCGCGCAGTCCGGGATCGGCTACGTCGCGAGCGGCGTGGCGAAAGCGCGCGCCGACGTGGTGCACATCGCCGGACACGACGGCGGCACCGGCGCCTCCCCGCTCGGCTCGATCAAACACGCCGGCTTGCCGTGGGAACTCGGCCTGGTCGAGACGCACCACACGCTCGTCGCGAACGGCCTGCGCGGGCGCGTGCAGCTGCGCGTCGACGGCGGCTTCAAAACCGGCCGCGACGTCGTGCTGGCCTCGATGCTCGGTGCCGACATGTTCGGCTTCGGCAGCGCGCTGCTGGTCGCGCTGGGCTGCATCTACGCACGACAGTGCCATCAGAACACCTGTCCGGTCGGCATCGCGACGCAGGACGCGGCGCTGCGCGGAAAGTTCCCCGGCACGGCCGAGGACGCCGAGACGTTCCTGCGCTACGTCGCGCGCGACGTGCGCCGACGCCTGGCGGCGCTGGGCGCCCGCTCTCTCGCCGAGATCCAGGGCCGCAGCGACCTCGTGCGCCCGCGCTACGACCGCGCGCGCGACATCGATCTCGACGAAGTCCTGCGCTTGCCGGAAACGCGCTCGCCGTACGACTCCGCGCGCATCGACAACGCGCACCTCGACGACGAGGCGATCCCGGGCGGAACGCAGCGCATCACGCCGGCCGACCGCGCCGTCGGCACGCGCATGGCCTACGACGCCGTCACGCGCACCGCGCGCGGCGAGTACGTCGGCCCGGCGACCTACCGGTACAAGGGGAGCGCGGGCCAGAGCTTCGGCGCGTTCCTCGCCGCGCCGATCACGCTCGAACTCGACGGCGAAGCCAACGACGGCGCCGGCAAGGGGATGAGCTCCGGCACGATCATCGTGCGCGGCGCGGGTCTCCCGACCGAGCCGGCGATCGGCAACGCGTGCTTCTACGGCGCGCGCGGCGGCGAGGCGTACGTGCGCGGGACCGCCGGCGAACGGGTCGCCGTGCGCAACAGCGGCGCGACGATCGTCATCGAGGGCGCCGGCGACCACGCCTGCGAGTACATGACGAAGGGGACGGTGGCGATCATCGGTCCCACCGGCCGCAACCTCGCGAGCGGGATGACCGGCGGCGAACTGTTCGTGCTGCGCGAGCACGCGCAACGGCTCGGACCGACGCCGCTGGTGGCGCACGATCTCGACGAGGGTGAGCGCGGGCGATTGCGGCTGCTGTTGACGCAGCATGCGCTGCGCACCGGCTCGCAGCAGGCGCGCGCGCTGCTCGACGAAGGCCTCGACGGCTTCGTGCGCATCGCCGTCGCGGTCGAGAAAGCGGCGGCGTTCGCCGCTTCCTCGAGGTAACGCGCCGGGAGTCTAGGCGGTCGGAGCGCTCGGCGGGTCGGGCGGCTTCGGCGCGGTCGCCTCATGAACTGCCGCGCGCGTTGCATCGGCGGCTTTTTGGGCCTGCTCGCCGAGCGTGTTCAAATGCTGCTGCGCCGCGTTCGTACCGGCCTCGAGAACGGTCTTGCCGGTCGCGATGAACGTGCCCGCGTGCTGCAGCGCCGCATTGTATTGCTCTTGCGCCGCGGCGGTGACGTTCGGAGCTTGTTCGATCAGCGTCTTTTGCAGGTCTTGGGCTTGCTTCACGCCCTGGGCGACGAGCGGCTGGGCCTGTTCGTAGCCCTTTTGCATCGCCTCCGCAGCGATCTGCTGGAGCTGCTTCGCCTGTTCCAGCGCCTTGTTGAGGAAGTCCATCGGGTGTGTCTCCTACTGGGGATCGCCGCCATGGACGGTCAGGACCCAGCGCAGCGCTCGTGCGTATTGGTCGAGCTCGCGGACCGTGCGGCGCAGGCGGCGGAACGCGGGATCGGTTCGTAGCTCCGTACCGGAAGCCGCTTCCACCTGTTTCACGTAGGTCACGGCGGCGGCCAGCTGCTCTTCGACGCCGTCCCAGCGTTCGGCAAGCGTCGCGCCCGAGGCATCCGGGAGCCGGTCGAGCACCGGCGGTGACGGGTGGCCGAGCGAACCCATCGCAAATTCGAGCCGCGCGAGCGAATACTCGCTCGAACCGCGGATGAAGCTCGAAAGCAGATTCACCAGACGCGGGTTCACGCAGGAGTGTTCGGCGCGAAAAGGGCCGGACATTCGTCCGGCCCTTCGGGTGCCCTTAGTTCCGGGAGTGGCGCCGGGGTTCGCCGCCTTCGTCGAAGACCTCGCGCACGCGCTCGCGATCGTCGATCCTCGGGCGGACGCCGAGCAGGATGCCGCCCTGGTTGAGCCGGTCTTGGTACTCGCGCGCACGGTGCTCCGGAATACCCGCGCCGACCAGGGCGCCGAGGATGCCGCCGGCCGCGCCGCCGACCCCCAGGCCCGCGAGCGCCGCCGCGAGCGGTCCCGCCACGATCGGTGCCGCCGCGCCGCCAGTCCCGACGATCGTCGCGACGCTGCCGGTGGCCGTCAGCCCGGCGATGATCGCGCCGAGCCCGCCGCCGATGGCCGCGCCCGTCGCCGCCCCTTTTGCAACCTTGCTGCCGGTCTCGTGAGCGAAGTCGCGAGCGGCCGTCTTATCGCTCATCATCACGCCGATTTCGTCCGGCTGATAACCGAGTCCGTGAAGCCGGTTCACGGCTGTTTCCGCGGTGTCGCGATCGTCGAAGATTCCAAACTCGAAATAGTCGTAAGTCGCCATAGTTGCCTCCAGCGTAGTGCCGAGAAACGTCCTTTCCGGCCGGTGCGGAGGGCAAACATTTTGGCACACCCGCATGCGAGCGTTTCCGCGCGTTTCGCTCGTCGCGTGCAGAGCGTATGGGGCGCGCGTCACATGCAAAGGAGGCGAGCAATCGCCTTCGCGTTCAATCGTTCAGGTGGACTCGCTGTTATGTAACGCATGGTCCAGTGCGGCGCTTGTCTCCGTGTCCATGTTGTTCGGGAAGGTCTCGAGGGGCAGGTCGGTTTCTCTCGCGGCTTGCAGGCGCGCAAGACGGTAGGCCTGTTCCGTGAGTTCGGTCATCCGCGCACCGAGCGACGGAGACTCTCGAAGCAGATCGCTTACCTGCAGCGCCTGTTCCCGTATCGTGATGTCCCAAGATCGGCTCGCGCGGTCTCGCTGATGCGACCGTTTTAAGAAATGTGCAAGCAAGGTGGCGAGGCGCGACCGGAGCTCGCGGCGAGCTGAACGACTCAATTCACCGATCTCATCGCAAAGATTCTCGACGTCGAGATCGCTCCAGCGATGCTCACGAACCGCAGCTTCCTGATCCTCCGCCCAGCGGGCGAAGTCGCGTTCGTAGGGCGTGGACCTTGGGTTGACCCGTTGTCGCATCGTGTACCGATTCTACACCCGCCTGCCCGGATAACGACCCACGGGAGTGAGGCG
>JAQBPM010000253.1 GCA_028287525.1 Vulcanimicrobiota bacterium | reverse complement strand
GGCGTGCGGTTCGTCAGCTGCCGCCGTCGCCGGAGAGCGGCGGCATGATGACGCGGAACCGCAGCTGCTGCGCGATCGCCTCGGCGTCCGTCGTGGAATCAGATCGCCGGCCGCTGATGGCGTGCTGGTCGTGCGTCGGTGCGGCTGCAGCCGGCGCCGCCACGGTCGCGTTACCGCCGGCGTCGGGGGCGGATTGGGCGGTCTTCACCGGCTCCGGGGCGGGCTGAGCGGTCTTCGCAGACGCTGCGGCCGCGGTGGTCCCGAAGGCGACGGCGAGAGCGAGTGACCTGATGAGCGCGTTCACGTTGTCCTCCAAAAACGAAACGCGCAAGTCGCGGTCTCGTAGGAGCAGCATTTTGCCAGAGCGACGGACCGTTGTCTCTACACGATCTTTCGCTCAATGCAGACGAAAGCGATCATCGCGGACCGCCCAGCGAGAACTTTGCGCGGAACGCGGGCCGCGTCAAGGCGACGACTGGGACGGCTGCCAGCGCGGCAAGCACGAACATTCGCATCTCGTCGGCGTATGCCAAGACGGCGGCCTGCTGCGCGACGAGCGCCGCCAGTTGCGCAGGGCCCTCGTTCGCCAGCACAGCGGAAACGGCGACGGAGCTGCGCGTCACGCTCCCGGCGAGTTCCGTCTGCCAGAGCGCCGCACGGTGATCGAAGAGCGTCGAGCCGAGCGCTGTCGCGATCAGCATTCCGCCGAGCGTGGAAAGTTTGAAGAAGACGGTCGCCGAGGCAATCCGCTCGTCGCGGATCGGCCCGAAGACCAGCCCCGGGGCAGTCTGGGTGAGGACGGCGAGACCCAGTGAGAGCAGCAGCGAGTCGAAGACGAGCGCGGAGATGTCGCTCCCGCTCGTCGTCTCGAACGAGATCCGCCAAAACGCGATCGCGACGACGACCAGCGCGGCCCACAACGAGATCCGAGCATCGACCAAACGCTTCGCGTTGGCCACGCCGGTCGCCGTCGCTGCCGCGATCAAAACGACCAGCCGTAATGCGAGCAGCTCGCCTGCGAGCGTGGGTGTGAAGCCCAGCTCCGTCTGCGCGTAGGCGAGCAGCACGGTCGAACCGTAGGTGAAGAAGCCATTGAATCCCGCGAGGACGTCGCCGACGAGGTGATTGCGGTTGAGGAGCACGCGCCAGTCGACGAGCGGATGTCGCGCGAGGCGCAGTTGCCATACCGCGACGATCGCGCTGCCCGCCAGTGCGGCGCCGAGGACGAGCGGGATGCGAGGCGCGTCGAACCAGGCGAAGCGCTCTCCTTGGACGGCCAAGTATTCCACACACAGCGCCGTTGCGGCGACGGCGGCAAAACCGAAGCCGTCGAACGGAAGTGCGCTGCGTTCGGGTTCGTCCGCCGGCACGACCAGCACGGCGAGTGCGGTCGCGGCCGCGAGCACGAGCGCCGTACCGAGGAAGAACGCCGTGCTCGTCGCCTGATCGACGGCGACGCCGGCCAGGAGCGGCGCGAGGTTCTGCCCCGTCAGCGACGCCACCGAGAGCAGGATAAACGTATACGCCCAGAACGCGCGCGGAAAGACGGCGCACATCAGCACGACGGCAACGACATAGGTCGCGCCTTGGAAGAGCCCCGCCAGCGTGTGGGAGACGAGGAATGTCGTGTAGTCGGCCGACAGCGCACTCACCGCGGTGAAGAACGCGAATCCCGCTGTGGTCGCGAGGATCGTCTTACGGCGTCCGAAACGTTCAAGCAGCCGCACCGCCGCGACGATGCCGGTGATGTACGCGGCGCTTCCTGCAATGACGAGCGAGGCACCGGCGTCGACATCGGCGGCGAGCACGCCGCGCACGAACGGCGTCACCGTGCCGAAGCCGACCGTCGCGCTCTGGTCGGCCAAGACGCACAGCATTGCGACCGCGAGGATGCACAATCGTGGGCGCAGCGCCGCACGCGCTACTTCGATCGAGACCAGCGGATGGACTTGGGGGCGGACAGACGGCGCACGGACGGCCAGCAGCACGGAACGATGGTAGGCGCCCGGCTTTCGGACGTCCAATATCTATTTCGGCTGACTCTCAGACGCGTGAGGTCTTATTGGATGGAACTGCGTCACCTGCGCTATTTCGTCGCCGTGGCCGACCATCTCAACTTCGGACGAGCCGCGGAAGCGCTTCACACGGCGCAGCCCTCGCTCAGCCAGCAGATCCTTCAACTCGAGCGGGAGCTCGGCGTACGGCTCTTCGAGCGCACCAAGCGGCACGTCGCGCTGAGCGAAGAAGGCCGGCTCTTGCTGCCCGAAGCGCGCGCGCTGGTCGAACGCGCGGCGGCGCTCTCGGAAACCGTGCGCGGCGCCGCCGCATCGCCGCGCGGTCCGCTGCAGATCGGCTCGATCACGGCCTCGACGATCAGCGTTCTGCCGCGCGTCCTTCCCAGCTTCCGCGAGCGCTTCCCGCTCGTGCGCTTCAGCGTCGAGACGCTGGCGATCGACGAGCAGCTGCGCGCGCTGATCGAGCGGCGCATCGACGTCGGCATTCTCCGGCTTCCGGTCGCCGACGAGCGGCTCGCGACGGCGGCGATCGCGAAGGAGTCGCTCTACCTCGCGCTCTCGCGCGATCATCTGCTCGCCTCACGCGCGTCGATCCCGTTGCGCGCGATCGACGGTTCGACCCTGATCACGATGCGCTTGGAGCGCGCCGGCGGATTCTACGACGAGACGTTCGCGCAGCTCCGGCGCGACGGCGTGCGCATCGCGTCGACCATCGAGACGCCGGACGTCGTTACGTGCATCTCCCTCATCGCGTGCGGTCTGGGCATCGGGATCGTTTCATCGATCATCCGCGCCTTAGAGATAGAAGGGGTCGTCTACCGTCCGCTCGAGCCGAGCGCGACGATCGAGACGCTCGCGATCGCCTGGCGGCGAGAGCGCTCCACCTCTCCGGCCGTCCGCGCGTTCGTCGAACACGTTCGGGGCGCGCAGCTCGCGTTCTAAAGGGACGTTACCTCAGGAGCCGCCGTCGCCGGAGAGCGGCGGCATCAAAACGCGAAACTGCAGCTGCCGCTGGATCGCTTCTTCATCGGCCGAGGTAGCGGAACTTTCGATGCTGACGACCGGGTGGTCGTCCCGGTGACGTCGCGACGATGCGGCTGCGAGAACCGTCGTCGAGGGTGGTGGCGGCTGTGCCGCGTGGGTCGTCGGGGGTGAAGGGGCGTTTACCGCGGCAATCACCATTGCCGCGGTGTGAATCACTGAAATCACGAAGGTTCTCCTAGTGATGCGGTGTCAGTGATTGTAAGAGCGCCTTCGATCGCCGTCCAATACGGGTTCGTGAGCGATCAATCGCGATCCGCGATGAGATGCGCCGCGTTGCAAACCTCACGGATCAGCGCCTCGAGCGCCGCCGACTTCGCATCGCGCCGCACCAGCAAACCGTACCGGATCGTGAGGTGCGGCGACGTCGCCGCGAAGCGGATCCCGCGGACGGCGAGATCGCGACCCGCAGACGTCCCCATCGCGACGCCGAGCCCAGCCGCAACGAACCCGAACAGCACGCGCACGTCAGGCGTCTCCTGCGCAATACGCGGCGTAAAACCCGCGCGCCGGCACAGCGCGAGAACGTCGTCACGGATCGAACCGCCGACCACGCTGCTGATGACGATCCAGTCCTCGAGCGCGAGCTCGCGCAGCTGCACCGTACGATGCACGAGCAGCCGATGTCCGCGCGGAAGTACGACCATCGTCGGAACCGTAATGAGTGAATAACCGGCCAATTCTCCGTCGTCGTCGAGCTCGTCGGTAAGACGGCCGAACGCGCCGTCGAGCTCACCCGATCGAACCAGCTGCGCGTGCTCGTTCGCGGGGTGTTCGCGCAGAACGAGCGCGACGAGCGGCCGCTCCTGCCGGAACGCGCGCAGCACCGCCGTCATGTCGTGAAAAGGGAAGAGCCGCGTGTAGCCGATGCGAATGCTTCCGACCGCGCCCTCGGCTCCCGCCCGCGCGATTCGTTCGAGCGCGTCGGCGGCGGCCAACGTGCGCTGCGCTTCGACGAGAACCAGGCGCCCCGGAACGGTGAGCCGCACGCCGCGTCCGGCCCGCTCGAAGAGGGCCACGCCCAACTCGTCCTCGAGCTTCGCGATTTGCGCGCTCAAAGCGGGCTGCGCGATCAGCAGATGCTCGGAGGCGCGCGTGAACGACTCGCGCTCGGCGATCGCGACGAAATACCGCAATTGGCGAAGCTCCACGTGCAGCAGCTCCGCTCGTCATGGCTCGTCCTGCCGAGCGGCCGCGGCCGCTGCGGTCAGTTCAGAACCGGTGCTTTCTCTCTGGTCGCCGCCGCTTTGTCGAGTCCGGTGCGGAGGTCGTCGGCGTTCATGCAGGGCGAAAAGTCGACGCTCGCGTTGAGCGCCATGAAGAAGGGCTCTGCGATCGACGGCATGTCGGAAGCGTTTTGGAGATCGAACACGATGAAGGCGGTGCGCCGTCCGTCCTGGGTGCAGAAATAGGCCGCTTCCGGCTTGAGCTCCTCGAGCGCCGATCGCATCACCTTCGGAAGGCTGCCGTCCTTGACTGCCGCATTGGCGGTATCTGTTTGCATGGAAACCCGGAGCAGCGTACGCATAAACTCTATCCTCTTCGTCGAAGAGCGCGAGCGCACCGAGCCGCCCGTCGGGCTCGGTATAGCAGAGGCGCGCCTGGGCCGCTACCGCCGATCGTCCCGATGACCTGGGCCCGAGCGCGGCGAAGAGTGGAGGCAATGGCATCGTTGCACGGTCCGCACGTCGGCGACCACCTTCCCGCCGAGGTCACGGCACTGTCCGTCCCGCTTCCGGCGCTCGTCGTCTGGCTGCGGCACGTCGGTTGAACGTTTTTCCCTGAAGCGCTCGCGCAGTTGCGCGAGTCCGGTTACGACCCCACGCAGGGTGCGTTCAGCGTCCGCTTCGTCACGATCGGCTCGCAAGCGAAGGCCGAAGAATTCTGCGGGCAGCACGGGATGGCCGCATACTGCATCGGCGACGTCGACAAGCGCACCTACGCGGCGATGGGACTCGAAGGGTTCAATCTGCTCAAGCTCTTCACCGACCCCGCGCTGAAAAAGCGGCGGGCGGAAAACAAGGCCGCCGGATTTTCGCAGAATTGGGGCGCCACGAAATTGCAGGACGGGGCGCAGCTCCCCGGCGCGGCGATCGTCGACGCGAGCGGGATCATCCGCTGGGTCCACCGCGGCGCACATCCCGGCGATCTTCCGCCCGTCGACGAGATGCTCGAGCGGGCGCACGAGCTGCTCGCCTAACGCGGGCCGCGCCGGCGGGCCCGGTCGGCACGGATGCGTTCGATCCGGTCGTACACGCCGTCGACCCGTTCGCGATCGCGCCGCACCCGATGGGCTCGCACGCGGGCGAGGAGCAGCAGCAGGACGATCACGCCCGCGATCGCCGCGCAGAGCACCCGCACGGCCGGCGCGAGCGGGAGCAGCGTCCCGGACGCCACGATCGTGGCGAGGAGCGCGAGGATGTTCTGCCAGGGACGCATCGGCGG
>JAQBPM010000249.1 GCA_028287525.1 Vulcanimicrobiota bacterium | reverse complement strand
CTGCTCGTAGAGGCCCCAGATGAGCGCCTGCGTCGCCTTCGACTGCAGCGCCAGCGCCGACGGCGGGTTCAGCAGCCGGCACGCGCCGCGCAGCACCGCGTCGAAGAGCGCCGGTCCGCCGCGGTCGGCGGCGAAGTGCTCGAGTGGATAGCACCGGTAGAGCACGTCGAGCGGGCCGGCCGCGTCGCGCACGACCCCGCCGGCGACGTTCAGTTCGTGGACCGGAACGAAATCGACATCGGCGTCAACGCGCGCGGCGAGCAGATCGCGCAGGAACAGCGCGGTACCGACGTCCTCGCGGTACACGTTTGTTGCAACGACTCCGACTCGCGCTCTCGCGTCAAGCGGCGCGAGCGCCGAAGCCAGCGCGTCGCCGAGCGCGGCCGACTCGCCGGCGTTGGGGTCCGCATAACCCGCTGCGCGCGCGCGGCGGCCCTGCTCGACGAACGACTCGACGAGGAAGAACGGCGTCTCGGCGTTGAGCTCGACGACCCGATAGGCGGCGCCTTCGCGCAGGAAATCTAATCGCGCGACGAGCGTCTCGCCGGCGCGAGAATCGTGCATGCGCACGACGTCGTGCGCGGCGTCGGGGATACCGAGCGCTGCGAGCCCGTCGTCCGGCAGCGTGCGCAGCAGCGGCGCGACGCGCGCGAAGACCGTCCACGCGTCGCGGGCGGCTTCACGGATCGCGTCGACCTCGGCGCGTTCGATCGGGATGACGTCGGGAAGCGCGTAGGGCTCGCCTTGGATCGTCTCCCAGAACGTGACCGGCTCAGCCGCCGGCGCCGTGCGCTCCCGCATCGCCGAAGCCTCCGTGGCCGCTCTCGCCGTCGGCGCCGCCGTTCGCACCAGCACGCCCGAGTGTGCGATCCGTGCCCGCACCGCGATCACGCCCGTCCTGCGCCGCGGCAGCAGCCGCAGCCGCCGCGCCCGCGGCGTAGCCGCCCCCGCCGCCGTGCCCCATCACGTGACCGGCTGCCGCCGATGCGCTCGGGGTTTGCGACGGTCGGTTCTCGGGCTGCTGCGCGTGCTGCGACCCGCGGCACCCTTCGAGTGCAAGCACCGCGAGAGCGATTCCCAAGAGACGCTCGGTGTTTTTCATCCGTCGTCAGCGCTACCGCCCGAGTGCCGCCCACACCTGCGACCGAAGGGTGCTGTAGTCGCGTAGCCAACGTGGGCGGTTCGCTTGGTTTCGAGTTCGGGGGTGTTCGATGAGTGACGCTGATCTTTCCGTTGCGGTCGCGATCGTCGGCGGAGGATGCGCCGGAGCGTATTCGGGGCTGCGGCTGCAGGAGTCGGGACGCAAGAGCGTCGCGCTGTTCGAGTATAGCGACCGCATCGGCGGACGGCTGTACACGCGGCGGCTGCCCGGGATGCCGAACGTGAACGCCGAGGTCGGTGGCATGCGCTTCATCCCGTGGTCCGAAAAAGATCAGGGCGGACACAAGATGGTCACCCATATGGTCGAGGAGCTGCGGCTGAAGCGGCGGCCGTTTCCGATGGGGAACAGCGATCCGAAGATCGGCCAGAGCAACAACTACGTGTTCCTGCGCCGCAAGCATCTGCTCTACGGAGAGCTGAGCGACTCGACGAAGGTTCCGTACGACGTGAACTGGTCGGAGCTGAACATGAATCCCGACCGGCTGCAGCGCTGGGCGTACGAGTTCATCGTGCCGGAGGCGATCAAACGCGATCTCTCGCTCGACGAGCTCTTCCGCGTCACGGTCTACGGCAAACCCCTCTATAAATACGGCCTCTGGGATCTGCTCTATCTGCTGCTCAGCAGCGAGGCGTACGCGTTCATGCTGGATGCGGGCGGGTACGACACCAACGTCGCGAATGCTAGCGCGGTCTCGGCGCTGCCTAGCGACGATTTCACCGCCGAGACCGTCTACGAGACGCTGGTGAACGGCTACGACCAGCTGCCGATCCAAGGCGTGCGCCGCTTCGAGGAAAATGGCGGCCAGGTCTACATGCAGCACCGGCTGCGCTCCATCGTGCAGCACGGCAAAGGCGTGCGCCTGACGTTCGAGCGGACGGCCCCCAAACAAATTGACGACGTCCGGCGCACGATCGAGAATACCGGCACGCTCGTCACGGTCGACGCCGAGCAGGTCATCCTCGCGATGCCGCGCCGATCGCTCGAGCTGCTCGACTGGGCCCCGCTCAAAGATCCGAAGGTCGACGAACTCGTCAACTCCGTCATCAAACAGGTCGCGTTCAAGCTGTTCCTAGGCTACGAGAACCCGTGGTGGCAGGCGCTGGGCCTGCAAGCCGGACGCGCGATCACCGACATGCCGCTGCGCCAGGTCTACTACATGGGCAGCGAACAGGACGCGGTCGGCGGCGAGCCCGGCGTCACGAACTCGCTGATGATGGCGTCGTACAACGATCTGCGTTCGGTGCCGTTCTGGAAGGCGTTCGAAAACGACGAACCGTTCACGGGATTCGTGCCGGAGGCGGAGCGCCGGCGCGGCTACACCAGTACGGGCGCGAACGTGCCGCATCAGCACCAGCCCGCGACCGTCGGGATGGTGAACATGGCGCAGCTCCTCGTACAGGAAATTCACGGGATGCGCTCGCTGCCGGCGCCGTACACCGCTGCGTATCACGATTGGAGCGAAGACCCGTTCGGCGCCGGCTGGCACGCGTGGAAAGCCGGCATCGACTACCGCACGACGATGAAAGAGATCCGGCACCCGGCCCAGGGGTGGCCCGTTTACGTGTGCGGCGAAGCGTACTCGGTCAACCAGGGCTGGGTCGAGGGCGCGTACCAGACCGCGGAGCGGATGCTCCAAGAACACTTCGGCCTGACCGTGCCGAAGTGGCTCGGCGACTACCCGCTGGGGCCGTGACGATGAGCGCATCGGCACCGGAGTTCACCGTCTCCGATTACTTGGCGCAGCGCCTGCGCGAGCTTGGCGTGGACCATCTGTTCACCGTGCCCGGCGACTACGTCACGCCGTTTCTCGACCGCCTGCTCGCGAAGAAGTCGCTCGACGTGATCCCGACGCCCAACGAGCAGATCGCCGGGTACGCCGCCGACGGCTACGCGCGCGTCCGCGGGATCGGAGCATTCGCCGTCACCTACGGCGTCGGTTCGTTCAGCGCGCTCAACGCGGTCGCGGGCTCGTACGTCGAGCACTTGCCGGTCATCGTGATCAACGGCAGCCCGTCGGTGAAGAACCGCGAGCAGGCCCGCCTGCAAGGCGTCCTCTTCCACCACTCGACCGGCGCCTTCGGCGCCGACCGCGACGTCTACGCCAACGTCACCACGGAAGCGCTGATCGTGTACGACGGCGACCAGGCGCCAGCCGTCATCGACGCAGCGCTCGTGGCCGCAATCTCGCGCTCACGGCCGGTCTACATCGAGGTGCTCAAGGACGTGTGGGATGCGCCGTGCGCGCGACCCGCCGGCACGCTCGAGCGCACGACGTTCTTCTGCGACAAGCGCGCGCTGGCGGAAGCGGTCGAAGAAGCCGCCGGGCGTCTGCGCCGCGCGAAGCGCTCGATCGTCTGGACCGACGTCCTCGTCGCGCGCTATCACCTCACCGAAGCGTTCGAGAGGTTCGTCCGCGAGACGGGACTCTCGTACACGACGTCGATCCTCGGGAAGTCGCTCCTCTCCGAAGATACGCCCGGCTTCGTCGGCACGTACGACGGTCCGTCGGCGGATCCCGAGACGGTCCGCGAGGTCGAGGGAGCCGACTGCATCCTCGGACTCGGCGTCATCGTCACCGACGACTACCTCAACATCATCAACACGGACTTCTCCCGCATGATCCTCGCCGGTGCGAGCAGCGTGCGGATTGCGTACCACACCTACGACAACGTCCCGCTCGAATCGTTCCTTCCGGCACTGCACGCGCGGCTCGTGCGCGACGGCGCGGTCGCGAAACACCGCACCCCGGCCCGCGCGAAGGCCGCGCGAGCGGGCGCGCACGACGCGATCACGTTTGAGGGCTTCTTCTTCGACCGGATGCAGCGGTTCATCGGCGAGGACATGGTGCTGATCCCCGACGAGAGCAACTCGATGTACGTGGCGGGTTCGCTGCACGTCGCGGCCCAGCACGGTTTCTTCTCGCAGGCGGCGTGGGGCTCGATCGGCTACGCGACGGGCGGGGCGCTCGGCATCGGCTGCGCCGCGCCGCACAAGCGCGCGATCGTCTTCGCCGGCGACGGCGGCTTCCAGCAGATCGCGCAAGCGCTCGCGCCGATGGCGCGCTTGAAGCAGCCCGCGGTCGTGTTCTTGATGAACAACGATCTCTACGGCATCGAGCAGGCGCTGATCGACCTCGACTATTTCGACAAAGGCACGCCCGCGCCGGCCTACAACGTGCTCGACCAGTGGAACTACGTCGAGCTCGCGCGCGCGTTCGGCGTGCAGGCCGAACAGGTGCGGACCTTCGGTCAGCTCGACGACCTGCTCGAACGGCTGAAGCACACGCGCGTGACGACGTTCGTGCGGGTCGTCATCCCCTCGCGCGACTTGCCCTGGCAAATTCGCGCCCTCGCGGCACCGCCCGTTCCGCCGCCGCCTGCCGGCGCACGGCTTGCGGCTGCGGCCCCACGGCCCGAGGGCGGGCCGCGCCTGTTCGCGCTCGCATCGATCCCCGGACCCGATCCGGCGGAGGGCGATTCCGGCTAGCGCAACTTCCGATCGAAGAGCGCGAAGGTTTCGGCCCACGCTTCTTCCGCGTCGTCGGGCCGGTAGACCGCCGTGCGATGCCGCGACGCGAACCCGTGCGGCGCACCTGGAAAGACGCTGATGCAATAGCGCTTCTTGTGCGTCGAGAGCGCTTCCGCGAGACGCGCATGCTCCCGCGGCGTGATCGACTCGTCGTCGGCACCGTAGATCAGCAGCAGCGCGCCGCGGAGCTCGGGAACGCGGTCGAGCAGCGGGTCGAAAAATCGCTTCTGCTCCGCTGCGATCCCGCCGCCGTAGAACGACGACGCGGCCGCAATCTGGCCGGGCTCGGAGACCGCGGTGAGAAACGCCAGGCGGCCGCCCATGCAGAACCCGACCGCGCCCTTCCTCTCGCGCCTCACCTCGGACTGCGCGTCGAGAAAGCGCATCGCCGCACGCGTGTGGTCGAGCATTCCGTCGTCGGTCAAGGCTTTGAGCATACCGAAGGCGCCGTCCTGATCGTCGTACGCGATGGTCTTCCCGTCGAAGAGATCCGGGGCGATCGCGGCGTAGCCGTGCGCGCCGAGCCGCTTCGCCTCACCCTGTATGTAGTCGTTCACGCCGAACGCTTCTTGAAAGACGAGCACGCTGGGGAACGGCCCCTCGCCGACCGGCACGACATAGAACGCTCGCTTGCCGCCGCCGGTGTCGACGAACTCGGCACGTCGGATTTCGTGAGTTAGCTGCTGCATAGCGAGACGATTCCCCGGAAACGTACACGAGATCGAGCCCACGAGATCGCCGCAAAGGGCGAGTACTCGTGGGCTCGACGCTTTCAGGCCGTTAGCAGTACGGACCCGTGCAAGGAGGCGGCGGCGGGCCGACGGGTGGAGGCGTTGCTGCCGCCGGACGCGTGACGTGCCAATGACCGCCGAAGTCTGGGAAATTATCGCCGTTCACTTGATCGGGCCCGCTGTCGCCCGAGAAAGTGTAGAGCGGATGCCCCTGATACGTCCACTGCTGGCCCGTACCATCGGAACGGGTGATGATCGCCACATTGCCGGCCGCTGTCGCGCCGGCCGTGGGTACGAACACCGGCCATATGCTCAGGCATGCGGCGGTGCACGTGCCCCCCGTCGCCGTGTCGACGTCGAGGAAATAGAGCGTCTTGTGATTGGCGGGATCCACGAAGGCCGGGCTTCCACCGACCGCTTCCGACAGCGGCAAATTGCCCTGGGGCGCGACGGTGGCTGGAGTCGGGGTTGGTACCGGAGCCAATGTCGGTGTTATGGGCGTGACCGGAACGGTGCCGCCGCCGGCGCCGGGAGTGCTGCTAGTTCCGCCGCCGCCGCACGCGGCAAGCGCGATTACGGCAACGCCGCAAAACGCAAGAAATCGCTGATTCATGATGAGTGTGAGTCCCTCCTGAGGAAACTCACGATAGAACGCATCCATGAAACAAGTCTGAAGGCGCCGCTCTGCCCGCAGCGGCAAGGACGGCTTCAATGAATTGCCGACATCGGTGGAGGGATCATGACCTTTGCGCTGCTCGCCATCGCAATCGTCGTGGACCTTAGCCTTCCTCCGTCCCTACGGGACCAAAGAGTTCCTGATCCCCACATTCTCCGGCCCGCACCAGCGATACAGCCCGCGTGCCCGCCATTCACGATACGGGCTCGCGCTTCGACTTCGCTCAGCGCGAAACGAGGGTTGCTCGACAAGCTCGCAATGACATGGCGCGACGGTTTACCGGAGACGGTAACTGCCGCTCGGGTCGACTTCGATGCGTCGTTGGCCGACGTTGATGCTGCGCACGGCGTGGTCCCAGAATGTCAGGACACGTACGGCGAGGGGCCGCAGCGCCGCGGCGATGGCGCGGACTCGTGCGGAGACGGCCAGAACGTCGCGCTGCCACATCGGGTGATTGCCCGGCAGCGACGGCGACGCGTCGAGCTCGATGTCCGCGAGCGGCGCGCCGATCGCCGTCGCGAGCAGCCCCGGCGGATCGACGACGGAGGCCGACGCCGCGTCTCTCATGCCGACTCGGCCAGCGCGGCGCGCAGGCGTTTCACCGCGAGCAAGTGGAGCTGCGAGACGCGCTGCGGCGAAACGCCGAGCGCCTCGTGCAGCGAGCGAAGGGAACGCTCTTCGAGATAGTGCGCGAGCACGATGACGCGCTGGCGCGGCGGCAAGTCCGCGATGGCACCGCGCACGCGTTCGCTGCGCAGGCGCTCCGCGACGATCGATTGCGGATCGCCGTCGTGATCGAGTTCCAGCCGCTCGCCGGCCGGCAACGTTACGTCGAGCGAAAGCGGCGTGGCGCGGTGCGCTTCGATTCGCGCGCGCGCCAAGCCGGGAATGCGGCGCTCCATCGACTGCGGTGTCGGCAGCGAGCCGAGCTCCTGCGCCAGCGCGAAGCGCGCGCGCTCGGAGAGCCGAATCGTGCGGCGGACGCGTTCCGAAACGGGGTCGAGACGCCGCACACCGTTGAGCATCCCGCCGAGGATGATGCGGCGCGCGTATTGTTCCAACGGGATCCCGTGGCTCGGATCGAAGCCGTCGAGCGCGCGGATCAAGCCGACGCTGCCGTCGCCGATCAGGTCGTCGAAGTCGGCGCTGGGTACCATGCGCTGGACGCGCCGCGCGAGCTGCCGCACCAGATACAGCAGCGCGCGAATCTGCTCCTCACGCTCGCTCGCGTTCATCGGCGCGGGCGGACGACCAGCGCATCCGCGACGGATCCGAGCGCGATCTCGCCGACCGGGCCGAGCCCGTGCGCGAGCGGTTTGAGGATCTCGCGGAACAGCACGGCGTTCATCACGTCGCGCGCCGTGCGCTCCGTGAGATCGCGCGGCTCAGCCGCGATGGAGGTTGTTGGCGATGCGCAGCATCTCATCCGCGGCTTGTACTCCCTTCGCGTTCGCTTCATAGGCGCGTTGCGCGCCGAGGATCTGCATCATCGCCTCGACGATCGAGACGTTCGAGCGTTCGAGCATTCCGAACGCGAGCGACGGGCCGTCGCGTCCGCCGGGGACGAACGTCCGCGCCGCACCGGAATTCTCGCTCTGCGCGAAGAGCGTCGCGCCGAGCGGCCGCAGCCCTTCGGGCGCCGCGAATGACGCGAGGTGCAGCTGCGCAATCTGACGGTTCTTCTCCGTCGCGGTGTCGATCGTGACGCGGCCGTCGCGCTCGACCCGTGCGGCAAGTGCGTCGGCCGGGATTCGTACGCCGCGCAGGGCCCAGCCCGCGCTGTTGCGCAGCGTCCCGTCCGCTTCGCGCGCGAACTCGCCGTTGCGCGTGTAGGCGTGCTTGCCGCCGCGCTCGACGATGAAGAATCCGGGGCCGTCGATCGCGACGTCGAACGCGCCGCCGCTGCGCACGAGTTTGCCCTGGGCGAAGAGCGCGTGCCGGCCGAGCGTGGTCGTGCCGAGGCCGACCGCCCCGGCGCGCACGTCGGAAAACGTTGCCGCGGCGCCTTTGAAGCCGGCGACGTCGGCGTTGGCGAGGTTGTCGGCGACGACTTCGAGCTGCGTCTGCTGCGCCGCCATTCCGCTGGCGGCAGCGTACATCGCGCGGTTCATTGCACGCGCACCACGTCGTTGGCGGCCTTCTCGCGCGTGGCGTCGATCGCGAGCATCGTCTTCTGCGCCGTTTCGAACGCGCGCTGCGCGGTCAGGATCGCGAGCGTTTCACCGACCGGGTTGACGGTGCTCGTCTCGAGCGCTCCCGGCAGCAGGCGCGTTCCGTCCGGAAGCGGGATGCGGTCGACGATCCGTCCGCCGTCGTGCACCGTTCCGTCGGCCGCGATCGCGGCGTGCTCCGAGACACGCAGCGCTCCGCACGCGCCGTGCAAGCGCCGTCCGCGATCGTCGACTAGCCAGCCGTCGCGGTCGCGGGTGAACGCACCGTTGCGCGTCGCCGCATCGCCGACCCGAAACGCGCCGTCGCCGAGGAGCGCGAGGTCGAAGGCCCGCCCGGTCGTGCGCACGGCGCCCTGTTCGTGGGTCGTGCGCGCCGTGACGACGAGGCCCCGCTCAGCGATGCCGACCCGGGCGACCGCCTTGCGAAAGCCGTCGGTCGCCGCGTTGGCGAGGTTGTGCGTCGCCGCATCGAGCTGCTCGCGCGCCGCCCGCATCGCGCTGCCCATCCACTGCATTCCGTCCATCGCCGCGATGGTAAAGGCCGCGCATTTCCGGTTCGTGACCGGCGGATGAACGCGCAGCGGCGGTTGAGGTTAGTGCAACGGCGTTTCCATCGTGAGCATTTGCGCGTAACGACGCATCGATCTGTTGTAGCGCGGCAGATACTCGGCGAGGGCAGTGACGGCGACGGCAACGGCTTCGCGCTCGCGACCGACGTCGACGAGCGCAAGCGCCAGCACGGCCCGCACCGCCCCATCGAGCGCATCGCTCCCGACGGCCAGCTCGGCGGTAAGCAGGTCAACGGCAGTCTGAGGCTCCCCGAGATTCCGGATCGAACTCGCCATCTGAATGACCGCACGCCGGCGACGTTCGCCGGTCAAACCGCCGTCGAGTGCGGCCCGGTACAACGGGACAGCACGGTCGGGATACCCCATAGAATCGCGCGCGCCGGCGCGCTCGAAGAGTCCGATCGCGCTTCCCGGCGGCAGTTCGGCCGCCAACGTATCAATGAGTGCGACGAATTCGTCCCGTTCGTGGTCGTCGATCGCCGCCCACAGCTCTGCGTTCCGCGTCTCCCACTCTTCATTCGCCCAAGTCACGTTCGGGGTATGCCGTCGCCGCTGCGGGCGGTCCTCTTGCAGGCCTTCGTATGCGGGTACACTCGGGGAATGCATTCGCACGTTCCCGATCCCGCCTGCCGCCCCGCCGG
>JAQBPM010000208.1 GCA_028287525.1 Vulcanimicrobiota bacterium | reverse complement strand
AGAAGCTCGCGCTCGCCGCGCGGGTCGGTGCGGACGCGACGTTCCTCGCGACCCAGCCGGATCTGGTCGAGGACATCATCGCTCGAACCGGCGGCGACGGCGTCGACGTGCTGCTCGAGATGTCGGGTTCCGGATCGGCGATCGACAACGGCCTCGCAATGGTGCGCAACGGCGGCGTCGCGGCGCTGCTCGGCATTCCGTCCGACGACATCGAGATCAACCTTGCCGAACGCATCATCTTCAAAGGGCTGACCGTCCTTGGAATCAACGGGCGGCGCATGTTCGAGACGTGGTATCAAACCCAGTCCTTGGTGACGAGCGGGCGCGTCGATCTCACCGACATCATCACGCACGAGCTGCCGTTCGAGGAGTTCGATCGCGCGTTCGGGTTGATGAAGTCGGGCGAAGCAGCAAAAATAGTGCTCACGCTCTGACACTAGGCTACGTGGTGGCGGCGTTGCGGGGGCGGTACGCGAACGCGGCGGGGACGCGGCGCCCGCGCTTCCTGCGCGGGCGCCGCTCGGTTTCGTCTCGCTCTCGCGCATCCTGCGCTCCGCTCGCCGAAAACGCCCCGCCGCTGTTCGCATACCGCCCCCGCAACGCAGCGACGATCGGGGCTTATCGGTCAGAACCCTCGGGGTTGGCAGGACGGTGGAGTTGACGGGATAGTGGCGTTGACGCGGTGCCGGCGGTTGGCAGGGTTGCGCCCTTGTCATCCCGAGCTTGTCGAGGGACCCTACGTTGTCGCCCGAGCGTAGTCGAGGGTGACCCCGCATCGTTCCGATAGCGCCGGCGGCCCTACAGCTGGATGATGCGCAGATCCGTTCTTACGAGCGTTTTTACGTGGGCTATCGGGATGTGTTGGTGGGCTAGGGTTCGGTCTCCGGAGCGGACGGCTAGGTCGTAGCTGCCGGGGATGACGCCGTGGACGACGTAGGCGCCTTCTTTGTCGGTGCTCGTTGTGTAGGCGGCTCCGCCGTTTTCGGCGTTGAGGTGGATCGTGGCGTTGGGGACGGCGAGGCCGATGCGGTCGCGCACGAAGCCGGCGATGGCGGTGGAGGGTTCACCGTCTAGGGGCTGGCCTTCGCCGGGGATGAGGCCGCGGACGAGTGATTGGCGGTAGCCGGCGAGGACGCCGACGCCTCGGACGAAGAGGGAGAGGTAGCCGCGGGCGGAGATCACGAGATCGTAGACGCCTTCGGGCAGCTCGGATGTGAAGCTGCCTTGCTCGTCGGCGTTGAGGACGGAGACGCGCTCGTCGCGCCAGATGCACGTTACCCGGGCGCCCGCCAGCGGGACGCTGGAGCGGCGGTCCAGGAGCGTACAGTGCAGCGTTCCGAAGGTCACCTTCACCACGTACATATCGGCGAGCAAGCGGCCGGAGACCAACGCTTGGCGATCGCCTCACGGAGATTTGATGAATACCGCCTTCGACGCCCGTCTGACCACCGAACTCGACGCCCTGCGCGCCGCCGGCACGTACAAGCGCCTGCGCCATCTCACCGGGCCAATGGCGGCAGAGGTGCACATGGAGGAGGCCGGCGACGTGATCGTGCTCTCGTCGAACAACTACCTCGGGCTGGCGGATCATCCGGACGTCGTCCGCGCCGGAATCGAGGGGCTGCAGAAGTACGGGGCGGGCACCGCGTCGGTGCGCTTCATCTGCGGCACGCTCGACGTTCATCGCGAGCTCGAGGAGCGGATCGCTGCGGTCTTCGGCTTCGATGCGTCGCTGTCGTACGTTTCGTGCTGGGCGGCGAACGAGGGGCTGATACCGACGATCGCCACGGCCGGAAACACGATCGTCTCGGATGAGCTCAACCATGCCTCGATCATCGACGGCTGCCGGCTGGCGAGCGCGAAGAAGACCCGCTATAAGCACGGCGACATGGCGGATCTCGAGCAGAAGCTGCGCGAGGCCGAGGGGACGGCGTTCATCATCACCGACGGCGTGTTCTCGATGGAAGGGTCGATCGCGAAGCTTCCCGAGATCGTCGTGCTGGCGGAGCGGTACGGCGCGGTGACGATCGTGGACGATTCGCACGGGACGGGCGTGATGGGCAAGACCGGCCGCGGGACGATCGAGCATTTCGGGCTCGAGGGAAAGATCGACATTCTGACCGGGACGCTCGGAAAAGCGCTGGGCGGCGCGGCCGGCGGGTTCGTCGCCGGTTCGAAGGCGCTGGTCGACACGCTGATCCAGCGTTCGCGCACGCAGCTGTTTTCGAACGCGCTGCCGGCGACGGTCGCGGCCAGCGCGCTCAAAGCGATCGACCTGCTCGCCTCACAGCCGGAGTTGGTCGAGACGCAGCGGGCAAACGTCCGGTATTTCCGCGACGGGCTCACACGGCTGGGTTTCGCGCCGCTCGAAGGGCCGAGCGCGATCGTTCCGATCATCGTCGGCGAAACCGCGTTCGCGATCGCGATGAGCGATCGGCTGCTGCGGGAGGGCGTCTTCGTGACAGGGTTCGGGTTCCCGGTCGTCCCCGAAGGGACGGCGCGCATCCGCGTGCAGATCTCCAGTGCCTTGAACCGCGCCGAGCTCGACCGCGCGCTCGCCGCCTTCGAGAAGGTCGGTACGGAATTGGGCGTCATCGGCAAAGCGGTGCGCGCGTAAGCGAGCTGCGTCGAGCCTGCGACGACTGTCGCATCGCAGAGGTTCGATCTTCACCGTTCGTCCGGTGAGATCGCGCGCGCGGCGCGCTACCATGCACTATGCTATCAGCACCGCACCGTACGGCGACGGCGCTCGTCGCGTTCGCCGCTTTCCTACCGTTTGCCGCCCTCGCGGCGCCGAAACCGTTCGTCGGTCCCGCGAGTTGGGATCACACCGCCGCCGCCCCCGCGGCGCAATCGGTTCCCCGGGCACAAGAGACCTGGAAAAAGAGTGACGGACAGCAGCTGATCTACCTCACCGACGGCGGCCTCGCATACGACGATATCGTCGCGCTGATAAAGAAGAACATCACCGACAACTCGATCAAAACCGCGGTCGACAAAGACCGCACGTGCGACGGGCATCGCGCGCACGAAGTCGAGATGACGTTCGCGCCGACCGTCGTGCACCAGATCATCATCGACAACACGCCGGGCGTGACGAAGCTCACCTACACTCGGCCTGACGGAATGGCGATGACCGCGGAAGCGACCGCGGCGATCGCGGCGTACTGCGGGCCGTAGCGGCGGCGGGAGTCAGGTCGCGCGGAAGCCCGTCGGAAGCAGCGCCTGCTGGACCGACGCGCTCCGCCCGAGCCCACCCGCGAGCGCGGGCGCGCAGTTGTCCTCAACCGGCGTCACGGCGTACAGCAGGACGTCGTCGCCGGCATTGAGCGTGAACGGGCCGGCACTGTAATAAGCAGCGGTCTCGTTGAACGGGTACGGATGCCAACCTGGCGGATACGGCGGCGAGACTGGCGTCAGCAGGGCTTCTTGTGCGTTCGCGTTCGACAGATCACCGGCCCAGAGCGCATAGTCGACGGGTATCGGCGCGGCAAAGCCGACGATGATCGGGCCGGTATAGCGCTGCGCGAGCGACGCCGCAGGAAACACGGTCGCCGGCCGCAACGCCGCCGGACAGGCCTCCGAGGCACGGGCGCCGGCGGCCGGATCGGGCGGAAGCGCCGGTCCGCTCAGAACCGCTCGCGCTGAGGCCGTGCGGTTCTGGGACGACGGAAATGGCATGACGCTGCAATCGACGCTGATGTGGCAGTCGTCCGTCGTCCCCGTGCCGCCGCACCCGCCGAGCGTCAACGCCGGCAGTACGAGAACGAACGCGATCCTAAGCGCAGCGTGCAACGGAACCTCCCCTCGGAAAACTGTATATTGGGCTTGCGAGACGTTCGTACATTTTGCACTGCAGCGTCGAACGAGTCGCCGGAAGGCCGCCCTGCACGTCAGGGCCGGGGTGTTGAGCCGTTCGGCCAACGGTATGCGGCAATGTATCGCAGGTAGCGATTCCCGACGAGCGTCTTCGTCGCGCAGACCTTGGATACGTTACCGCCGGCCGTCGTCAATGCGCACGAAACTGCTGGTAACGCTCGATACCGTCGGTTCGAAAGACATTCAGGACGTCCTGAGTTGTCTTCGAGTCGTAGTCAAACATGCTCGCGCCGGATTCCGATATGTTCGAGACGGTCTCAAATGCCGCGTTGCGAATATCTGACGAGTTTGTCGGTGGTCGTTCCGTTTTGTGTTCGCCGAGGACAGACGAACGTGTCTTGTGGCTTCAATCTCGCCCGCTCTTCGAGATCAAATCTTGCGCCGCCACGCGGTCAGCATTTGGCTCGTCCAGCCTTCAGGCTCATCGACACGTGTCTGGACCTGAAGGCCTGCCGCGGAAACGAAACAGGTCCAGAAAGCTTGCACTTTCCAGACCTGTAGTTGGTTGCGGGGACAGGATTTGAACCTGTGACCTTCGGGTTATGAGCCCGACGAGCTACCGGACTGCTCCACCCCGCGACGGGCGACGGTAAGTATACGACGGCGGTCGAAGCAATGTCAACGATGGCGATCGACCTTTCGACGTTGCCCAAAGTCCAGCTGCATTGCCACCTCGAGGGAACCGTGCGCGCTGCGACGTTTCGCGCACTCGCGGCGAAGTATCGGGTCGACCTAGGCGACCGAGCCGATCCGGCGCGCACGTATGCCTTCTCGACGTTCGGTGAGTTCCTGCTCCTCTTTGCGAAGGTCGCCGAGACGCTGCGCGAGCCGGACGACTTCGCGCGCATCGCGCGCGACTACGTTGTCGACGCCGCGGCGCAGGGCGTCGCCTACGCGGAGATTTTCGTCTCGCCCTCGGTCTGGACGTTCTTTCACAAGACGCTCGACGTGCGCGCGACGGTCGAGGCGATCCGGGCGGCGCTCGACGAATCCGGCGGGCCGCTCGGCATCGAGGTCGCGCTCATCGCCGACTTGACCCGGAACTTCGGCGTCGAGAAGGCCGAGGCGTCCGCCCGTGAGGCGGTCGCCCTGCGTGATCTGGGCGTGATCGGGGTCGGTCTGGGCGGCGACGAGGCCAACTACCCGCCCGAACGCTACGAGCGAGCCTACGCGATCGCGCGCGAGGGCGGGCTGCACGGGGTCGTCCACGCCGGGGAGGCTGCGGGGCCGGCCAGCGTGCGCACCGCCGTCGAGGTGCTCCAGGCCGAGCGCATCGGGCACGGAGTCCGCGCGATCGAGGATCCGGCCGTCGTCGCCCTCCTCGCCGAGCGAGGAATCCCGCTCGAGGTCTGTCCGACCTCGAATCGCCTGACCGGCGCGGCTCCGGCACACGCGGCGCATCCGCTCGGCGCCCTCGACGCGGCGGGCTGCGTCATCACGATCGACGCCGACGATCCGGCGATGTTCGGCACGACCCTACTCGACGAGTATCGGTGGGTCGCCGAAGCGTTCGGCGATGACGCGGTCGTTCGTTTTGCCCGCAACGCGATCGACGCGTCGTTCGCGCCGGAGTCCACGAAGGCGGCGCTGCGCGAAAAGTTCGAACGGTCCCGGAACTCCGCCGTCCTGAGTCGAAGTCCGTAGAAGCATGGCCGGCCACACCCATTTCGAGGAGCATACCGAGGAGTATCTCGAGGCCGTCTATCGCTTGGAGCGGGAAGGCCCAGGTGTCACAACGTCCGGTTTGGCGGCAGATCTCGGCGTTGCACCGGCCTCCGTCTCCGGAATGCTCAAGAAGCTTGCCTCGGACGGATACCTCACGTACGAGGCGCGCGGCCAGGCTTCGCTCACCCGGCGGGGCCTCGGCGTCGCCGTGCGCGTGATCCGCCGGAACCGGCTGGCCGAGGTGTTCCTCCACCAGATCCTCGGCATGCCGTGGGACGAAGTCCACGAGGAGGCGTGCCGGCTCGAGCACGCGATTTCGGAGCGAGTCGAAGAACGTCTGGTCGCCGTGCTGGGGGATCCGCGGGTCTGTCCGCACGGCCACGCGATCCCGCCGGCCGATCTGAGCGACGTCCCTGCCCGCCTCTCGCTGCGGCTCGCGGATGCGCTGGCCGGCGCGACCGTCCGCGTCCTCGAGGTCGTCGAAGATGTGCCCGAAACGCTGCGCTATCTCGACCGGGTAGGGCTGCGTCCCGGCGCCACCGTGCACGTGGTGGAACGCGGTCCGGTCGGCGGCCCGATCACCATCGAGGGAGTCGCCGGTCGAGCTGCGATTTCGTTGGAACTCGCCGGGTCGATCGCCGTCGCGACGGAGTCCCCGGCGCTCCACGCGTGATCGCGACCAGCCGCATCAGCCTCACGAACATCCTCGTCGCGGTCAACGTGATCGCGTACGTGTGGGAACTCGCCACGGGCGGCGTCGACGGCCCCGGCGTAGCGCACGGCATTCTCTACGGCCCGATGGTCGCGCACGGCGAATGGTGGCGCATCTTCACCGGCGCGTTTCTCCACGGCGGCATTCCGCATATCGCGCTCAACATGTTCGCGCTCTACCAGGTCGGGAACATCGTGGAGCAGCTCTACGGGCGCACGCGCTTCGCGCTGATCTACGCGGTCTGCATCGTCGGCTCGGGACTTGCGGTGCTGGAGTTCAATTTCAACGTGCCGACGCTTGGCGCGAGCGGCGCGATTTTCGGCCTGTTCGGCGCGCTCGTTGCCGTCGGCTTGCGCATGGGCAAGCGAGGCCGCGGGCTCATCGGTCAGGTGCTGCCGGTCATCGTGATCAACCTCGTGTTCACCTACACGTTCCCGGGCATCTCGGCTGCGGCGCACGTCGGCGGTCTCATCACCGGCCTCGTTGCAGGCCTCGTACTCTTCATGGTGCCGTCGCGTCAACGCGAAGCGGCGTACGCGTACGCGTTCGCGCCTGCCGACGATGCGGCCGCGGTGCAGACGGTCGAACAGCCGCCCGAAGAAGGCCAGCCGGTTCACCGGCCGCACGAGTGAAGCTGGTCGACGACGCGTTCGCCCCGGGCGGTCCGATCGCGCGAGCGCTGCCGGGCTTCGAAGCGCGCGAAGGGCAGGTTCGCATGGCGCACCTGATCCAGCGCGGATTTCTCGAGAACGTGCACACCATCGTCGAAGCCGGAACCGGCGTCGGGAAATCGCTCGCGTACCTGGTGCCGGCCCTGCGCGCCGGCGCCCGCGTGGTGATCTCGACCGGCACGATTGCGCTGCAGGAGCAGCTCGTTCGCAAAGACATTCCGCTCGTTACCAAGGCGCTGGGCGTCGAGGCACGCGTCGTGCTGCTCAAAGGGCGCAATCACTACCTGTGCCGGGCGAAATTCGAAAAGGAGAGCGCTGCGCGCTTGATCGCGCCCTCGCTCGCGCTCGAACGGCTATGGGCATGGGCCGAAAAGACGCAGACCGGCGATCGCGCGGAACTCGAGTTCACGCCGCGCGGCGAAGATTGGGAGACGCTCGACGCCGACGCCGACGATTGCGTCGGCGAATACTGCAGCCGGTTCGCCGACTGCCATTTTTTCGCCAAACGCGATGCGGCGCGGTTCGCCGACGTCGTCGTCGTCAACCATGCGCTGTTCTTCCTCGATCTCGTCAGCGGCGGCGCGCTCCTGCCGGCCTACGACTTCGTCGTGCTCGACGAGGCGCACCAGGCCGAAAAGTACGCCACCGCCGCGTTGACCGCGACGCTCTCGCCGCTCACGGTCAACCGGATGATGCGCAAGCTGCATCGCACGTACGCGATTCCGGGCGCGCACGATGCCGAGCTCGACGAAGGGATGCGGCGCCTGCAGCAGACGCTGGCGGGCGTTCCGGGCGATCGCTATCCGATCGCCGCGAACGAAGGCGTGCACGACGTGCTCTCCCCGCTGCGCGAGTCGTTCTACCGGCTCGAGAACTGGGTGCACGCGCACTGGCAGGACGGGCTGCGCCGGCCGATCGACAACGAATCCGAAGCCGAGCGGCGGCGCGATCTGGCGCTGCGCGCGATCGCCGCCAACGTCGCGACGGTCGACCGCATCGAAGGCGCGGCGCTGCAGGCCCAGAGTGGCGCCGTTGCGGCGGACGAGATCGACGCGGTCGCCTGGGTCGAACGCGGCGAAGGCGACGCGCGCTACGAGATCAACGCGGCGCCCTTTCAGGTCGCGGACTTCCTGCGCGCATCGCTCTTTGCGCGCACGCGCAGCGTTGTGCTGACGAGCGCGACGATCTCCACCAGCGGGGTTCGCCAGGCACGCGGCGAGAGCGTGTTCTCCTTTCTGCGGGCGTCGCTCGGGATCGACGACGCTCAGGAACTTGTCGCGCCGTCGCCGTTCGACTATGCGAAGCAGGCGCGGCTCTACGTCGCGCCGCCGTCGCTGAATCCGAAGAGCGCCGACTTCGCTCGCCGCGCCGCTCCGCTCATCGAAGAGATCCTCGACCGCACCGGCGGACGCGCGTTCGTCCTCTTCACCTCGTACGCGCGTTTGCGCGAAGTGCACGCGCTGCTGCGCGACCGTCTCGCGTTTCCGGTTAAGGTGCAGGGAGAGCTGCCGCGGACGGCGCTGCTGGAGTGGTTCCGCTCCACCAAAGCCGCGGTGCTGTTCGCGACCGGAACCTTTTGGGAGGGGATCGACGTCGTCGGCGACGCGCTCTCGTGCGTCGTGATCGACCGGCTTCCGTTTCCGTCGCCGGGCGAGCCGTTGGTTGCCGCGCGCCTCGCGGCACTCGAGGCCAAAGGCCGCTCGGGATTCGAGCACTACATGATCCCCAGCGCCATCGTTCGCTTGAAGCAAGGCTTCGGGCGGCTCATCCGCTCGACGACCGACCGAGGGGTAGTCGCGTTGCTCGACGGACGCGCCGCGTCGATGGGCTACGGAGCGACGATCGTCGACGCGCTGCCGCCGGCAACACGCATCCGCGATCTGAGCGCCCTGGACGAACTCTTTCGCGAGGTGTGACGGAGCACGCTCGTCTTAGCTTCGCGCGCGGACGTTAACCAGAATATGGACCGCGTCGAGCTCCGGACTTCTCCGCCTGGCGCTCACGACGCGTCCTGCTGGCATTGCGGTCGCGTGGTCGTAGGCCGGCGTGTCGCGCGCTATCTGTATCCCGGCGATCGGCCGAGAACCGCGATCGTCGAAGATTGGCATTCCTGCGCGTGCGGCGCGTTTCAAAATCTGCGCCGCCCGACGGAGATCAGCATCTCGGCAAACGAGCGCAAATAGCCGCAGGGGACGCCGTCGAGGGCAAGCGAACGAGCGCTTATGCGCGTTCGACCGTTGCTCGCTTTCTTCTGCGCCGCGGCGCTCGTCACTCCGCTGCCCGCGTCCGCATGGGGCGCGCAGGGACACCGCATCGTAAACGGGGCCGCCGTCCGCGCGCTGCCCGACTCGGTTCCGCCGTTTCTGCGGTCGGCGGCCGCTCATGACGAGATCGCGCTGCTTGGGCCCGAGGCCGATCGCATCAAGGGTGCGGGCAAGCCGCTCGACGACGACGACAACCCGGCGCATTACGTCGACGCCGGTGACGACGGGACGATCGCCGGAATGGCGCGGCTGAACGCGCTGCCGGAGGACCGCCGGATGTACGATCGCGCGCTGGCCTCCGCGTCACCGCCGACCGACGGCTACGCGCAGGGCTACTTGCCGTACTCGATCGCCGACGGCTGGCAGCACATCGTGCGCGACCTGGCCTATTGGCGCGTCGACGTCGTCGGCGAGACGAAGGCGTCGACGGCCGACGAGCGCGCGTTCTTCCACTTCGATCGCGGTATCCGCGAAGCGCTCACGCTGCGCGATATCGGGTATTGGGGCCATTTCGTCGCCGATGCGTCGCAGCCGCTCCACGTGAGCGTGCACTTCAACGGCTGGAACGGGGCGCACACGGCGTATCCCAACCCGCGAAACTTTTCGAACTCCACCACGATTCACTCGCGCTTCGAGACGGCGCTCGTGCGGGCGGTCGCGACGGAAGACCTCGTCGCGGCGCGCCTGCCGGCAGCGGCGGCGTCGAACGATCCGATCCTCGCGCAGGTCGGCGCGTATCTCGCCACGACCGAGAGTTTCGTTCCGGCCGTCTACCGCCTCGAAGCCGCCGGCGGGATCGACGGACATTCACCCGAAGCGACGACCCTGGTCCTCGATCGTCTCGCCGCCGGCGCCGCGGAGATGCGCGACCTCATCGTCGAGGCGTGGCAGGCCAGCGGCAGCGCGCGCGTCGGCTACCCACCCGCCTCGGTGCACGACATCGAAAACGGCGTTGTCATGCCGACCCGCACAAGCCTCGGCCTGGGCGATTAGACGGCTTCTTTGTCAGCATGACATTGGGGATTAGTCTTCTTTCGAACCTTCGGTTTGGGCGCGTTGTTGGAGTTCGGCGACGACGGATGAGTCGGCGAGGGTCGTGGTGTCGCCGAGCATGCGGCCTTCGGCGATGTCGCGCAGGAGGCGGCGCATGATTTTTCCCGAGCGCGTCTTCGGGAGCTCTTGGGTGAACGTCAGGTATTTCGGGCGGCAGAACTTCCCGAGCTTTTCGGCGACGTGGTCGCGCAGCTCGTTGGCCAATTGCTCCGAGCCGGTGAACCCCGCTTTGAGGCTGACAAAGGCGCAGATCGCCTGACCGGTGATCTCGTCGGTGCGGCCCACGACGGCGGCTTCGGCGACGGCGGGATGATCGACCAGCGCCGACTCGACCTCGGTCGTCGAGATGCGATGACCGCTGACGTTCATTACGTCGTCGATGCGCCCGAGGAACCAGTAGTCGCCCTCCTCGTCGCGCTTGCAGCCGTCGCCGGCGAGGTACCTGTGCGGGAACTTCGACCAGTACGTCTGCGTATCGCGCTCGTCGTCGCCGTAGATGCCGCGCAGCATCGCGGGCCACGGACGCTTCAGCACGACGTATCCGCCGCCGCCGAGCGGTACCGACTCACCGGCGTCGTTGACCAGATCGGCTTGGATACCGGGGAACGGCTTCGTCGCGGAGCCGGGCTTGAGCGTCGTGATCCCCGGCAGCGGCGTAATCATGATCGCGCCGGTCTCGGTCTGCCACCACGTGTCGACGACCGGGCAGCGTCCGCCGCCGATGTACGTGTGATACCACATCCACGCTTCCGGGTTGATCGGCTCGCCCACGCTTCCGAGGAGCCGCAGCGACGAGAGGTCGTGCTTCTCGACGTATTCGGTGCCCCATTTCATGAACGTGCGGATCGCGGTCGGCGCGGTGTAGAGAATGGTGACCCCGTAGCGCTCGACGATCTCCCAGAGGCGGTCCTTGTCGGGATAATCCGGTGTGCCTTCGTAGATGACGCTCGTCGCGCCGTTGCAGAGCGGGCCGTA
>JAQBPM010000194.1 GCA_028287525.1 Vulcanimicrobiota bacterium | reverse complement strand
CCTCTTCGCGTGCCTGGGCCTGCCGCTGATCGCGGCAACCCCGCCCGCGTTCTCAACCAAGCCGACGGTCGTCGTCTTCCCGTTCACCGCGAACGGCAGTCAGATCGACCGCGAGGCCAGTTCCCGCTTGGCGACGATCATCGCGACGCGGATGTCGGAGACCGGCACCGTCACGGTAATCCCCCCGCCGCCGGGAACCGAGCGCAAGGACTTTCTCGCGGTCGCGCGCGGCAGCAACGCCGACTACTACATCGCGGGCTTCATCTCGTCGCTCGGCAACGGTGTCTCGGTCGTCGAACAGGTCGTCAGCGCCGCGACCGGGATCGTCGTCTTCAGCAACACGGCCCAACTGAGCACCTACGCTGAGGCGGCCGGTCAAGGCGACGACCTAGCGCTCTTCATCGCGCGGCACGCGAACCGCGCATACTCCTCGATCGGCACGCCCCCGCCCGCCGCCAGCCCGACGCCCCAGCCGGCCAAAGAAGCACAGACGAACCTCGGGAAGCTCTTCGGCCGCAAGAAAAAGACCGCCGCCGCGACCGCAAACCCCAGTGCCGCGCCAACCGCCGCCGCCACCGCACCGGCCGCGGCCCTCATCAACGTGACGCCCACCCCGAAGCCGATCGCCGCGCAGACGGCCGCCACCGCCCCGCCGTCGCCCGCCGCCGCCTCAACGGTGAGCGCCACCGGCCGGGCGATGGTTCCCGTGGGCGGCGCCGCCGACGCCGCCCTCCGCGACATCGCAACTTCCCGGGTCGCGGAGCGGACCCACGCGGAGCAGGTCGCCTCCAGCGCGATCGCCTGCGTCGACCATCCGCGCGACGCCGTGCTCAGCGGCACGCTCTCGACCCGTGGCGCGGCAAACGGCAACGTGGGCGCAACCTTCGACCTGACCGCCGCCGACTGCGCGGGCAAGGTGATCTGGCACGGCTCCTACAGCAACGATGCCGCCGGCCCGCAAGCGAGCCAGGTCGCCGTCGAACGGGCCGTCGACGCCGCCGTCGGCGCCTACCTCAACCCCCCGAGGCGCGGGCGCCACCGCTAGAACGCGAGGCCCAGAGCTGGGCGATCTGGAGGCCATCGACATGGACGCAATCACGATCGAAGTCGTGGAAACTGCAACGGACGAAGTACGGCACTTGATCGACGAGCTCGATCGAACGCTGGCGCGGGAGTATTCTCCGGACCAACGGCACGGATTGCCAGTGGGCGCGATCTTCCAACCGCATGTACGGTTCTTTATCGCACGGCTCGATGGTGTCGCGATGGGCTGCGGCGGCGTTGCCTTGTTCAGGACGTTCGGAGAAGTCAAGCGCATGTACGTGCGCGATAACGCGCGCGGCCGAGGAATCGCACGTGCATTGCTCTCACGAATTGAATTGGAGGCGAACGAGAACGGCCTCGACGTGCTGCGTTTGGAGACGGGAGCGCAACAGTTCGCCGCGATACGGCTTTACGAGCGTACCGGATTTCGACGTTGTGGCGCCTTTGGCGAATATGCCTTGATGGCGCCTCAAGCGATCGCGACGAGTGTCTTCTTCGAAAAGCAGCTTGCCGTAGAGCGTCCCTAGTCAGGCCTGCTCAGCCTCGCGGTCATCCAGCAGGCCGACCGGCAGGTCGACCGTGATGCGGCGCGCCGAGATGTCGATCGTCTTGATGAACGCCCCGACCATCGGGACCATTCCGCGTTTTCCGCCGGGAAGGGCGACCAGCAAGACGTCCTGCGCCGGGTAGTGTTCGACGCCGGTGACCGTGGCGAGGGTCGTCCCCGGTTCGTCGACCAGGATGCACCCGACGAGATCGTCGTCGAGATATTCGCCCTCGGCCAGCACGACGTCGGCGCGATCGATCGCGAGCGTCGCACCGACCAGCGCGTCGGCTGCGTTCGCATCGTCGACGCCTTCGAAATGCACCAGCGGCCGCTCTTTGTGCATCCGCATCGCGCGAACGCGCAGCGTGCGCGCGGAACCATCACGCAGCGTCGCACGCAGCGTGACGCCCGTCGCGAGCGCATCGGCACCGATCCGGGTCGGCGCGACCTTCAACTCGCCGCGCAACCCGAACACGCCGGCCACCCGGCCGGCATTGGCGTCAGTCGGCGTCGTCTTCGCTCTTGGCGATGTTCTTTTCGCCCGCGTGTTCCGCTTCGGCTTCGAGCACTTCATCTTCGAACGAGATGATGTCGATGCTGATGCGGCCCTCGGCGCTCGCGCGCACGAGCGTCCGCAATGCCTGCGCAACGCGCCCGCTGCGACCGATCACCTTGCCGAGGTCTTCGTGCTCAACGACCAGCTCGACAACCGGACCCTTCTCCGTCTCGACCTCTTCGACCAAAACGTTGTCAGGCTTGGACACGAGCTTGCGCGCGAGGAACCCGAGCAGATCCAGCGCGCGCTCCTGCGCTTTCGCCGGATCGTCCGTCTTGCGCGCTCCGCGATCGGGCGAGTCGCGCCGGAACCGCCGCGGCTTGTCCCCGTCGTCGCCAGTTGCGGCACCGCCGCCGGTGCGATCGCGCCGTCCGCGACGCGGACGTTCATCTTCCGGCTCGATGTCGTCGTGCGCCGCTTCGTCCGAAGCGATGCGCCGCGCACCGAGCGTCGAGGTACGTTCTTCTTCCGGCGTCGCAGCCTCGTCGCCGAAAAGACCGAATTCGTCGTCGAACGCGCTCACGCCGAACGCCTGCTTACGACTTCTTCTGCTTGGGCTGGCGCTTGACTTCCGAAATCGGTCCGCGTTCCACGAGGCCCAATTCCGCAAACAAACGACGAACCGGATCCGAAGGCTGCGCGCCCTTGGCGAGCCATTCCTTGACCTTCTCCTGGTTCACGACGAGCGTCTTCGGCTCGGTCCGAGGATTGTAATGCCCCAGAATTTCCAAAAACTTCCCATCCCGCGGCGACCGAGCATCAGCCACAACAAAACGGTACGTCGGCTGCTTCTTGGCGCCCATGCGCCGGAGTCTGAT
>JAQBPM010000183.1 GCA_028287525.1 Vulcanimicrobiota bacterium | reverse complement strand
AAGGACCGCTACGCGCTGCGTGACGGCGTCCGGCTGCTCGAGGCGGTGAAGCAGACGCCGGTCGTCGACGGCAGCGGTTTGAAGAACACGCTCGAGCGGCAGGCGATCGCGTTCATGCACGAGTCGCTCGGCATCGAGCTGCGCGGAAAGCGCGTGCTGATGGTCAGCGCGCTCGACCGCTTCGGCATGGCACAGGCGCTCGTGCAGGCCGGCGCCGACGTGATCTTCGGCGACTTCATCTTCGCGCTCGATCTCGACCGGCCGGTGCGCGGGCTCGACGAGTTCGAAGAGATGGCGCGCCGGTATCTTCCCGACGCCTGCAAGCTGCCGTTCCAATTCTTCTACCCGACCGGCAAGAAGCAAGATCGCGCGCCGCAGCCCAAGTATCCGGAATACTACGAGGACGCCGAGATCATCGCGGGCGACTTCCACTTCATGCGGCAGTTCATGCCCGACCGGCTCGACGGGAAGACGATCCTCACCAACACCGTCACCGCGAAAGACGTCGACTTCCTGCGCGAGCGCGGGATCGCGCGGCTCGTGACGACGACGCCGGATTTCGGCGGCCGTTCGTTCGGGACGAACGTCGTCGAGGCGGCGCTGGTCGCGCTGCTGGGGAAGAAGTGGGTCGACGTCACCGAGGACGACTACCGAAGGCTCTTGCGCGAGCTCGATCTCAAGCCGCGCGTGATCGAATTCCAGGCCGCATAGAACCTTGTCGCTGATTCGCAACCTGTTCGCGCGCCAGGCGCACGATCGCGAACGCCTGCCCTCCGATGGGGTGCCGCTGCGGCGCGTCCTCGGCGTGAAAGCGCTCATCGCGGTGGGCCTCGGGACGATGCTCGGCGGCATCTTCACGACCGTCGGCACCGGCGCGCACGCCGCCGGGCCGGCGGTAATCGCGGCGTTCGGCCTCTCGGGCGTGACGTGCTTCTTCGTCGCGTTGTGCTATGCGGAGCTCGCGTCGATGGTGCCGGTCGCCGGCAGCGCGTACACGTACGCCTACGCGGCGCTGGGCGAGGTCGTCGCGTGGGTGATCGGCTGGGACTTGATCCTCGAGTACGGAATCAGCGTCGCGCCGCTCGCGGCGACGTTCTCGGGCGCGCTGCAGCAGCTCATGGGCCGAATGGGCGTGACGCTGCCCGCGTGGGCGCAGACCGCGAACATCGTGGCGCCGGGCGGAGCGCTCGACTTCGCGCACTCGCAGGTCGACCTGCTCGCGTTTTTGACGATCGTCGTGCTCTCGGTGATTCTGTCGATCGGGATCCGCGAGTCGGCGGCGACCAACGTGGTGCTCGTCGTCGTGCAGCTCGTCGCGCTCTTCGCCTTCGTCGGCGGGGTCGCCGGTGCGATCCATCCGCACGCGTACCATCCGTTCGCGCCGCTCGGCTTGGGCGGAATTGTGACCGGCGCGGCCGCCGTCTTCTTCGCGTACATCGGCTTCGACACGGTGACGGTCGCGAGCGAGGAGGCCGTGAACCCGCAGCGCGACGTGCCGCGCGCGATCATCGGCTCGCTCGTCATCGGCGCGGTGCTGTTCTCGGCGGTCGCCGCGGTGGCCGTCGGCGTCGTGGCGTGGGACAAGATCGACACGAACTCCGGCTTGCTCGATGCGGTCACGCATGCGGGCAACAACCCGTGGCTCTTCGCGCTCGTCCTGGTGGGAACGGTCACCGGGACCAGCGCCTCGATGCTGATCTCGCTGCTGGGCCAGGTGCGCATCTTTTACGTGATGTCGCGCGACCGGCTGCTGCCGCCCGCGTTCGGCGCGGTGAACGCGCGCACGCGCACGCCGTTGATCATGACGATGTCGACCGGGATCGTCGTGGCGGTGCTGGCGCTCGGCGTTCCGCTGAGCGTGCTGCTCGAGTTCGTCAACATCGGAACGCTCTCGGCATTCGTGATCGTGTGCGCGGGCGTCATGACGCTGCGCTTCACGCATCCCGAGGTCAAGCGGCCGTTTCGCGTCCCGTTCGGTCCGATCGCGGTTCCCGCCATCGGGATCGCGCTGTGCACGTGGCTGACCGTCGGCGGTCTGGCGCCGCTGACCTGGCTGCGCTTCGCGATCTGGTTCCTGGTCGGCGTCGCGATCTACGCGCTCTACGGCTATCGCAAATCGGCACTGCGCAAAGCGTGAGCACGCAGCCGCACCTGCGCCGCGTGCTCGGGCTGCGGGACCTGGTCGTCGTCGCGGCGGCGGCGATGGGCCCGGCGTTCTCGCTCGCCACCACGATGGCGGCGATGATCGCCAGCGCCGGGAGCTGGACGTGGCTCGCGCTCGCGATCGTCGTCGTGCTGATGGCGATGATCGCTGCGGGCTATCAGCGGTTGGGCGAGCGGATTCGCGACGCGGGTTCGTCCTATGCGTGGATCCGCGCGGCGTTCGGGCCGGAGGTGGGTGCGTACGGCGCCTGGGTGCTGCTCGTCGCGAACGTGTTCGCTGTCCTCGCGACCGCGCTGCCGGCCGGCGCGTATACGCTCGATTTGCTGGCGCCGGGCGCCGCGTCCAACGGCTTGGCCGTCGCCGCCGTCGGTTGCGCGTGGACGATCGGCTGCGCGCTGCTGCTCTGGTACGGCCTGCGGCCGACGGCGATGCTGGCGTTCGCGCTGCTGGCCGCCGAGATCGTCGTCGTGGCCGGCGCTGCGATTCTCTCGGCGGCGCACCCGCGCCCCGACGCGGTTGCCTTCACGTCGTCCGCGCCCGGCTGGGCCGGGATCCTCGGCGCGATCGTCGTCGGGATCTGGATGGTCGACGGCTGGGAAGTCTCCGCGTCCGCCGCGGAAGAGTCGAAGGGCGATGCGTCGGTGCCCGGCGCCGGCGGCTTGGGCGGACTGCTGGTGACGGGGGCCTTGCTCATCGCCGCGACGCTCGGCTTCACGCGGATCGGCTCGCCGGCCGGCTTCGAGGCCCATCAAGCCGATGCGCTGGCGTACGTCGGCGGCTTGCTCGGCGGGGCGTGGCGGCCGCTGCTGAGCGTGACGGTCCTGGTCTCGATCGCCGCGACGCTGCAGACGACCCTCGTCTACCTCACGCGCAGCGTGTACGCGATGGGTCGCGACGGCTTGCTCCCGCCCGTGCTCGGCCGCCTGGACCGGCGCGGCGAGCCGGCGGCTGCAATCCTGCTGGTCACGGGCCTCTCGACGGCGTTTTGTCTTGCCTCCGGGCTCTGGGCGACCGCCGGCACGGCCTTCGCGATCGCGCTCCAGGGGACGTCCTGGTTCCTCGGCGTGCTCTTCACGATGAGCGCCGCAGCGGCCGTGCGGCTGTTCGCGCGCGAACGGGACAAGCGCTGGACCGGGGTCGTCCTGCCGGGCGTGGCGGCGCTGGCGCTAACCTTTGTCCTCGTCGCCGGGTTCCTTCATGAGGAGCCGTCACCCAGGGTTTTTATCGCCGTCTCCGCAATCATCGGGCTTCCCCTGGCCGTCTGGAGAGGCCGCACGGTCCGCCGTGCGTCGAAAGCCGGGGCTGGAGCATCTCTCGGGAGTCGCTTTTGAACGACAAAGAAATCGTTTTGACCCGCGATGGTCTGAAAAAGCTCGAAGACGAGCTCGACGACCTGAAAACCGTGCACCGGCGCGAGGTCAACGAACGCATTCGGCAGGCCAAAGAATTCGGCGATATCTCGGAAAACGCCGAGTACGAGGATGCGAAGCAAGAGCAGGCCTTCGTCGAAGGCCGCATCCTCAAGCTCGAATCGATGATCCGCAACGCGCGCGTCATCGACGCGAGCGACTACGTCGCCGATGAAGTGCACCTCGGCGCGACGATCAAGGTCGTCGAGACGGTCTCGAAGACCGGCCACGAGTTCACCATCGTCGGTTCGGCGGAGGCCGATCCGAAGAACGCGCGGCTCTCGAACGAGTCGCCGCTCGGGCGCGCGCTCATGGGCCGCAAGAAGGGCGAGACGGTCGACGTCACCACGCCGCGCGGTCAGATGAAATACAAGATCGAGTCGATCAACAAGGACCCCAAGAAAACCAAAAAGGCCTCGTAGCGCATGAGCGATCTCGTCGCGGCACGGCGTGCCAGACTCGCCGCGCTGCGCGAGCGCGGGGTCGATCCGTTTTCGGCGACCCGCTACGACGTCACCGCGCACGCCGCCGACTTGGCGGCGAAGTACGCCGACCTCCCCGAGCAGGGGCGCGCCGAGGCGGAGACGTGGTCGCTCGCCGGACGCATCATGTCGGCGCGCGGACAGGGGAAGGTCATCTTCTTTGACCTGCACGACCGCACCGGACGCTTCCAGCTCTTCGTTCGCCAGAACGACGTCGGCGAAGAGGCCTTCGCGATCGCAAAGGAGATCGAGCGCGGCGACATCGTCGGCGCGAGCGGCTTCGCGTTCCGGACCAAGACCGGCGAGCTGTCGCTCTACGTCCGTTCGCTCGAGGTGATCGGCAAGTCGCTGCAGCCGCTGCCGGACAAGTGGCACGGCCTGCAGGACGTCGAGAAGCGGTATCGCCGGCGCTACGTCGACCTGATCGTGAACCCGGCGGTGCGCGACGTGATGATCGCGCGCTCGAAGATCATCGCCGAGATGCGGCGCTTCATCGACGCGCAGGGCTTCTACGAGGTCGAGACGCCGACGCTGCTGACGATCGCGGGCGGCGCGACGGCGCGCCCGTTCCTCACGCACTCGAACGC
>JAQBPM010000173.1 GCA_028287525.1 Vulcanimicrobiota bacterium | reverse complement strand
CGGATCGTGTCCAAAAGCAGAAAGCGCCTGCGTTCGTCCGAGCCCGCCGGCATTACGAGCGACTTGTCGATCAACACGGCGATGTGCGCCATGAGGTCGATCTCGGAAGTCTCCGCGTCGAGCGCTGCGGCAGCCTCGAACGTAAACGTCCCCGGGAACACCGCAAGGCGTTTGAAGACCTCGCGCTCCGTCGCGGAGAGTACGTCGTAGCTCCAATCGATGACCGCGACGAGCCGTCGATGCCGCGCCGGCGTCGATCGGCTGTCGCTGACGAGGACCCCGAAACGGTCCTGAAGCCGTGCGGCGAGCTGGCCGGCATCGAGGACGCGTAGCCACGGGACGGCGAGTTCGATCGCAAGCGGAACGCCTTCGGTGCGGCGTGCGATTTCGGCGATCGCATCGCGGTTCTGTGGCGTGAGCTCGAACCGTCCGCTCGTGAAGGCACCCGCGCGGCGAACGAACAGCTCGATCGCGTCGGAAACCTGGAGCGGACCGAGCGAATACGTCCACTCGGCATCGATGCGCAACCGCTCGCGGCTCGTCGCGAGGACGCAAACGTCCTTGCACGCCGGGAGCAGCTCCTCGAGAAGGCAAGCGATCTGCGCGGAAAGGTGCTCGCAATTATCGAGCACGACGATCGCGCGTTTCGTTTCCAGAAACCGGCTCAGCGACTGCTTGACTTCGTCGACCGTTGCTCCTTGCGCGCCGAAGATCCGCGCGACTTCGTCGAGGACCAAGCGCGGGTCGGAGATTTGCGCGAACTCCACGAGCCACGCGCCGTCTTCGAAATTGGGCAGGACGGCACGCGCGGTCTCGAGGGCGAGCCGGCTCTTCCCGATGCCGCCGGGTCCGAGAATCGTCACGAACCGTGCACCCTCGTTGAGGATTCGTTTGATGCCCGCGATATCGGATTCGCGGCCGACGAAGGAGGTCGTTTCCTTCGGCAAGTTCGGTTGCCGCGCACGCGGCGCGGCCGGCTCCGACGCGATGCTCTCAAAGAGTTCGCGCGTTTGCGCGTCGGGATCGACACCGAGCTCGCGCGTAAGCCGCTCCTCGAACTCGCGATAGATTTGCAGCGCGCCAGCGCGGTCGCCGAGCCGTGCGCGCAGCCGCATCGTGGTTCGCACCGTGTCCTCGCGGAACGGATCGGCGAGCAGCAGCCGCTGCGCGTAGCGCAGAGCGACGCGATCGTCGCCGTCGAGCAACGAACCCTCGACCAGCGATGATAACGTGTCGAGGTAGAGTGCGTGGAGCCGCTCGCGCGTCGCCTCGATCCATTCGTCGTGAACGTCAGGCAAGACCGGCCCGGCGTAGAGTTCGACCGCCGCCGTCTGCGTCCCGAGGCCGGTGGAGAGACGCTCGAACTCGGCGACGTCGAGCCAGACCATCACGTTCGGGTTCCACTGCAGCGTGCGTTTGTCGGCGAAGATCCATCGCTCGTCGTTGGAACGCGGCAGCGCCTCGTTCAGGGTGAAGAGCGCACGGCGCAGGTGCGCGAAGGCAGCCGTTTGCGGTTCGTCCGGCCACATCGCGAACGCCACGGACGATCTCTGCAGACGAACGCCGCGATGGAGGACGAGATATCCGAGAAGAGCGATTGCCGGGAGCGACGCGCGGAACGCGTGCGGGTCACCGTCGTATTCGAGGCGAGCGCCCCCGAACACGGAGATACGCAACACGTCCCGTTCGAGGTTCGCAGGCGGCGAAGCCGGTCCTACATGACGGAGCTTTCAAGCGAGGGAAAGGTCTGCTGGGTCCGCTCTTACCATCCGAAGCGCGGCGTGAAGCTGGTGCCATACCAGAGTCCCCGGTGTTCCGCGCATCAGTAGGCGCGTCCCTTGGGTGTACAGCGGCTGCACGTCGTCAGCGTCTGCGTGATGGTTATGCCGAAGTATGTCCCTTGAACCGGGCCCACCCGTTCGTGAGTGAGGCTGATCGCCGGCACGGTCTGTGATCGCAGCGCGTAACCAAGGCTGGCGGTGTAGAATTCGTCCTTCTGAAGCGGATTCACGCGGTCGCTCGTCCAGCGGTGGCTTGTCGTGAGGTCGGCGATCCACGGTCCGCTCCGGAATTCCGCCGCCGCACTGAGGAAGTCGCGTGCCCGGCCGGCGACGCCTTGAAAGTTGTTGCGCCGAGCGCCTTCCACATACAGCCGCCACTGCGCGTATCGGCCGCGAAGCGTGTCGTCCACGGAGCCCCGAACGGGGATCGTAAGGTCTGCACCGAGCGTGCTCCAGAACTCGCTGCGTTCCGCAGCATAGCTCCTGCCCCACCGGATCACGCTGGCTTGCCATGTGAGGTGCCCCCAATTGCCGACGGGTCTATTGATGTTGTCATAGGTCAACATCAAATTCTCAGGCAAGCGCGTGTTCCCCACACCGCCGTCCCCGTAGCGGATCATCCCCTCGTTGTACGGGTAGCTCAGGTGAAGAAACGTTCGGTCCACGAAAAAGGCGGAAGCGGAGAGCTGGCTCCAGCCGCCGCTCTCCTTATTGAAGACATGGATCCATTCCGCGCCGATCATGTCGGCGGGTTCATATCCCTGTTCGGCTTCTTCCGTGAAGTCTCTGGCGTACGGGCCGGGAAGAAAGTAATACGCGCGACCGAAGTTCTGGACGAACTTGCCGAAGCGGAAGT
>JAQBPM010000142.1 GCA_028287525.1 Vulcanimicrobiota bacterium | reverse complement strand
CCGGTTGCGACGGTCGTAGCGGACCAGCCACGCCATCGTCAGCGAGCTCATGAGCGAGAGCGTCAGCTGCTGGTTGAGATGCGGATTGAGCCCGACGATGTCTTCGCCGGTCGCGTAACGGAGAACGTGCGGCATCGTCCAAGCATGGCGGCCGTCCGCGGGCCCGGCGCCGATACGCTGGGCGGTGCACCCGGAGATTGCCGCGACGGCAAGCGCGAGCGCGAGCCCGCGCCGCACTACCCGGCTAATACGTGTACTCCCAGGGGTTCCAGAACGGCGTCGTGATCACCGGGGTCGCGGAGAAGTTCTTGAGCGCGGTCGGGTATGTCATGACGAATTTGCGGAACCACAGGATCACCGAGGGATCGTCCTTCGCGAACTCCTGCTGCACGATCTTGTAGTCGGCGATTCGCCGCTGCGGATCGATGCTGGCGTTCGCGTCGTCCATCGCGGCGGTCGCCTTCCCATTCTGCCAATGCGGGTAGTTCTGTCCGTGCGGCGGCATGAAGTGGCCCGAGTAGATCGCGCTTTGGTCGATCTCCGCCGCGCCGACCCAGGCGTAGAGCGCGACGTCGTACTTGCCGCCGGCGAGCACACCGTTCACCGTCTGGTCGAAAAACAAGCTGCCGGGATAGTTCTTGATGACGGCCTCGGCACCGATCGCGTGCCAAAACGTTTGTGCCTGAGTCTCCAGGAGGTGCCCCGTCGTCGACTCGACCTGATTCGAGAGCTCGAAGCTCAACCGCTGACCGTTCTTCACGCGAATCCCGTCCTTTCCGGCCTTCCAGCCGGCCTCGTCGAGGAGCGCGCGCGCTTTCGCCGGATCGTACGGATACTTCATGACCGTCGGGTCGTAAGCGTCGGGGTAGAGCGAGGGGTCCAGGAACGTCGGCGAGAGCTCGCCGAGATTGTGCTGGACCTTCTCCAGCATCCCGGGCCGATCGAGGGCGTACGTCAGCGCGCGCCGGACGCGGATATCCGCGAAGAGCGGCCGGGTCAGGTTGAAGTCGAAGTGATCGAAGATGTAGACGACCGGTGCGATCGCCTTGACGCCGGCGACGTCCTTCACGCGCGCGTACTGACTCGTCGGAAGATTCCAGGCGACCGCAATCTCGTGCGTCGCCACCTGGGTCGCGAGCGTATTGCCGTCGGGGATGATCTTATACACGATCTCCGCGATCTTCGGCTTGCCCATGAAATACTTCGGGTTCGCTTCGAACCGGATCTGGTTGCCGCGCTCCCACGAGACGAACTTGTACGGGCCGCTCCCGACCGGGGCCGAGTTGAACGGCGCCTGGTTCATGCTGCCCTGGTTGTCGTTGTACTTGTCGATGATGTGCGCGGGCAGGATCGGCGAGTTGCCGTTCACCCCCCACAATTGCTGGAGGAACCACGCGTAGACGTGCTTCATGTGCACGACGGCGACGTAGGGATCGCGGCAGTCGAGGTCCTTGATCGCATCCCAGCCGACGGTCGTGTCGATGATGTTCTTCGGATTCACCATCATCTTCCAGGTCGACCGCATGTCGGCACAGGTCAGCTCGCCGATCCCGTCGTGCCACACGATCCCATGGCGCAGCTTGTACTTGATCGTGAGACCGTCCCGGGAGACGTCGCCGTTCGCAAGGCTCGGCACTTCGCTGACCGCGTCGGGGACGGGCTTTGCATGGTCGTCGTACCGCACCGCGTAGCTGAACAGCAAGGCGGAGAGTTCGAGGGTCGGCGTGGCGGAGGCGAACGCGGGGTTGAGGTTCTTCGGATCGGAGATCGTTCCGACGACGAGCCGATCGTTCGAGCCTTGCGGCCCGGGCAAAGCGCCCGGCGCCGTCGCGCCCGTTTCGCCGACCCTCGTGCATGCGGAAAGAGCGAGCGCTAGAAGCGCCCCCGCTGCGGCCATCTTCGATATCATCTCAGCGCATCGTCTCCGGGTCGATTCCGTGCCGGGAGCAAAAGTCGGCAAACGCCGCGGGCGCGATCTCGGAAGGCTTGATCTCGCTCCGTCCGCCCCAGAACACGTTGGTATAGTCGAACGCGATCCCGGCCTCGCGCAGGTGATCGTCGATCGCGGCCTTGTGCGCGAGAACCATCGCCTTGTCGGTTCCGTGAGCGACGCCCATGATGTTGACGCCTTTGAACTCCGGTCCACCTTCTCGCCAATAGGCGTGCGTCATGATGTAGTGGCGCCCAACCTCGCGGCCCGCCTCGACCTCGCGGCCGGCGGGGACCTTCCAATGGAACAGCGCGTTGTAGCGGGTCACCTGCGCGCCGCCGGCCGCGGCGTTCGGCTTGACGTGTTCGAGGAACGTCGAGAACCGGCCGATGACGCGGCGCCGGTTGAGGTCGGTGCCGACGCGCGCGAACTCTTCGATCGAGACGCCGGCCTCGGACGCACGCGCGCGCCAGAGGTCGCGCACGAGTTCGGACGGGGCGAATTCGCGCTTGATCGCGGTCAGAACGCGCCACTCGAGCTGGCTCAGCTCGACGATGTTCGTGTCCTTCACCACCGCCGGTTCCGCGGCGCGCGCACCGGGCTCGAGACCCTGCCGGCGCACGTGTCCGACGCCGAGCGCGAAGAGCATCTCGGCGGGCATCAGCCGGTGCGCTTCCGCGCCGATCCGGCCGGCGAGGAACGCCGCGTATTTCGCGATGTCGTAGCCCTGCGGGACCTTGAGCGTCGTCCACAGCCGGTAGTTCGAGCCCGCGGTCGCGCTGTCGGTGCTGCGTATGACGACGTGCCCCGAGAACGGATCTTCGCGGAACAGCCAGTCGAAGGCGGCTTCGAGCTTCTCGGGCGGCACCTGCCACGCGCACAGGCTGCCTTTGGCCAAGTTGGTCGCCATCAGGGTCTGCCGCACGCGGCGGATCGTCCCGGAGCCGAGCATCGCGACGATCCGCTCGAGGACCGTCGCGACGTCGAGCCCGCTCCGTTCGGCGATCGTGCCGAAGGGGTCGAGCTGGAAGCCCGTGAGGCGATCCTCGCTCACCGCGAGGATCGCCGCATTGGTCGGATCGTCGATCCAGACCGGTTTCGTCGGATTCATGCCACCGGGGACTTCACCCGGCGGCGTTCGCGCCCTCCGCGAAGAGCAGCGCCTGCTCCGCTAGGCGGACCGTGTAGACCGCGTTGACCTCGTCGGTGAGCGCCGTCGTGATGCCGAGCTGCGCGTTGAGAAGCAACGGCAGCGTCGTCACCCCAGCCGCATACTGCGCTTCGGTCGAGCGGAGATTGACCTGCGCCGTGGTGAGCTCCGCGTTCGTCTGACCGAGCGCGGCGTAGGCCGACACCAAGTTGACGAGCGCCGTTTGCACGTTGAGCTGAATCGTCGCCTGGGTGTTCTGGAACAGCGCGACCGAATTGTCGAGCTGTCCTTGGGCGAGCGCCGTCTGCGCGCGCGTAACGCCGCGGTCGTAGATCGGAACCGTCAGCGTGACGCCGATCGAAGCCGCATTGCGGAACGCTCCCCCGCCGGCGTCGCTCGAGGTCGTGCTGTACGTACCGCTCCCGTTGATTGACGGGAAGTTGCCCTTGCGCTGGAATATCAGGTTCTGCTGGAACGAGACGACGTTGTACTGGGCGGCGGTGAGATCCGGCCGCAGCGCGACGGCGCGAGTGATCGCCTGATCGTAGGAAGGCGTCGGGAACGCCGGCGTGACAGCCAGCGTGCCGGACAAGGCGTTCAGCGCGGGAACGTCATCCTTCGGCCGGACGTATGAGGCGGCGTCGAGGCCGAGCGTGTTCGCGAACGTCGCCAGCTGCACTTTCTCGGCCGCCTGCGCGCGAACGACGGCGACGCGCGCCTGCGCGGTCGGCAGCTGCACGGTCGCGAGCTGAGAGCGCGGGGCCGTGCCGCTGCGAATCTGCGCCGAGACGAGATTTTCCTGAACGAGGTCGAGCTGCACGGTGGTCTGCGAGACCTGCGTCAGCCGCTGCGCCGCGAGCGTGTTGTAGTACGCGGTCGCGACGTTGAAGGCGATCGTCTGCAGCATGCGCTGATACGTCGCCACCGACGCCTGCTGCGTCGCGCGCGCCGAGCGAATCTCCGCGGCGACACGTCCGCCGTCGAAGATCAGCTGGGTGATGGTCGCGTCGAGGGAGTTCGTCGTGACGGTCGGACTGGTGAGGTTGCCGACGACGGCGCCGGTCGCGGACGACGGCACGGTGGTCGATTCACGATGCGTGTGCGACTGGGCCGCGGTGCCGGTGACGAGTGGGAAGATCGCACTCTCCGCCAGCGAGAGCGGGGCGCTGGAGATCGCCACCTGCGCCCGCGCCTGCGCCAGCAGCGGCGAGCGCGCGTAGGCGATCAGGATCGCCTGTTGGAGGGTGACGATTTGCGGCACGCCGGCGACGGCGTGCGGTGGGGACGACGGGGCGGGCGTTCCGTACGCCGGAAACGGCAGCGGCGACGTCGCGTCGGCAGGCAGGAGCGTCGGAATCTGCGTGATCGCGCCGGTGCCGCCGGCGGGCGGCCCCGGGGCGACGGTCGCCGTGGCGCCCGGCACCGGAGCGATTGTCGAGAACGGAAACGGCGTCCCGAGCGGAGGCGGCGTCACGAGCGGCGCCGGCGTCACGATCGGCGCCGGCGTCACGATCGGCGGCACGGTCGCTTGAGCGGAGGCGGGTTGGGCGCTGAACGCAAGCGCGCTCAGCCCGAACCCCAGGAGTGCGAGCGGGACCGTGTCATGACGCATCTATTGCGCTCCGTGGCCGCCGGCTGCGGGCGCCGAAATGGCCACCAGGCTATCGGGCCGCAACGCATCCGGACGCGTGGTGATCACGGTCGTCCCCGGCCCGATCTGCGCGCTGCGAATCTCGGCCTCGGTATCGGTCTGCAGGCCGATCGTGACCGGCACTTGGACCGCCTTCATGATCTTGGGAGGCGGCGGACCGGCAGCCCCGGCGCCCGGACCCTTTGCCCCCGCG
>JAQBPM010000133.1 GCA_028287525.1 Vulcanimicrobiota bacterium | reverse complement strand
CCGCGCATCGGCGCCGGATCGCCTCCGATCGGCCGTTCCACGATCGTCGGATCGAAGAGCGGCTGCAGCGTCTGCGGCAGATACCCGGTGATCCACTCGGAGACGACGCACTGTGACGCGGCGCGCCCGATCGCGTCGCGCGCCGCGGTGCCCAACAGCAGGATCGACTCCTTGCCGCTGTACTCGTTCAACGGCGCGACGTAAGGCAGCCCCGCCACCGCCTTGGCGAACATCGCGGCGATCTTCGCTTTGGGCGCGAGCCACATCGCGACGTTGCGATGATACTCTTTGATCTGCTTGAGGTACGCCTTGCCTTGCGTCGACGCGTTGAAGCCGTGCGCGTCGATCGCCTCGGGCAGAACGTGGTTGCCGGCGTCGAACGGCCCGATGTCGCCGATCAGGTTGACGTCGAACCAATGGTGCCATGTCGCGTCCGTCGCGATGCGCCCGACCGATGCCGCGTGCCCGTCGTACTCGGCGATGACGGGGAACGTCGTCCCGTTCACCATGCCGTAGTTGTCGTCGATGTGGGCCGTGACGGTCGCGTCGGCGACGATCGACGGACGAACGGTCCCCGGCCAGGTCGTAGTGGTGTAGAATGCGCCGAACGTGGTGTTCCCCGCATAGCTGCTGGGCAGCGCGCATTCGCCTTCGTGCATGTGGTCGGGGAGCACCGTGATCGCGCCCTTGGAGCCGCACAGCAGCGCGTGCGGGAACGTCTGCTGAATCCACGGGAACGGCGACCAGCCGTAGCGCGGGCGAATCGAGATCGTCTGCGGACGGTCGTCCGACTGATCGTAGAAGTCGTAGTGATGATCCGGGCCTGGGACGATCGTGTCGTGCCGCGTTGCTCCGAGCACGGGCGGCGGATTTCCGAGCGGGCCGCCGTACTTCCACTTGCGCATCAATCCCGCGCGCAGCAGGCCGGCGCCCATCCCCGCACCGAGCTCGTCGTGGTCGCCGGTGGCGAAAACACCGCCGCCGTTGTCCATGAACTTCGCGATGCGCGCATTCTCATCAGCCGTCAGGTCCTGGCCGTCGTCGCCGAAGAACCAGATCTCATCGTAGGCCGAGAGGTCGACGCCCGGCTTGTTGAAGGCGAACGCCGGGATATCGGGCGTACCGTAGTGGTCCGTGCCGCGATGCGCCGTCGTCACGTTGAAGCGAACCCACCATGCCGTGTGCCGCAAGGTGTCGATCACCGTGCTCAGGCTGAAATCCGTGCCCGGGAAAAACGAGACGCGATCGCCGTCGGCGACGATGAGGATGTTGACGTCGACCGGCTGCGCCCAAGGATATGGCCAGCTCGGTCCCTGAGGAAGACCCATAGCATACCTCCGAAATCCGAGCGAAAGCGGCCCGGTCCGGCGATCCTACGGACGGCGCCTTACCGGCGGCTTACTCGACGTGGTTCGTAAGCGGAGCGACAGCGCCGGGCGGGGGCCGCTTGTCGCTGGGCTAAGAGATCGGGATGACCTCGGAAGGCTACTACGACCGGCTCGACGCGCAGACGTTCACCGCGACCCGCGCGACGGAGAGCCCGTGGGACGAACGGCTGCAGCACGGCAGCCCGCCGACCGCGCTGTTGGCGCGCGCGATGCTGAACGCGCACCCGCGCGAGGACATGCGGCTCGCGCGCATCACCTCGGAGTTTCTCGGACCGATCCCGCGCGGCGAGATGCGCGTGACTACCCGCGTCCTGCGCCCCGGCCGGCGCATCGAGCTGCTCGAAGGCGTGCTCGAAAGCGGCGGTCGTGAAGTCGTGTCAGCGCGCGCGTGGCGGATCGCCGTGCAGCCGGCCGGCAGTGTTCCGCCCGCCACAACGCCGCCCGACCCGGTGCCGCCGGTCCCGGGCCCGCAAGAGCCGCTCACCTGGCTGCGCGGCTGGGGCTACGCCGAGTCGATGGAGTGGCGCTACGTGAACCACAAGGACGGGCCAGGTCCGGCCGCGGTCTGGGCCCGCACGCGCATTCCGCTCGTCGCGGGCGAACCGATGGAGCCGCTCGACCGCGCACTGCTGCTCGTCGATTCGGCGAACGGGATCAGCGGCGAATTGCCGATGGACGGCTGGCTGTTCGTGCCGCCGTCACTGACGGTTGCCGTCGAACGGTATCCGGAGGGCGAGTGGGTGCTGCTGGAAGCGCGCACGACGCTCACCGACGACGGACTCGGGCTGACGAGCTCGCGGCTTGCCGACGAGCGCGGCTACTTCGGCAGCGGCACGCAGCCGCTGTTCGTCGAGCGTCGCGCGTAGCGCAGCGGGACGAAGCGCCCGCCTCACGTATCGGCGGTGCCCTCTTCGACTTGCGACGCCCGGTTGAGCCGGCGGGTGCGAAGATCGGCTGCTCTTGCACTATAACGCACCGGCGCCCGCGGCGGTTCGTCTGCCGGTTAAGCTTTGGTGCTAGGCGGCCTCCGGCGGCCGGCGTGGGTCGCCTGCTCGAACGCGTGCGCGAATTGCAGCAGGCCGAGCTCGTCGCGAAAGCGCCCGACGATCTGCACGCCGACGGGTAAGCCGCTCGCGGTGAAGCCGCACGGAACGGAGATCGCCGGATGCCCCGTGACGGTAATGAAATAACACGAGCGCATCCAGTCCATGTACGTCTCCATCGCGACGCCGTCGATCTCGGTCGGATACGGCTGGTCGACCGAAAACGGCGCGACCTGGTTCACCGGGCAGATCAGAAACTCGTAGCGCTCCATGAAGTCGTGCATCCGCGCGAACAGCTGCGAGCGCAAGCCCTGCGCGGCGGCGACCTGTGCGCCGGTGCGTTCGCGGCCGAAGGCGACGTTCCACGCGATCGATTCTTTGAACGCCGAGGGATGGCGATCGAGCATCGCACCGTACGCGTTCGCGAAGAGGATCCCGCGCAACGTTTGGAACGCTTCGTCCGCGCCGCGGAAATCGGGCGTCGCGTCGTCGACGCTGCAACCGATCGCTGCGAACGCGGCGCGCTGCGGTGCGAGTACCGCGCGCACGTCGGGCTCGACCGGCAGGCCGCCGAGATCGGCGCTCCACGCGATGCGCGTGCCGCGGAACTCGCGCTCGAGCGATCCGCGATAGCGCTCGCCGTCGCCGGGCAACGAGGTCGGATCGCGCGGATCGTCGCCGGCGAGCACGCTCAGGAACAATGCGACGTCGGCGACGGTGCGCCCCATCGGCCCGGCGACCGAGAGCGTGCTCCAGCCGTCGTCCGACGGCCATTGCGCGACGCGGCCGATCGACGGGCGCAGGCCGACGACGTTACAGAAGTTGGCCGGGTTGCGCAGCGAACCGCCGAGATCCGTGCCGTCGGCGAGCGCGACCATTCCCGTCGCCAGCGCGACTGCCGCGCCGCCGCTGCTGCCGCCGCAGGTCCGGGTGAGGTCGTACGGATTCCGCGTCGCGCCGAACACCGTGTTGAACGTCTGCGAGCCGGCGCCGAACTCCGGAATGTTGGTCTTGCCGACCGCGATCGCGCCGGCGCTGCGCTGGCGCTCGACCACGATGCTGTCGACCCTCGGGACGAAGTCGCGAAAGAGCGGCGAGCCGAAGGTCGTGCGCATCCCGCTGGTGTGGAAGAGGTCTTTGTGCGCGACTGGGAGACCGTGCAGCGGTCCGAGCGCCTCGCCGCGCCGCTGCGCTTCGTCGGCACGGCCCGCAGCCGCCAGCGCCTCCTCGGCGTGCAGGGTGACGATCGCGTTGAGCACCGGGTTCTCGCGCTCCACGCGCGCCAGGTGCGCCTCCATCACCTCACGCGCGGAGACGTCGCGCCGCGCGATGCGGCGCGCGAGTTCCGTCGCATCGAAGAAGCAGAGCTCATCGCTGGTCGCAGGCATCGCCGCTTCTTGGGCGGCAAGACCCGGCGTCCCGTTCGTTCAACGGGGCAAGGGATGCGGCTGCTGCGACAAAAAACCGCCCGAATTCCGTAGAAGCCGAAGCGGTTTTCAAAACACCGCGCCCGTGGACGCGACCGGTTACTTCGGGGTGGAAGCGTTCTGGACGGCCTTGTCGAGCACGGCGGCCGCGTCTTTTTGGACCGTCGAGAAGAATCCGGCGAGTTCGGCCACGTAGGTCGACTGCTGGGCGGCGAGCTGCTTGACGAAGGTCTGACTCAGGTCGGTCAGCTCGGCGAACGTCGGCAGCCGTTCGAGCGACGGCACGGCCGGCGTCAACGGGACCGAGGCGACGATCTCGCGGATCGAGGTAAGGGTGGCGATCTGAACGGCCTGCGCTTGCTTGAGCGTCTCCAGGCCCTGCTGTTGCAGTTTTTCGATCGTCTCGAGGTAGGTGGCAGGCACAGTCGTGATCTCCCGCGCCCTGCGGCGCTCGCTGCGAGTGAGGTGCTAACTATACCAAGCAGATGCTGTATATGTCAACACCTAGCGCCGCGCTGCGTACGCCAAGCAAGCAGGCCTAACCGCGCTCCACGAAGCCGCGGTAGATGCGGGTCAACGTATCTTTCTGGTCGGCGCTGAGCTGCGGGTCGAGTCGAATCGCCGCTTCGACGCCTGGACCAATGTGGTTGGCGTCGCCGGCGCTGCGCTCGAGCAGCCCCGCCTGCGTGTACATCGTCTCGGCCGAAATCTTCAATGCCGACGCGAGGTTCTTCAGCACGTCCGCGGAGGGCTTGTGCAGCCCGCGCTCGATCTGGCTCAGATACGGGTTCGAGATCTTGGCGATGTCGGCCAGCTGGCGCAGCGAGAGGTTCGCCAGTTCGCGCTGCGTGCGGATGAATTCGCCGACGCCTTTCCAGACGCGTTCGTTCGTGTCGTCAGCCATTACATGTCGAGGCCGCCGTTGACGGTGTACACGGCGCCCGTGATATAGCCCGAATCGTCTTCGAGCAGGAATCGCACGACCCGCGCGACTTCTTCGGGACGCCCCAGACGGTGCAGCGGAATCTTCTCGACCACGGCGTCGAGCGCGGCTTGCGGAATCTTGCCGACCATCTCGGTGGCGATAAAGCCCGGCGCGACGGTGTTCACCGTGATCCCGCGCCGCGCCATCTCGAGCGCCAAGCTCTTGGTCAAGCCGAACAGGCCGGCCTTGGAGGCCGCGTAGTTCGCCTGCCCGACGTTGCCGGTCTCGCCGATCACCGAGCTGATGTTGACGATGCGGCCCGAGCCGCGCTCGATCATATGCTCGAGGACCGACTTCGTCATGCAGAACGCACCGAACAAGTTGACGTTGAGGACGTTCTGCCAGTCGTCGTGGGTCATCTTGCGCACCGTTTTGTCGAGCGTGATGCCGGCGTTGTTGATGAGGTAATCGACCCGGCCGAACCGATCCATCACTTCCGTGACGACTCGGGCGCAATCGTCAGGCGCGTCGACGCGCCCTTGGTGGATCGAAACCGCGCCGCCTTCGGCCTCGAGCTTCTTCTGCAACGTTTCGGCAGCGTCTTGGCCGCGGCTGTAGCCGGCCGCGACGCGCACGCCGCTCTTCGCCAGCATCGTCGTAATCGCCGCACCGATACCCCGCGTGCCTCCGGTGACCAGCGCGACCTGTCCCTCAAACATACGCCTACCTCGAATGAGCAGCGATTACCGCTATACTCGCGTCCGCGCCGCGCTTTCCCCTCCTGGCGACCGATGCTATCACGTTCGAAACGCGTTCGTGGTGCGATGCGTTAGAACGGCGAGGGCTTTCCGCAAACACCAGGAACCTCGAAGTTCGACCCCGGTTGGCCTCGGACGCGTGTGTTTCACCCGTCCGGGTGAAACCGTGCGGTTGGAGGCGTCATCTACTACGAATATTTCGACGCGGCGTATCTTGCGCTGTCGCCCGCCCGCTGGTCCGCGGCTGCCGCCAAGGCGTTTTTCAGCAATCCGTTCTCGCCGCTTTCGTACACGCTTCCCGCCCGCATGATCAGCGCCGGCGCCGACGTCTTCACCGGCTTCGCCGAGCGCCGCGGGAAGCCGGCGTGGAACATCGACGCCACCGCGACCTCGGTCGACGTGCGGCCGTTCGGCACGCTGGTGCACTTCGCTCGCCGGCGCGACCGACCGGTGCCGCGGGTGCTGCTGGTGGCGCCGATGTCCGGACACTTCGCCACGCTGCTGCGCGGCACGGTCGACGGTTTGATCGCCGATCACGACGTTTACATCACCGACTGGGCCGACGCGCGCGACGTCCCGCTCGGCGCAGGCACGTTCGATTTTGACGACTACGTTGCGTACGTGATCGATTGGCTGCGCCTGCTCGGGCCCGACGTGCACGTCATCGCGGTGTGCCAGCCCGTCCCCGCCGTGCTCAGCGCCGTCGCGATCATGGCTGCCGAGAACGATCCCGCGCAGCCGCGCTCGATGGTGCTGATGGGCGGCCCGATCGACGTGCGCGTCGCGCCGACCGCGCCGGTCGAGCTGGCGCAAAAACAGTCGCTCGAATGGTTCGAACGCGAGCTCACGATGCGCGTCCCGGCGTGGTATCCCGGCGCGGGCCGCCTGGTATATCCCGGCTACTTGCAGCTGGGCGCGTTCGTCGCGATGCATCCGCAGCGGCACTTCGATGCGCACGTGGAGATCTTCAACGCGCTGGTGGCCGGCGACGGCGAAACTGCGGCAAAACGCCGCGCCTTCTACGACGAGTACCAGAGCACGATGGACATCACCGCGGAGTTCTACGTGCAGACCGTCGACCGGATCTTCAAACGCGCAGCGCTGATGGACGGAACGATGACCTGGCGGGGACGCGCCGTCGAACCGGCGGCGATCCGGCGCACCGCGCTCATGACGATCGAGGGCGAACTCGACGACATCTCGGCGCCCGGACAAACGTACGCCGCTCACGCGCTCTGCTCGTCGATTCCGGCGGAGCGCAAGCGGCACTACCTTCAGCCGGGCGTCGGCCACTACGGGATCTTCAACGGTCAACGCTACCGAGACGAGGTCGAGCCCCAGATCGCGGCGTTCATCGGCGCCCTGTCACCCTGAGCACGACTGTCACGCTGAGCACCGCTGTCACACTGAGCAGCGCTGTCACCCCGAGCTTGTCGAGGGGCCCTCGTCACGAACCGTGCCTCACGATAGACGTTGAACGCAAGTCACCATGCGTGACGAGGGCCCCTCGACAAGCTCGGGGTGACGGCGAAAGCTCGGGGTGACAGCGAAAGCTTAGGGTGACGAGCTCTTCGCGAGGGTGCCGTCGGCGTAGCGGACGGCGTCGACGCTGCATGAGATCTTTGCCGGCGGTCCGGCGTCGGCTAACTCGGCGAGGTTGATCCGGTCGGCCGTCTGGCCGGGGCCGATGCGCGTGTCGGCGATATTGGTGCGGCTCGTCTGCACGTCGCCGAACGCGTCGTAGAACGCGAACCGCACCCGTACGGCGGCGATCGGACGATCGCCCGTGTTCGTGATGCGCAGTGCGTGGTGCACGATCGTGAGCCCTTGCGCGGCCCGGCCGTCGGAGAAACAGCCGTCGATGCGGACGGGTCCGGGCTGCCGCGCGACCTCGGTCGCGATGGGATGCGGCAGCGAGAAGGTGACTCCGCCCCCGCCGGTCGGAACCGAGATCACCTCCGTCGCCGCGTTCGCGCCGCCGGCGCACAGTGAGATCGAGAACAGAGCCGCACTCACGGCGGTAAACGAAGACGAAGACCAGCGCACCAAGAGACCTCCACGACGATGGACTGAACGCGAAACGCAGTCCACGCCGTGGAAGTGCCGCAGTACGGTCCTACTTGGGCAGGACCGCGTAGTTCGCGTTCGGGATCGTGCTGATCTCCGCGCGGCTGAGGTTCAGGTGCTGCTGGATCAACTCCGGCGGCATGTGCGTCATCCAGTCGTTGAGGGAGAAGTCGCGGTACTTCGGGGTTTTGAACATCTCGAGGAAGATGAGATCCTCGCTCCCGGTGTTCTCGATGTAGTGGCCGAGCGTGCGCGGGACGTAGGCGAGGTCGCCGGCGTTGAAGTCCTGCGTGCGCGCCGTCG
>JAQBPM010000131.1 GCA_028287525.1 Vulcanimicrobiota bacterium | reverse complement strand
CGAGCCGTGTCTCAACGGCGCGATTCTTGCGGCCGGCGCCTATTTCGGCGCAGCGAGTGATCGGCTCGTCGATCGTCTCCTCGATGAGCAGCTCGCGGACGGCGGCTGGAACTGCGAATCCCCGACGAGCACCCGATCGTCGTTTCACACCACGATCGGCGTGTTGGAGGGCCTCTTGCAATATGAGAAGGCGCGCGGCACGGCGGACGCCGTCAAAGATGCGCGGATCCGCGCAGAAAACTACCTGCTCGAGAGACGTATGCTCAGATCGCTCCGATCCGGCGAGGTGATCGATCGCCGCTGGATGCGCTTTGCGTTTCCGACGAGGTGGCACTACGACGTTCTCCGTGGATTGGACTATCTGCGCAGCGCGGGAGCGGAGCCCGACGAACGCGTCGCCGAGGCAGTTGAAGTCGTGCAAGCCAGGCGGCATCAGAACGGTCGCTGGCCCCTGAACCTTCGTCACGCCGATCAGATAACGTTCGATATGGAAGACGGCGTTGGCAGAGCGAGCCGCTGGATCACGCTCCGCGCCCTCCGCGTGCTGCGCTGGTCTCGAGTTGACGTGCGGGCGCCTTTCTAACGCTCTCGCCGGTGCTGCTAGCCGATCGCGGTGAGTAAGGGTCGCGTGCGAACTGCCGATCACACCATCATGAGACTTTTGCTTGGCGTCGCGACCGCGATGCTGCTTGCGGCGGGACCCGCGTCGGCCACGCCGCCGGTGCTCGTCAACGATGCGAGCCACGCCAGCAGCGTAACCGTCACCGACGCCTTCTTCTCACATGGGTCCGAATACGGCGTACCGATCGACATTGTCTGCGTCGGGTTCATGCAGAACGGCCCGAATACGGCGAAGCAGGTGGGGTTGAGCCTCGCGTACGTCGACGCAAACGGTGTCGTGATCGGCGTGGAGTTGCTTTACGCGCACGGGACGTTCCGGTCGGGTCTGCGAGCGGGCGGCTCGATGGCCCGCCCGGTCGACAATCCTTTCAACAACGGCAACTGCCACAAGTCGATACACGAAGGCCGTGACATCACGTCGTCGTTCATGTACCGCCCTCGCGGCGTTCGGGACGCCGTCGCGGTGGCTGGAATCGTCGCGTCGGCGCGTGAGGTACTCTATGAGGACGGCAGCGCTTTCCGCACCGACGACGTGCCGAAGACCGGCGATAAGCTTCCGTTCGCGATCCCGCCGCCGGCCGCACGTGTTCCCTTCGGTGGCCCGCTCTACTCCGTCTCGACTGGCGTGACCGTCCCCTTCGCGGTGCGCGACCTCGTGACGTACGGAAACCACGGCGACATTTGCTATACGCTCCAGAACGGCGCCAAGGAAGCGTTGCTCGTCCGGATCGCGCTCGTGAAGCTCGGACGGGATGGTAACGTGGTCGACGTTGACGAGAGTCATTCGGCTGGCCGTTTCGCCTCCAACGCGCCGATGGGCAGCGAGATCTGCTCGCGCGTCAAGGGCCGCGACGCCGGGGATGAGTTCTTCGTAGAGACCGACGCCGGGCGCGTGGCCGTCGGTCGCGTGATCGCGGTCCCGCTCCGTGAAGAGTTCGTGGATGGCACCGTGTGGGATAACCCGCACCCGCCACGTGCCGGAGAATCCGGCGGAACATTCCTATAGCGAACATTTCCATAGCAGGCGGACCGCTGATCACGGGACCGGCGCGAGCTGGCCGGCGGCTCGCCGCAGCGCCGTGGTGCAACGAGCCGAAACGAACGCACCGTGGACATCGTACGCGCGCACCACGTCGCGCTCGTCGGCGTGAAACTCCCAGACGCACGCCTGCGATGTCCACGATCCGTCCGCAGTCATCGAGGAGAGCAGGTGGTCGACGCCGCGTTGTGTCGCCGCCGCATAGGCTGGATGCGCCGCGGTCGCGGAGACGGCCAGCGCCGTCTCGTAGGGGTCACCATCGGCACCCCACGAGCCGTCGGCGTTCTGCGAGCCGGCGATGAACGAGAGAGCGCGCGCGACCGCCGGCGCGAACCGCGGGTCGTCGTGAAGCACGTCGAGCGCGAGCAGCGTTCCGTACAGCGAGCTTGGGTAGAAGTACGACCGCCAGAAGCCGCGCTCGTCCTGCGCCCGCCGCAGCAGATCGTAATCGATGAGTTCCTCGAGGTGCGTGCCTCGCAGCGCCAGGTACACGTTCGCGTTCACTTCGGGATGCGCGAGGAGGTTGTTGCGCGGCGAGGCCTCTGTCACCAGCGATGCCGGACCGGGCGCATCGAACGTGACGAAGAGCCGCTCGCGTTCGCGATAGAATCGGACGAGACACTGGGGCGGACGATTCACGCCGAGCCGTCGCAGCGTGCGGATAACGTATGCCGTGTCGTCGGAGTCAACGTGAAAGACGCGGAACTCGTCGCGATGGTACGGCCCGGGGGGCGAGTAGCCCCACATTCCCTCGTTCTCCTCCGACAGGATCCGGACGAGAATGAGCGTTCTGTCGATCTCGTCCAGCAGCCCGCTCATCGCCTCGGTGAGGAACGATGCAACAAAGACGTGTCCTTTGTCGTCCGAGAAGCGCGGCGTCCCGTCGCTTCCGACGCACGCGAGGCCGTACGCACCGGACCGAAGGCGTTCGCGCAGAAAGGCCGCTGCCTTCGCGATCGCGCTCTGCACTCGATTCTCCATCGTCGCCTGGTTCACGCACTGCGGTCGCCTCTCCCGGCGGCCGACGATGAGGCCGTCTAGCTACGACAACGATCGGACCGGCGCAATTCGGAAGCGATCGCCGTAGCTAGCCGCAGTGCGCGCAGCGGCCGGTGAACGTTACCGCCTCGCTATCGATCGCGACTCCGTGGCGTTCGGCGAGCCGGCGAACGGTTTGCGCCGGAATGGCGTATTCGAAATCGGTGATCGCGCCGCAACCGGTACAGCGGAAGTGGGCGTGCGGGCTCGCCGCCGGCTCGTACACCGCCGAGGCTTCGCCGGCGACGTCGATCTTCATCACCGCGCCGAGCTCGTGCAGCCGGATCAGCCCGCGGTGCACCGTGGCGAACCCGATCCGGGGCTGCAACGCGCGGGCGCGCACCCAGATCTCTTGGGCCGTCACGTGGCTGCCGGGTCCGGCTTCCTGGACGACGCCGAGGACGGTCCGGTAGTTCGGCGGGAGCCCTTGAACGGTGCTTGACACGGGCTTGGGGATGGAGTAGCCTCCGGTCCAGAAGTGAAATCGGTTCTCATCCTCAGTTATACGCGAGAACCGCCCTCAAAGCAAGTATCGGCCATCGCGGTGGTACTTTTTCACATCGGCTTTGCGACGATCGGAGGCGAACATGCTCGAATCGGAACTCGCGAAAAACGGTGGTTGCCCGGTGCCGCACGGCACTCCCAAAGGCACCCACATGGACGCCGGGATGATGACGAATCGAGACTGGTGGCCGGGCCAGTTGAACCTCAAGGTTCTCCATCAGAATTCTTCGCTGGCCGACCCGATGGGTCCGACGTTTCGCTACGCTGAGGAATTCAAGAAACTCGACCTGGCCGCGCTGAAGAACGACCTCTTCGCGCTGATGACGCGCTCGCAAGAGTGGTGGCCCGCCGACTACGGTCATTACGGGCCGCTCTTCATTCGCATGGCGTGGCATAGTGCCGGCACGTATCGCATCCACGATGGTCGCGGCGGCGCAGGCACCGGCACGCAACGCTTTGCACCGCTCAACAGTTGGCCGGACAACGCGAACCTCGACAAGGCGCGCAGACTGCTCTGGCCGATCAAACAGAAGTACGGCAACACGATTTCGTGGGCCGACTTGATGGTGTTTGCCGGCAACTGTGCCCTCGATTCGATGGGGTTTCGGACGTTCGGCTTCGGCGGCGGACGCGTCGACGTTTGGGAGCCCGAAGAAGACATCGACTGGGGCAATGAAAAGACGTGGCTGGGCGACGAGCGCTATTCCGGCGATCGTGAACTCGCGGACCCCTTCGGGGCCGTGCAGATGGGCTTGATCTACGTGAACCCGGAAGGGCCGAACGGCAACCCGGATCCGCTCGCATCGGCCCGGGACATTCGCGAGACGTTCGCTCGTATGGCGATGAACGATGAGGAAACGGTTGCGCTCATCGCGGGCGGACATACGTTCGGTAAAGTCCATGGTGCCGCAGATCCGAAACAGTATGTCGGCCCCGAACCCGAGGGTGCACCGATCGAACAGCAGGGACTGGGCTGGAAAAGCAGCTTCGGGAGCGGCAACGGCGACGCGACGATCACCAGCGGACTCGAAGGCGCGTGGACGACGGCCCCGGCGAAGTGGGACAACAACTACTTCGACAACCTCTTCAACTACGAGTGGGAGCTGACGAAGAGCCCGGCCGGTGCGTCGCAGTGGAAACCGAAGGGCGCCGCCGGCGACGGTACGGTCCCCGACGCGCACGATCCGTCAAAGCGACACGCGCCGATGATGCTCACGACCGATCTCGCCCTCCGAATGGATCCGCAGTACGGGCCGATTTCGAAGCGGTTCCACGAGCATCCGGACCAGCTCGCGGACGCGTTCGCCCGAGCGTGGTACAAGCTCACACATCGCGACATGGGACCGCGTTCGCGCTACCTCGGCTCGTTGGTCCCTGCCGAAGAGCTGCTGTGGCAAGATCCGGTGCCCCGCGTGACGCACCCACTGATCGACGAAGCCGAGATATCTTCGCTCAAAGGCAAGATTCTAGCGTCCGGCCTGCCGATTTCGCAACTGGTCGCGACGGCGTGGGCGTCCGCGGCGACCTTCCGCAACTCCGACAAGCGCGGCGGTGCGAACGGGGCGCGCGTGCGCCTCGCACCGCAAAAAGATTGGGAGGTCAACCAGCCCGCGCAGTTGGCGACGGTGCTCGGGACGCTCGAGCGGATTCAGAACGAGTTCAACGCCGCGCTAACCGGCGGAAAGCAAGTGTCGCTCGCCGACCTGATCGTTCTCGGCGGCTGCGCGGCTGTCGAACAAGCGGCGAAAAACGCGGGCCATGACGTGCGCGTTCCCTTCACGGCGGGCCGCGCGGACGCATCGCAGGAGCAGACCGACGTCGCCACGTTCGCGGTCCTCGAACCGCTCGCGGACGGCTTCCGCAACTATCTGAAGGCCGCCCCGTACGGCGTTTCCGCGGAGGAGCTGCTCGTCGATCGCGCACAGCTCATGTCGCTGACCGCTCCCGAGATGACGGTTCTGGTCGGCGGTATGCGCGCGTTGGATGCAAACGTCGGGCAGACGAAGCATGGTGTCTTCACGAGCCGTCCCGGGACGCTCAGCAACGACTTCTTCGTCAACCTGCTCGACATGGGTACGACGTGGCAGCGCACCTCGGCGGCGGAGGAACTCTTCGAAGGGCGCGATCGCGCGACCGGCGCGGTGAAGTGGAGCGCCACACGCGTCGACCTCATCTTCGGATCAAACTCGCAGCTCCGGGCGCTCGCAGAAGTCTACGCGCAAGACGACGCGCAGAACAAGTTCGTTCTGGATTTTGTCGCCGCGTGGAACAAGGTGATGAATCTCGACCGATTCGACCGGGCCTGACCTCGAAAGACGGCGTTCGAGCTCCAGCGAAGCTGGCGTACGCGTACTCCGCAGTCAACGACGAAAAGGCCTCGCGAAAGCGGGGCCTCTTCTTTATCAATCCAACGTCGGAGAGCCCGGGCCGACGGTCACCTTCGCGTCAGCTTCGGGGCGCTGCGAGACAGTCTGACGGCGACGCATGGCTTCGTCAGTCGGTTATTGCGTGATCGTGAACCCTGCGACGACGTTCGTGCTGCCGTTTCCGTATAGCACGGTGCCGTTGCCGTCCGCATCGGCGTCGATCGTCGCCAGCGTGACCGACCCTTGGACGACCGTCGCGTGGAGGACGGTGGCGGCGAGCGTCCCCGTAGCCTTCGTTCCCGAGCCCGAGCCGGTGAGGGTCAGGGAGCCGGACGTGGCGATCGAGCCGTTGTAGACGACGTTCGCGGAGCCGCTGAGCGCGTCGACCTGCGTGCCGCCGGTGACGCCCCATGCCGTGTTGCCCGGTGCGGGCGACGCTAGCGCCAGGCCCGAGCCGGAATACGTGGTGCCGGAGATCGTCGCCGACACGTTCCCGCTCGTGTCGAACGTCTCGACGACCGTTTCGACGAGGCCGGTCGTCAGGAACCCGCTGTTGTAGATGGTGTCGGCCGACGCCATCCCGCAGGTGAGCGAGTTCGCGCCTTGCGACGGCAGAGTACAGGTCGTGCCCCAATGCAACATTTGCGCGCCGCCGTTCCCCTGCGGCTGTTCGTCCGCGAGGACGGTGATCGACGTCGGCGTGTAGCTCAGCGAATACGAGCCGATGCCGAGCGTGCTTCCCGTCTTGCCGAATTCCGTGGTGTACCCGACGGCCGTGCCGGACGAAGCCGTGTTAGATACGGGCGTCTCGACTGTCGCGTTCCGTTCGTGCTGTTGGCACTGCGTGTCGTAGTAATCCACGTAGGTCTGCAACTGATACGGGACGCCGTTGAGGGTGAACGGGTCGGCGGTATAGACTTGCACGCTGCCGACGCCACTGGCACCGCCGGATTGGCACGGGGACGTGCTCGAGCTGGGAGTTCGTGCTGCAGCGGGACGGCGCCGCGCTGAGGACACACCGACGGGGAAGCCGCCGGGATAATAGCCGCCCGTGCCGAGCACCTTCCACATCGCCAAAACGCCCTGCGCGTCGGAGCGCGCGAACGTCTGCGGGAACGGCGTCGGCGTCGCGGATGGAGCCGGTGTCGGCGTCGGGGCCGTCGTCGGCGTGGGCGTGGGGCCGCCGACCACCGGAGGGCCGCCCGTTCCGCCGCCTCCGCCGCCGCAGCCGGCGACCAGGGCACCCGCGACCAGCGCCAGCGAAAACCGCGCCGCTCGCAAACGAGCGGCGCGAACGGCACAACCTGACGTACGCATGACTGCGCACCTTCTTACCTCATTCCGAGATGTCCCGTATCGCCCAAAATCAGCGTTTAGCCTGAGTCAACATCCGAACGGCGCTGTCTCACCATTTCGCTGAATTTCACCATTTCGGACAACAGAAGACAGCATTTCATCAATTCCCTGCGCGATCAACCGTTTTTGGCACCGTCAGCCGTTTTTCAACGCGGCCCGCTCCACGGACGTTTCCGCAACGAAGCCGGCGAACGTCACGGCCGCGCCGACAGCGAGTCGAGCATGACCGGGTGAAAGACCTTTCCATTTGTCGTCGCGCCCATGACCCGAACCGTATACGTCTCGCAGTTCACCGAGACTAGCAACGACGGCGCTTAGATGCTGTAGACATCTACGGACGAGGGCGGCGCCCATTTTCGCATCGTCGATGCCTGCCGGAACTAGCTCGAGAGCCTTGAGCGTCGATTTGGCGATATCGGCGAGGTCAGCTGTTTTCCCAGGGGCAGGCTCGCCGATAAGGCGCAAGACGATCCGACAAACCGATTCGACGAGCTCCTTTGCTCCACCGATGGCGTCTGTAGGACTATCGTTTGCGAGGAGATGCAACCGCCTGGCACGGTCATCGATAAACGCCAAGTCTTCGACACGCGTCACCGCGAAAGAACTTGGCGCAGTCCCCGCCGGCCGAAAGACTTCGTCCGCGAAGATGAAGCCGTCGCGCTCCGCGGCCTTCACGAGGAACTCTTGCTTCGACGCAGCCACTTCCTCAATCAATGCCCCAAGCGCATCGCCAAGTCGTTCCAGCTGTTGCGAATCATGCTGATCCACGCTGACTATATAACGGCGGAATTGCGCTCGGCGCGCTCCGTCGGGTCCACCGGGGTCCTCGCCCGGACGAATGCCCGCGCCTTCAAATGCCCGATCGATCTGACGAAGCGGAATCGACGCTGACGCGTCCTCGAACTCCCCAAGCGTCCGTCGGCTGAAAACTTTCGGCACGCTGTCTATCTTCGACGCCAAACGCGCAGCTTACTCGCGATCAGGTGCCGGAAGCGACGCCTTTGAGCTGATCGAAGCCGTCGTGAACGATCTCGACGAGTTCTCGGCCTGATGGATCGTCGAACCAACAGCCGAAGCCGACGTGGAATACGGCCAGCCCCATTTCGGCGGCGAGGCTTGCGGCCGGTTCCGGTACTCCGCGCTGCTGCAAGGCCCGTGCGAGTGCAGTGGTGAGCGTCGCGCGTTTGATGCTGCTGCGGCCGCCCTCGCTTCGGCGG
>JAQBPM010000072.1 GCA_028287525.1 Vulcanimicrobiota bacterium | reverse complement strand
GTAAGGCACATGGCGCCGTCGGCGGCTATAAGAAACGATGGGACTTGAGCGACCTGCCTCATTACAGTCCGAAACGTCATCTCCACGGCACGCTGCGGATCTGGGGAAGCAATTACCTCAAGGACGGCGAGCTCGGCGCGTATTGGCAGGCAGGATTTAAGAAATTCCAGCCGGGGATCACGATCGAATACCACTTACCGACGGCAGCTGTCGCAATTCCAGGGTTGTCAGCCGGCGTTGCTGACCTCGGTATGAGCAACAAGGCGACGCTGAGCGACCTCCTCACCTTCGAGCAGGTCTATCACCATCCGGTCAGTGAGGTTATGGCGGCAACGGGCTCCTATGACGTGTATGGGTGGACGCCCCCCTTTATCGTCGTTGTAAATCGGGAAAATCCACTGACACAAATTAGCGTAAAGCAACTCGACGGGGTTTTCGGAGGTGCTCGCACCGGCGGTTATGCCGGCAGCGTTTGGCACACCGAGTATCCCTATTCGCGCGGGCCGGAAGAGAATATCCGGACGTGGGGTCAGCTTGGCTTGACGGGGGAATGGGCGGACAAGCCGATCCACGTCGGCGGTCAAAACCTTCGGGCCGGCGCGACGACGAACTTCTCCGACAAGGTCTTACGCGGTAGCGATCAGTTCGTAGAGGGCTATCACAGCTTTACCAATTACATCACACCGGACGGTAAAATGAACAGCTGGAGCCTTCAGGCACGGCATGCGATCGCGCAAGACCGCTACGCGTTCTACGAGGTTTCTCCGGCTGCAATGGGACCTGAACTCAAGGAACTGGCGGTCCAGGGCTACGACGGCGGCCCGTACATCCTCCGAACGTTGGAAACGGTCCACGACCGCACCTATCCGCTCACCAACGAGCAGCACTTCTATTTCAACCGCAACCCCGGGGAGCCGGTTGATCCGAAGGTTGACGAGTTTCTCCACTATATCCTTAGCCAGGAAGGCCAGGATTGTGTGCAGCGAGAGGGTCGATACGTTCCCCTAAAGGGCGGCCTCGTTCGGGAACAGTTGAAAAAGCTGGAATGAGCTGCGGCAGTGGTTTCAGCGCCCCCGATCGTAGGCGCGCGGCGAGAGCGTCGACTACTGCTTCGACGTTTTCTCATTGAGACGCGTCAGGATGCGATAGGCGGCCGTGACGCGTGCTGCGATAGGGTAGGCCTTGTTCGCGAGCAGAACGATCCCCGTCCTTCGTCGCGGAATGAACGCGACGTAGGCCGCGAAGCCGCTGGTTGAGCCCGTCTTGTTTATCACGACGTCGCTCTCGGGGCGCGACGGCGGATCGATCTTCACAGCCTGGTTCTCTTCGAAGATCATTTGCTCGGAGTTGCCTTGCAGCAAATCCGACAACGGGATCGAGTAGGGGTACTGCTCCCAGATCAGGTCCTGCGTCATCACTCCGATCCGGTAATATCCGGTATGCGTGTTGATGATCGCCCGGCGGAGCGTATCGTCGAGGTGAACCAGGTTCATGTTGGCGTCGATGAAGCGCAGCATGTCGGGCGCAGTCGTCCGGATACCGTAGGCTTCTGCCGCGAGGGGTCCGGGAGACATTCGCCTCGGTTTGCCGGCACTCGTGTAGCCCTGCGCGTAACGCGACAAGTGATCGCCGGGGACCTCCAAGAACGTGCTACGCAGCCCGAGAGGTGTGAATACCTCGCGCTGCATCACCGTGGCGAACCCCGAGTCCATGGTCTTCGCCGCAATGAGACCGAGCAGCATGATACTGGGGTTGGAGTAGAGCCGGTACGTGCCGGCGGAATGCGACGGTTTCCATCGCTGATAGTACTTGATCGCGTCGTCGTCGTTCTGGACGTCGTCCGGAAACTGCAGCGGTAGACCACCGGCGGTGTGCGTGCCCAAATTGACGAGACGGACTTCATCGAAGCTCGTGCCGCGCAGCGACGGAAGGTCCGCACTCACCTCGTCGGACAGCGAGAGTTTGCCGGTGAGCTGCGCATAGGAGACCAAGCTCGCCGTGAAGGTCTTCGTGATCGAACCGATCTCGAACAGGGTAGAATCGTCGACGTGCTTTCCGGTCGCTTTCGAAGCGACGCCGTAGTCGAACACGTAGTGGCGCCCGTCAACCGTGACTCCGACGGCCATTCCCGGGATGCCGTACTGCTTCATAACCGGGAGAACGGCTTGCGTCACGACCGCCGCAACGTCGTCGTTCTGTAAGGCGGCGGCCCCGCCGGTTTGCGAGGTAATGTATGCGGCCAGCGAGACAGCGAAGACGGCCAGGGTAGTCGAGCGCATCGCATCGCCGCTTCGATCGACGCCAACACGAACCCGCTCACGTCGATGCGATGGAGGCGCCTCTCGCGAGAAGGTTCTCGATGTCGGCAAGGCGCGCGCGCGCGGCACGGCCTTCGACATACGCGGACGCCGCCGCGGCCGCGGCACCGAGCTCACCAAGCAGATCGACGAGGTCGGGATCGGGCGCCGTGCCGTCCGAGAGCGGCCCATAAAGAATGAAGCCGAGCAAAGCGTGCCGATCCGCGACGGGAACCGCAATGACCGGCGCAGCCGGTCCCGTGGGCAAGGCGGACTCGGAGATAGCGAAGTCCGCGAGAAAGAAAGGACGTTCGCGTAGACGTACCGTCCGCACGAGCAGCGCGTCCTGGTCGATCGTCGCGAGGTCTTCTGGCCAACCCGTCGCTCGAACACAGCGGAAGTTTCCCGCCTGCTCGTCCAGCCGGAACAACGCGCTCGAACGCAGTCCGAGCGCAGCGGAGGCTTCATTCGTTAGCGCGCGTTCGATCGCCGCATCGGTTGCGGCGAACGCGAGTGAGCCGATCCCGTTGCGCAGCCGACGTTCTGCGATATGCCGGGCACGAAAGAGCACGCGTTCGACGAATCGCCCAACTCGTTCGTGCATCGCGTTGAGCGCTACGCCGATGGCGATTGTCACTGCCGCCTCCGCCGCAAGCGCGAGACGCGTCTCGCCGATCAGCTTCCCGGCGAGCCAATCGACGAGGCTGACGGCGACCACGACCACCGTCGTGACAACCGCGTAAACCACCGTCCGATTGATGGCGAAGCCGACATCGAGGACCCGATGCCGCAGGATAGCGTACGCGAGAGCGAGCGGCAGGGCGATTTGGGCGATCACCAACGCGCCCTGGACCTCGCTCGACACCAACTTGGGCGCCGTGATGAGGGCGTTCAACACGACAAAGCTCGCCATCGTCACGCCGTAGCCGACCAGGACCCAGCCGATCCGGCGGCGGTCTTCGCCGGACGCGTCGCGATATTGCAGGGCCGCCAGTACGCCGCCGATGACGATTATGACGATCCCGAGGAGGTCGGATATGTTGGCCCACGTGTGGTGACGAACGGGCTCGAACACGGCGAACACGAGACAGATCGCAGCGCCGCCGAACAGCGACGCATCCGCAAAACGCATGCGAAGGCGTCCGCTGGGCGACGACGGCTCCGCCGGAAATCGTGTGACGAAGACCAACAGAAGCAATACCGGGAACGAAGCGAGGAACGCCTCGAGGAGCGTCGCAACGACGCCGTACACCGCGTCGGGCAGCCACGCGAACAGCGCGATGAACCGGAACGACGGGAGCACGCCCCACGTGTAGAATGCGAACGCAGCCGTGGCTACTGACGGCCGGCGAGCGGCCACGACGGCGGAGAAGAGCACGCCGACGGTGAGGACCACCAACCCTGGCCACGATCGCAGGTCGCCGATTGGGATGGCGTTCACGTACGGGACGACGACGCGATCCGACCAGACGCCGTCGTGACGAACGCGCAGCGTCACTGCATAGCCGGGCGGCCCTCCCGTCTGCAGGCGCCAGCGTTGTGCATACGAGAGACGCGACAGATCGACGCGATCGCCGGCTACGATCCCCCCGGTGTACGTCGCCGGGACCTCGCGGACGCGGGCGACGTACGCGCCGTGCCCCGCGTCGCCCAGCGTAAACGGAAACGTCGCAAGCGGCAAAAAGACCATCGCCCATCCCAACGCGAGGACGACGAGGGACAACGCAGCAACAGGGAATCCGAACGCCGGCTTCCTGCTCATGGACCGGCCTTCGGTCGCTTGGTAAATGCCCCTGCTTCAATAAGAAGTGTCGGACGCGGGTAGGAAAGCGACCATGCAATCGCCCGTGACCACGGTTCCCGAGCAGCCGCGCTCCAAAGACGAGCGCTATCGCGAAATCGTGGCGACGCTCGCCCGACACGGCTTCGGCATCATCGAGGACCATTTCGTCGAGGACGATGCGGAGCGCGAACGCTCGCGTGCGGAGCGCCTGCGGCAGGCATGCGAAGAGCTCGGAACCATGTTCGTCAAGCTCGGCCAGATGCTCTCGACGCGCGGCGATCTGCTTCCCGAAGCGTACCGCCTCGAACTTGCGAAATTGGTCGACGATGTTCCGCCGTTGCCGGCCGGCGTCATCACCCAGGTGATTCGAGAAGAGCTTGGCGCAGCGCCCGAGGCGATCTTCGCATCCTTCGATCCCGAGCCGATCGGCAGTGCCTCGATCGGCCAAGTTCATACCGCGCGCCTCGTGGACGGCCGCGACGTCGTGGTCAAAGTCCGCAAACCGGGCGTCGAGACGCTCGTGCCGATCGATCTCGAGATTCTGGGTGAGCTCATCGACACGTGGGCGCCGCGTCTTCCGGGGCTGAAGCAGTACGACGCGCGGGGCGTGCTTCGCGACTTCAGTGAGTCGCTGTTGGCCGAACTCGACTATCGTCGCGAAGCCGCGAACGAACGCTTCTTCCGCAGCGTGTTCTCGAACGAACCTGGCTTCTCGATCCCCGACATTATCGGCGAGTATTCCACGGGGCGCGTGCTGACGCACGAGCGCGTCGACGGCCGGAAGGTCAGCGACGTTTCGGGCCTTTCAAAGCGACGCCGCGCGGCCGTCTCGCAGCGCATCGCACGGTTCGTCCTGGAGCCGGCCTTCGAGCACGGCGTGTTCTACGCCGATCCACACTCCGGGAATCTGATGATCCAGGACGACGGCTCGCTGGCCGTCGTGGATTTCGGCATGGTCGGACGCCTCACGCCGGAGGCACGGCGGCGCGTCGCGGGCATGTTCTTGGCGATCAGCCGGCGCGATGCGGAACGCTTGACCGATCGCCTTATCGAGATCGCGGCTCCCCGTCGTCCGATCGATCGCCCTCAGCTCACGAACGATGTGGAGCGGCTGCTCGAGCGATTTGTCGACGTTTCGTTCGACGACGTGCCGCTCGGGAACGCGCTGGGCGAGCTCTTGCACGTCCTTCGTCGCCATCAGCTGCGCCTGCCGTCGAATTACGCGGCGCTGATCAAGGCGCTCGTCATGTGCGAGGGGATCTTGCAATCAATCGACCCCGAGTCCAGCTTGGCGGATTACCTTCAGCCGATGGCCGGGAAGCTGGTCTATCAGGGAATCGCCGGCGGCGAGGGCGCCGCCGATCGCCTGCGCGATTCGGCGTTGGATGCGGCCCAACTCTCCATCGAGCTTCCTCGACGAATCGATCGAGTGCTCGGGGAGATCGAGCGGGGAAATCTTCGCGTCTGGACGCGCATCGAAGATGCCGACTCTCTCATACAGCGCCTCGAGCACATGGTCGAACGCGCGAACGCGACGATGCTGGCAGCAGCATGCATCGTCGCGCTGGCGATCGTCTTGCAAATCTACCGTCCGCAGGGATGGCAGCAGTGGATCGGCATGGTCGTCTGGATCGCCCTCGTCGGCGCGATCGCTGCTGCGGTTCGGACGTTACTGGGACTGCGCAAGACATGAACGCTACAGCTTCGCGGGCGTGCTGAACGGCTTTGTCGCGTCCACCACGAACATGACGAACTGGTCCAAGTCCATCGTACCGCTGCTGGTGACTTGCATCGGCGTGTCGGCGCCGTGACCGTTCATTTGCTGGCCGGCCTCGGCATGGGTTACGCCAAGCGGCGTCGCGAGAGAAACTCGTCCCGCCAGCACGTAGAACGTTTCCGAGCCCGGATGCGAATGCATCGCCGTCTTCGATCCTGGTGGCCCGGTCGCGCGGTTGATGCGCAGCAGATACTCCGGCGCGATAATCGCCGGGATGGGGCCGATCTCGGCGACGATGCTTCCGCCGGCTGTCGAGCCGCCCGCAGGCCCCAGCGTAAACAGCCAGACCTTGCCCGATGCTTCAGCAACGAGCGCCGAGGGCGCGGCTGCGGCCTGCGCCGCGGCTAGGGTCGGGAAGTTCTCGATTCGCCAAAATAGCGGTCCGGCCGGGAGTTGGCTGACCTTCTTCTCGACCACCGGAGTGACCACGAATTGTGTCTGCGCTGATGCTGCCATCGGTGTTAGGGAGGCCGTGGTCACGAGCGGCAACGCCAGAGCGACAGCGTGCCAAAGACGAAGACGACGCACGGTCATAGCATTTCCTCTCGATCGGACGAGGGCGGCGCCCGAATTCCGCGCATTGGGAAGGCGTCGTACCGGCGATTGTATGGCTCCCCGCACGGGCTGTCTAGAGCGGCGTCCGCGAGATTCTGCAACCCGGGGGTTGCGCATTCACTCAAATTATGCAACTATGGGGTTGCACATGGGAGGACAGCATGGTTGAAGATAGGATCGAGCGAGAAGTCGTGGTTGCGGCGCCACGGGAGCGTGTTTGGCAGATCATCACGGAAGCCGAACACATAGGCAAATGGTTCGGCGACTCAGCGGAGGTCGATCTGCGGCCTGGCGGCGCGATCGTTCTGCGGTGGGACAAGCACGGCACGGCGTACGGGATGATCGAGAAGGTCGACGAGCCGCACTATTTCTCGTATCGCTGGAACCCGGGGATAATGGACGAAAAACCGACGAACGAAAAATCGACGCTCGTCGAATTCACGTTGACGCCTCAAGGCGAACAAACGCGAGTACGTGTCGTCGAATCCGGCTTCAGCCGTCTTCCCCGGAACGAGAGCGAGCGCGCCGAGCAGTTCAAGGACAATAGCGACGGTTGGGCGATGCAGCTGCGTGACTTGAACGAATACGTCGAGCAGCTTCCGGTACAGCCCAGCCGTCGATGAACGCGCGCGAGGGCGACGTAGACGAGGTGCTCGTCGCCCTCGCTGATCCGATGCGGCGCCGAGTGCTCGACGCGCTCTCGGCTCACCCGCAATCGACGGCGACGGCTTTGGCAGAAAAGCTGCCCGTCACGCGCCAGGCGATCGTGAAGCACCTAACCGTGCTCGAACAAGCCGGTTTGGTCGAAGCGCGCAAGCAGGGCCGCGAAGTGCAATTCGCCGTTCGGCCAGAACGTCTGGAGCGAACGGCACGCTGGATGCACGGCGTTGCAGCGGCATGGGACGACCGGCTGAGCGCGATCAAGCGCCTCGCCGAAGAGCCGTAACGGCGGCGTAGTTCCCCAGTCGCCGCGGCGGCGCAAAGATCGCCCCGCACCGTCGCACGTGTTCTGACCCACACGGCGATCGGCACTCCTGACTCCCGCAGCGCGCGGAGGGTCGGTTTCTATTCGACTACCTATGAGATGGGAAGACTTTATGACAATCGCAGGCAGAACAGTTCTGGTGACCGGCGCCAATCGCGGAATCGGAAAGGCGCTGGTCGAGGATGCATTGAGGAGAGGCGCGGCGCGGGTGTATGCCGGTACGCGCCAGCCCTTGGTCCATTCGGATAAGCGCGTCACGCCACTAACCCTGGACGTAACCGACGCTGCGCAGACGCAGACAGCGCTGGAGAGCGTCGCATCTCTCGATATCCTCATCAATAACGCCGGTATGGCGCTGTATGACGACTTGAGCGATCGTGCCGCGCTCGAACGGCACCTCGCCGTCAACCTCTTCGGCACATTCGGCGTGACTCAGGCCTTCCTGCCGTTGCTGACTCGTTCTCGGGGAGCAATCGTCAACGTTCTGTCGGTGACGGCCTTTGCCGCCTTGCCCCTCATTCCGTCCTACTCGATCTCAAAGGCGGCTGCGTTCTCCCTCTCACAGTCGCTGCGCGCTCTTTTGGCCGAACGGGGCGTGAGCGTACATGCGGTGTTGACCGGCCCCGTGGACACGGATATGTCGCGAGGTCTCGATATACCGAAGGCCTCCGCAGAGTCCGTTGCGCGAGCGATCTTCGACGGAGTAGAGAACGGCGAGGAGGACATCTTCCCCGACCCCATGTCCGAGTCCATGGCCGAGAGCTGGCGCAGCGGTGCCGCCAAGGCGCTCGAGCGCCAGAATGCGACGCTCGTGGGCGTTCCCGTTCCGTCGCCATGACGAGTGCTCGGACAACCGAGACGGCAGTCGCGCTGACGGCGACGCTCGGGCTCGCCGCCGCGTCTTGGGTCGTCGCCGTCCCGCACATGATCGGGATGGACATGGGTGTTGCGACCGAGCTCGGTTCGTTCGCGTTCTTCGTCACCCTGTGGGTATCGATGATGGCGGCGATGATGCTGCCGGGCGCGGCGCCGGCAGTCGTGAGACGCGCTCGTGACGGCGGTCGCGTGGGCGCCGTGCCGCTCTTCGTCGGGTCGTACCTTGCCGTGTGGACGCTCGTGGGCGTCGCCGTGTATGCGCTCTACCGCCCGCACGAATCGTTCGCCGCCGGCGTCGTTACGATCGCGGCAGGTGTCTACGAATTCACGCCGCTCAAGCAGCACTTCCGCCGGCGCTGCCGCGAGAGCGTCGGCTCCGGATTCGAGTTCGGGTTGTGCTGCGTCGGCTCGTGCATCGGGCTGATGCTGATGGTGGTGGCGTTGAGCATCATGAGCATCACCTGGATGTCCGTGATCACCGTGGTCGTCCTTGCGCAGAAGCTTCTGCCCCCGAAAGGCGCCATCGATGTACCGCTGGCGCTCGCAATCGTGGGATTTGGAATCCTGATCATTATCGCGCCCTCGTCCGTTCCCGGGCTCACGCCACCGATGTGAGAGTCGGCGGCGCGGGCCACCCTACTCTATTGCATACCGAGAAAGAGAAACAACAATGATCGATCACAAGACCGGAACACGTGAGGAGTGGCTTGCAGCACGACTCGAGCTGCTCGAAGCCGAGAAAGCGTTGACGCGGCGCGGCGACGAGCTGGCGCAATGGCGACAGAAGCTGCCCTGGGTTCGAATCGACAAAGACTACCGTTTCGCGACGGACGAGGGCACAGCATCCCTCGCCGATCTCTTCAAAGGACGCTCGCAGCTCCTCATCTATCACTTCATGTTCGGGCCCGACTATACGGCCGGGTGCCCGTCCTGCTCGGCGATCGCGGACGGCTTCAACGGTTCCGCCGTCCACCTCGCGAATCACGACGTCACGCTCCACGCGGTGTCGCGGGCGCCGCTCGCGAAGCTGCAGGCGTACAAGCAGCGGATGGGCTGGAGCTTTCCTTGGGCGTCTTCGTTCGAGAGCGACTTCAACTACGACTTCGCGGTAGCGCACACCAAGGAGCAGCAGCAGTCGGGAGCCGTCGAATACAACTTCCGTACGACGGACACGCGGCCCATACTGGAGGCCAACGACGCGAATCCCTGGACCGCCGAAATCGCGTCGGGCGTTGGGACGGACTGGCCGACGTACAGGCAAGAATCTCCCGGCGTGAGCGCGTTCGCGCTCGTGGATGGCGCCGTCTACCACACCTACTCGGCGTACGGACGGGGCGTCGACGGCATCTGGGGCATGTACCAGCTGCTCGACCGCGCGCCACTCGGTCGCAACGAGGACGAGCCTGGTATCTGGTGGCGCCGCCACGACGAGTACGCCAGGTAGTGAGGGAGTGAAGGCCCGGCCTGGTACGGCCGGGCCTCATCTTCTGCTGCTTCGACTCCCCTGACTAGGCGCCAGGAGGCAGTCCGGCAGCATGCGCCGTCGCCGATCCGCGCACCTAGACGCCGGCGGCGACTTTCGGGACCAGCTCGCCGAGACCAAGATTCTCCAGCACCTGGCGCTGAATCGGCGAGACGGCCGCATTGATCGCGGTGATCGCGGGTTCACCGGGGACCGGCGTGCGCAGCGCCCGCGTGCCGGCCGGCTGTTCGGCGATGGTGAAGATCACGTCCGCGACCTCGCGCGAGTCACGCCCTTGAGTCGAGTTCGAAAGCGCGCTGAAGATGTTCGCCGCAAGCGGCGTGACGGCGCTGTAGCCATTCAACCGCTGCTCGTCGTCTGCACCGACACGCGAGTTTCCGATGTTCGTCTCGTACGCGGCGGGCTGGACGATCGCGACGTCGACCCCGAGCGGGGCGAGCTCGTAGGACGACGACTCGGCGAGCGCTTCGAGCGCCCACTTCGACGACGCGTAGACGCCGCCGAACGGGAACGTATAGCGGCCGACGACCGATGTCACGTAGATGACGAGGCCGCTGCGGCGCTCGCGCATCCCCGGGAGGAAGGCGCGGCTGACGCGCATCTGGCCGAAGACGTTGACGTCGAACTGACGCTGGATCGTCTCGGGCGTGAACGCTTCGACGATCCCGAAGTACGCCGCGCCGGCGTTGTTGACGAGGACGTCGACGGGACCCGCGGCGAGGATCTCGGCGGCCGCGCGGTCGACGGAGGCTTGGTCGGTGATCTCGAGATCGACGACCCGGACCCCGAGCTGCTCGAGGTCGACGGTAGCTTGCGCGTGCTTGCTGCGCGCGCCGCGGATGCCGGCGAAGACGCGCCAGCCGGCACCGGCGAACCGCTCGGCGGTGTCGCGGCCGAAGCCGGAGCTGGCGCCCGTCACGACGATGGTTTTCTGCGGATTTGACATGAGCTGAGTCTAGGTCGTAGACTTACAAAAAGGAAGTACTTACAAAAAAGTAAGCTTGGGAGACACACTCGATGGATCCGTCCGCCCTCCCCACCGCCGGAAATTGCTTTATAGCCGCCTGCAAGGCGCGCGAAGTCCTCAATCACGTCAGCAATCGCTGGGGCGGTCTCGTTTTGGGCGCGCTGCTCGAACGCAACCTCCGCTACTCGGAGATCCGCGACCGCGTCGGTGGGATCTCGGAGAAGATGCTGGCGCAGACGCTCGACGTGCTCGAACGCGACGGACTGATCGCGCGCACGAGCTATCCCGTCGTCCCGCCGCGCGTCGAGTATGCGTTAACCGAGAGCGGTCGCGCGCTGGCCGAGCGCTTCATCGACCTGTTCATGTGGATCGGAACCAACGTCGAGACGTTCGCGAGCGCGCAGCAACGATACGATTCCCAACGCGACTCCGCGTGAGCGTGTACTGCGGGAGTGCCGAACATGCGTCTGAGGACCCGCTATGAACTCGGACGCACAGGCCACTCGCCGGACAAACACATTATGTAGTGCAGTCCGGACTCGGCGCCTCCGGGGATCGCATCGCGCAAATCCGGCAGCTTGAACGTCTCGTTCCCGTCTCCGCCGTAGGTAGTCCCTAAGAGCGAAAAGAGAGCCGCGTACTGCACAATCGGCAGGGCTTGACCTTCGCAGAACAGCCAGCCTTCAGGGGCATAGTTCGCCGCGAAAAGCCAGATGGTGGCAGAGTATGGTCCCATTGATGATTGTTGCATGGAAGATGCCAGTCGACGTCGCCTTTTACGAATCCGCCTGCTTCATGGGCAAGGAAGCAGCCGTCATGCACGTTACCTGGTGATTGCGATGCGCAGGGCTTTGAGCGCGGTGGCCTCCGGTACGTCTCCCTGGAACAAGACGAGTGTGTACGCGTTGCCGGAGATCGCGCCTGCGTTCCAGCCGCCGTCGTCAGCGATGAACGCACGCGTACCGATTCCCTTGATCGTTTTGAATCTTGGCGCTCCCGAAATTTCGTTATAATCTCCCTTCGGTCGACGGTTTACGATAAAGCCGCGCGGGCCGTGCGAGGGGTCCACCGCTTCCCATTGGCAACCGGAGCCCATTCCCGCAAGGTGCCCGTCCTTTACAGGCTTTCCGAGAAATCCGGCGACTTCGCTCTTCGAAAACATCTTGCAGGCGGGCCCCGCCGCGCTGCGCTGGTGTTCGAGCAGATTCTTTATGGCTGCGCCCCCATCGTCGGCCCGTCCCACGGTCTGGGTAGCCAAGAGAATTGCAACTGTCGCGCCCGTGAAGATTGCGTTTTTCATGTTTTGATTTTTATACGGGACGGGAGCCTCCGCCAGACCCACTCATACGAGTAACCCATACAAATATCGCCCGGCCGCGCCCAGGCGACCAGGCAACCGAGCCATCGCCGAAAATGCTCCGCCTCGGGCCGCGCCGAACACTCGACTGCCCGATGAATGATCGCGCCTTCGGTGAGCTGCTCCGCGAACTCCGCTGTGCGGCCGGTCTCTCGCAAGAGGCGCTGGCCGAGCGCGCGCGCTTGAGCCCCGGAGCGATCAGCACGCTCGAACGCAGCGCGCGCCGCGCGCCGCAACAGCAGACGCTCGCGCTCCTGGCAGCCGCGCTGGACCTGCGCCACGAAGATCGCGCGCGTCTCGAGCAGGCGGCGGTAGCCGGCCGCCGGCGCGGACCGGCCGCCGTCTCGCCGCCTTCGGCATCGGATCGGCTCGCGAACCTGCCGAACGTCCTGACGTCGTTCCATGGTCGTGAATCGGAGCTCGACGCTCTCGATCGGCTGATCGCATCGCGCCGGCTCATCACGCTGCTCGGGCCGGGCGGCGTCGGCAAGACGCGCCTCGCGCTGGAAGCGGCACGTGCCCAGCTTGGGGCTTCGCGCTTTCCCGACGGGGTATGGTTCGTCGACTTGGCGCCGCTGAGCGCCGCCGAGCTCATCACGACCGCGATCGCGCGGCTCTTGTCCGTGCGGGAGCAGCCGAACACTCCGCTGATCGACACGCTCGTCGCCGCCCTCGGCGAAAAGAAGCTGCTCTTCGTTCTGGATAATTGCGAGCACGTCTTGAGCGAGTGCGCGCGCGTCGCCGAGGCGATGTTCCGCGCCTGCTCGAACGTTGTGATGCTCGCTACGACCCGCGAAGCACTGCGCATCGACGGCGAATGCGTCTTCCGCGTATCACCGTTGTCATACGCCGGCGAGCGCGGCAGCGGACCCGCACTCGACCTGCTGGTCGAGCGCCTGATCGACGCCGACTTCTCGCGGTTCTCCACCATGTCGAGTGAAGACGTCACACACGCGGCGACGATCTGCAGACGCCTCGACGGTCTCCCGCTGGCGATCGAGCTGGCGGCTGGCCGAGCGCGCGAGCTGCCGCTTGCGCACATCGCCGCAGGGCTCGACGAACGCTTCACGCTGCTTGCGCGCGGCCGCCGAACGGCGATGCCGCGCCAGCAGACGCTGCGCGGCATGATCGATTGGAGCTTCGCACTGCTCGCGCCCGGCGAGCAGCAGCTATTTGCGCGGCTCGGACTTTTCGCGACGTCGTTCAGCCCGGAAGCGGCCGCCGAGATCTGCGGCGACGACGACGCGTTCGTCCGCGACGCGCTCGACGGCCTGAGGGCGAAGTCGCTCGTCGTCGCGATCGAGCAGCACGACGGGCGATTGCGCTACCGGCTGCTCGAAACGACCCGCGCGTACGCGGTCGAGCGCCTGCGTGAGAGCGGCGAGCACGTTCGGTTCGCAGCTCGGTTTGTTCAATATTTCCGTACCCTCGCGACGACCGCCGACGCACGCTTCGGACGCATCGCGAATGCCGATTTCCTGGCGTTTGTCGAGCCCGACCTCGATAATTTCCGTACCGCACTGGAATGGTTGGTCGGCCAGCGGCACGATACCGCGCTGGGTGCGGAACTCGCCGGGGCGCTCGGCTGGGTCTACGTCTACTACACACGCCGCAGCAGCAACGTTGAGCTCGGGCTCGACCTAGCGAGTCTCAAGGTGAAAGACGCCGCTTTCGGCACCGCGCTGCATGAGCTCGAGGAATACTACTTCCCCCAGTATCTCGCGTACCGCTAGCCCCTAACCGTTCAGAGCGAAGGACCTGCAGTGCGATCCGTCGGACTTTCGGCACCGTGTTGCGGCCCAGCATCGTAAGGTGGCTACTCGATTCTGATCCGTCAATCCGGTGGCAGGTTATGAGCGGCCTCACGGATGCACCGGACGAGCTCGTACGAGATGAGCGCGCGCGAGTCGTTTCGGAGGGCTGGGGCGCCCGTCTCCTCGCCCTTCAATCGCCGGACGGCTACTGGGGCGCGGCCGACGACGAAGGCTGGATGACCACCATCTACACCCTGAAGATGCTGATGGATCTCGGCGCTGACCCAGCGAGCAACGAGGTGCGCGCAGCTATCGGTCGCGTGAACGATCGCATCACCTGGTGGCAATTGGACGGACGGCCGTTCTTCGACGGTGAGACGGAGCCGTGTCTCAACGGCGCGATTCTTGCGACCGGCGCCTATTTCGGCGCAGCGAGTGATCGGCTCGTCGATCGTCTCCTCGATGAGCAACTCGCGGACGGCGGCTGGAACTGCGAATCTCCGACAAGCACCCGATCGTCGTTTCACACCACGATCGGCGTGTTGGAGGGCCTCTTGCAATACGAGAAGGCGCGCGGCACCGCGAACGCCGTCAAAGATGCACGGATCCGCGCAGAGAACTACCTGCTCGAGAGACGTATGCTCAGATCGCTCCGATCCGGCGAGGTGATCGATCGCCGCTGGATGCGCTTTGCGTTTCCGACGAGGTGGCACTACGACGTTCTCCGCGGATTGGACTACCTGCGCAGCGCGGGAGCGGAGCCCGACGAACGCGTCGCCGAGGCAGTTGAAGTCGTGCAGGCCAGGCGGCATCAGAACGGTCGCTGGCCCCTGAACCTTCGTCACGCCGATGAGATAACGTTCGATATGGAAGACGGCGTTGGCAGAGCGAGCCGCTGGATCACGCTCCGCGCCCTCCGCGTGCTGCGCTGGTCTCGAGCTGAGGTGCGGGCTTAGCTCTGACGATCGATCGCAACTCGCGAATGTCGCACCAGTTCGTCGCGTGAAGCCGGCGTGTCAGGACGACGTCCCGCGAACCGCGACCCTCGCGGATCCGCATTCCTGACTAATGCCGGATGCACTGCTTCAATGCGGCTGCGGCGTCGGTCAGGATGCGTTCGGAGAGCTGAGGGTCGTCGACTGCTCGCGCTATGGAGATCGCGCCGACGAGCGCACTGAGGGTGAGGACAGCTTCGCATTCTTCGACTTGACGGTCGGAGTTGTCGATGAGGCCGGCCAGGATGGCGAGGCAATCCTTCACCTGACGGGTGTAGCTGTCTCGGGCCGAGCCGCCGGCGCGGGCGACATCCGTGGCGATACCGGCCACGCCGCAGCCGGACTCCGGATGATCCCGATGCCACGTGCTGAGGTAACCGTCGACGAGCGCGGTAAATCCCCGCTCCCCGCCGACATCGCCGGCTGCGATCGTCCATGCGCTGCCCTGACTCAGAGCACGTTGCGTGGCCTCAGCGACGAGATGCTCTCGTGAGTCGAAGTGTCGGTAGAAACCGCCGTGGGTCAGCCCGGCTTCCTTCATGATCTCCGCGACGCCGAGGCGGTCCACGCCGTCGCGGCGGATTCGCGCCGCAGCGATGTCGAGGATGCGGTCACGGCTCGTCGCCTTGGCCGCTTGAGACGTACCCACGATCGTTCCTCCAGTCGGGGTCGAGCTTGCTTGACTACGAAGATGATACCTGTCATCCTCATCGGGATGGATGACGACCGTCATCTTGAACGAAGGATAGACGCAGATCGTGACTTCCGACGACACCGCGCAAGCCCCAGCTGACCTCACGATCGAGGTCTACACGGCCCCACTCCGACCGTTCGCAAGTGCCGCCAAGCCGGAGGGCCCGGGCGACCTGCCGACCTGGTCCCCATCGTCGGCAACCCTGATCTACGGCAATCACGACGCCATCCTTGTGGACACGTTGATCACCTATAACCAGGTGGACCGTCTGGCCGACTGGATCGAGACGACGGGGCGGCGGCCGTCGCGGATCTACATCACCCACGGCCATGGTGACCACTGGCTCGGTCTTGCCCGACTGGTCCAGCGCTTCCCCGGAGCTATCGGTTTGGCCAC
>JAQBPM010000021.1 GCA_028287525.1 Vulcanimicrobiota bacterium | reverse complement strand
GATCGCGTCAACCGCGCCGTCCATCGTGTTCACCCGGACGTCGACGCGTTCGTAGCGCGCCTCTTCCCATGCGTCGGCGATCTCCCAGCCGACCGCGTCGAGCACGACGAGCGCGCCTTCGATCGGCGCTACGTCGAGCCGCGGCACCGTGCGCCGAATCGTCAAATAGCCCGACGACGTCGCAATGCGCCGCCACCCCGTCAGCGTCGCCGGCGCCGCGGGATACTCCGCGCCGAGAATCGCCCGCCGCCACGCCGCATCACGCAGCGTCCCGTAGACGAACAATGGCTTCATTTGTCGGGGTGACGGATGGTCATGCTCGGGCTAGGCGTTCGAAGGCGCGGAGAGCGGCGTCGGCGGCGATGGCGAGGGCGGCGGCGGCGAGGGCGCCGGCGACGATCTTGTCGGCGTTGACGGTCGCGATGCCTTCGAAGAGCAGCACGCCGAGGCCGCCGGCGTTGATCCAGGCGGCGATCGTTGCGAGCGCGACCAGCGTGACGGCGGCGACGCGCACGCCGCCGAGCATCACCGGAAGCGCGGCGGGAAATTCGACGCGCAGCAGCGTCTGCCGCGCGGTGAACCCGAGACCGCGCGCGGCGTCGACCAGCGCCGGATCGACGCCGCGCAGGCCGGCGACGATTCCGCGGATCAAGATCATCTGCGCGTACACGACGAGCGCGACGATCGCGGTCGGTGTCCCGAGGCCCATCACCGCGACCAGCAGCGCCAGCAGCGCGAGGCTGGGGATCGTGTAGAGCACGCCGGCGAAGCCGAGGATGACGGCGGCCGCGCGCGCGTTGCGCGCTGCGACGATGCCGAGCGGCAGCGCGATGACGAGCGCGATCGCAAGCGAGACGACGACGAGCACGACGTGTTCGCCGAGCAGCGCAGCGATGCGGCCGGGATGCGTGACGAGGTACGTCACGCCGTGTGGTATCCTGGGCGGCGATGAAGGCGATATTCTTCGATCTCGACGGTACGCTGAGCGACCCGTACGAAGGCTTGGCGAGGTCGCTGGCGTTCGCATTCGGCGAGCTCGGACTGCCGCAGCTGCGCGAGGACGAGGTGCGCGCGATGATCGGACCGCCGCTGCAGATCGCGCTGCGGGAGCGTATCGCGGAGGCGGCGCTCGTCGACGCCGCCGTGCAGCGCTTCCGCGAGCGGTACGGCACGATCGGATTGTACGAGAACGTCGTCTACGACGGCGTGCCGGAGATGCTGGCCGCCCTGCGCGGCCGCGCGCGGCTGTTCGTCTGCACGTCGAAGCCGCAGGTGTACGCGCGAGCGATTCTGGAGCGGTTCGGGTTCGACGGCACGTTCGCGGCGGTGTACGGCAGCGAGCTCGACGGCACGCGGATCGACAAGCGCGAGCTGCTCGCGCACGCGCTCGCGACCGAAGGACTGGTGGGAAGCGACGACCTCGCGCTCATCGGCGATCGGCATCTCGACATCGCCGCGGCGCGCGCGAACGGCATCCGTGCGTGGGGCGCCGCGTGGGGGTACGGCAGCGTCGCCGAACTGCACGAGGCGGGCGCGGATCATCTCTTCCACAAACCGGCCGACGTGGCGTCGCTCATCGCTGGATGAGCGGGCGTTCCAACGCCAGACGACGCGTCTCGGCATCGACGCCGACCAGATCGCGCACGAAGTCGTCCGCCGGATGTTCCAGCACTTCGGCAGGTGACCCGGTCTGCACGACGTGCCCGGCGTTCATCACCACGATGCGGTCGGCCAGACGCAGCGCTTCGTCGACGTCGTGGGTGACGAACACGATCGTCGTGCCGAGCTCGCGATGGACGCGCGCGATCTCGTCTTGCAGCGACGCGCGCACGATCGCGTCGACGGCCGCGAACGGCTCGTCCATCAGCAGCACGCGCGGCTCGGCCGCCAGCGCGCGCGCGACCCCGACCCGTTGGGCTTCGCCGCCGGAGAGCTCGCGCGGCCTGCGGTTGCGATAGCGAGCCGGATCGAGCCGGATCATCCGCAGGAGGTCGTCGACGCGCCGCTCGATGCGCTCGCGCTCCCAACCCAGCAGACGCGGCACCACCGAGACGTTCTCTGCGACGGTGTAGTGCGGGAAGAGCCCGACCGCCTGGATCACGTAGCCGATTCCGCGCCGCAGCTCCGTCGCGTCACAGTCACGGATTTCGACGCCGTCGATGCGGATCGTCCCGGTCGTGGGCTCGACGAGCCGGTTGATCGTGCGCAGCAGCGTGCTCTTGCCGCAGCCCGACGGGCCGAGCAGCACCGCGAACGTACCGCTTTCGATCGTGAGGTCGACGCCGTCGACAGCCGGCAGCGGTGCGTTCGGGTAGCGGACGCCGACGTCGTCCAGCTCGACCCGCGCCCCGCCGTTAGGCGAGGCCGTGCTGCTTGAGGAAGTCACGAGCGACGTCGGCGGGATCGCGTTTCTGCGGCCCTTCGACCTGCAGGTTCAAGTTTTGCATCAAGTCCGTATCGAGCAGCGGCGAGACCTTGTTCAGCGTCTCGGCGATCGCCGGCTTCGCGGTGAGTACCGCGCGGCGCACGACCGGTGCGGCTTGATACACCGGAAAGAGATGCTTGTTGTCCTCGAGCACGATCAGACTGTCGGCCTTGAGCTGGCCTTCGGTCGAGAACGCGACGACCACATCGACGTCGCCGTGCTGCAGCGCGGCGTATTTGAGGCCGTTGTCGAGCACCTTCACGGCCTTGAAATGGAAGCCGCCGTAGCGCTTCTGCAAACCCGGCAGGCCGTCGGCACGGGTCAGAAACTCCGGCACCGTGCCGAGCCGAAGCTCGCCGGCCTTCACGGCGAGATCGCTCAGCGTTCCCAGCGCGTACGTTCCGGCGATCGCTTGCGTGGTCGCGAGCGCTTGCGTGTCGTTGAACGGCGCCGGATCGAGCCAGATGAGATCGAACTGTTTCGCGAACGCCGCCTTGACGGTCGCGTAGGACCGCTTCGGATCGCTATCGGGCGGCAGGTGCAGGATGTTGAGCAGCGCCGTTCCGGTGTATTCGGGATAGAGGTCGATCTCGCCGCGCCGCAGCGCCGCCATCGCGATGTCGGTCGTCCCGAGGTTGAGCTTTCGGGTGACCGGAATGCCGGCGTGCTCGAGCGACTGCGCGTACAGCTCGCCGAGAATCAACTCCTCGGTGAAGTTCTTCGAGCCGACTTTCACCGCGTCGCCGCGGTTGCCGCAAGCGGCGAGCGGCGCGGCGGCGAGAAGTGCGAGCGCGCGGGCACGGGTCAGTGCTGTCATCGTCATCCTGAGGTGAGAGAGAGTGAGAGGGTGAGGCGGCGCTGCGTGAAGGCGAGGGCCGCGTCCGCGAGGATGGCGAGCACGGCGACCGACGCCGCGCCGAGGACGAGTTCGGGGAAGTTTCCGGTCTGCAGGCCGCTTACGATGTAGTCGCCCAAGCCCCCGCCGCCGATGAACGCCGCCAGCGTCGCCGACGCGATCACCTCGACCGTGGCGGTCCGGACGCCGACCGCGACGACCGGAAGGGCGAGGGGCCAGCGAACCCGGATCCCGACCTGGCGTTCGGTCATCCCCATTCCGCGCGCCGCTTCCAACGTCGTGCTCGGGACCGACCGCAACGCAACGTCGGTGTTCACCAGGATCGGGGGCAGCGCGAGGACGACCAAGGCCAAGAGGGCAGGCGCGAAGCCTAAGCCCAAGAGGGGGATCGTCAGCGTCAGGACCGCGAGCGAGGGGACGACCCGGAAGCCGCCGGCGAGGGCGAGGAGGACCCCGCGGGGCAGCGGACGGTCGACGGCCCGGCCTGCGAGCGGAATGCCGATCGCGGCGGCGACCAGGAGCGCGGCACCGGCCAGCACGACGTGGGAGACGAGGTGGGCGAAGAAGTCCGCGCTCACGTGCCGAACGAGGCCTGAGTCATGCTCACCGGTTCGCAGGTCGGCGCCGAGCTCCGCCCCGCCGCGGTGGCCACGCCGATTGCCCTCGACGATCCCTCTCTCTACATCAATCGCGAAACGTCGTGGCTGGAGTTCAACGACCGCGTCCTCGAAGAGGCGCTGGACGAGCGGAACCCCCTGCTGGAACGCCTCAAGTTCGTCGCGATCTACGGAACCAACCTCGACGAGTTCTTCATGATCCGCATCGCGGGCTTGATGCAGCAGATGGCGGCCGAGGTCCACAAACGGTCCGACGACGGCCGGCTCCCCGAAGAGCAGCTGGCGCTGGTGAGCCAGCGGCTGCGCCGGTCGCTGGCGCGCCTCTCGGATTGCTTGCAGCACCAGCTCCTCCCCTCGCTCGAACGGCACGGGATCCGGGTGCTGGGCTACGGCCAGCTCGATTCGAGCACCAAGCGCGCGATGCGCCGGTACTTCGACGAGCGCGTGTTCCCGGTGCTGACGCCGCTGGCGATCGACAAGGGCCACCCGTTCCCCTACATCTCGAACCTCTCGATTTCGCTCGCGGTCGAGCTCGACGAGCAGACGCCAGACGGGCCGATCAATTATTTCGCCCGGGTGAAGGTGCCAGGTTCGCTTCCGCGCTTCGTGCCGGTCGATTCGGCCCCGCCCGGTCAGCGGTGGTTCGTGATGCTCGAAGAGATCATCGCGCACAACCTCGAGGCGCTCTTTCCCGGGCTGCGCGTTACCGCATCGTACGCCTTCCGCGTCACCCGCGACGCCGACCTCGACTTGCAGGAAGACGAAGCCGACGATCTGCTGCGCGCAATCGAGTCGGAACTGCGCAAGCGGCGCTTCGGCGAGCCGGTGCGGCTCGAAGTCGTTCCGGATATGCCGGAGACGCTGCGCGACAAGCTGCTCGAGGCGCTCGAGCTCGATCGCGGCGACTGCTACGAAGTCGCGGGCATGATGGGGACCAATGATCTGTGGCCCATCGTCAACATCGAAGAGCCCGCGCTGCACGACCCGCCGTTCACGCCCGCGATTCCGAAGCGGCTGATCGGACAGACGGACATTTTCGCGGCGATTCGCGAAGGCGATCTGCTGCTGCACCATCCGTACGAGTCGTTCGACCCCGTCGTCCAGTTCGTGCAGCAGGCCGCGAACGACAAGAGCGTGCTGGCGATCAAACAAACGCTGTACCGCACGTCGGGCAACTCGCCGGTGGTCGGCGCGCTGGTCGACGCCGCCGAAAACGGCAAGCAGGTCGCGGCGCTGATCGAACTCAAGGCGCGCTTCGACGAAGAGAACAACATCCATTGGGCGCGCATGCTCGAGCGCGTCGGCGTCCACGTCGTCTACGGCCTGCCGGGTCTCAAGACGCACGCCAAGGTAACGCTGGTCGTGCGCGACGAGCCGGACGGCATCCGCCGGTACATGCACTTTGGCACCGGCAACTACAACGACAAGACGGCGAAGATCTACACCGACTTGAGCCTCTTCACGTGCCGCGCCGACCTCGGCGCCGACGCCTCCCAGCTTTTCAACGCGCTGACGGGCTTCTCAAAAGCGGACCACTACGAGCAATTGATGGTCGCGCCGACCGGCTTGCGCACCGGCTTCGAGGAGCTGATCGATCGCGAGACCGAACACGCGCGCGCTGGGCGTCCCAGCGGCATCGTGGCGAAGCTCAACGCGGTCAGCGACGCCGGGATAGTGCAGGCGCTCTACCGCGCGTCTCGCGCGGGCGTCCCGATCGATCTGGTCGTGCGCGGCATGTGCGTGCTGCGGCCGGGCATCCCCGGCGTGAGCGAGACGATCCGGGTGAGCAGCATCGTCGGGCGCTTCCTCGAGCACTCGCGCATCTTCGCGTTCGCCAACGGCGGCGACCGCGAAGTCTACATCGGCAGCGCCGACTGGATGGGCCGCAACCTCGACCGGCGCGTCGAAACGGTCGTCCCGGTCTTCGACCC
>JAQBPM010000500.1 GCA_028287525.1 Vulcanimicrobiota bacterium | reverse complement strand
CTAATACCTGAAACTAGCGCGTCTACCAATTCCGCCACCTGGGCGCGGACCGACCTCGGTTCATCCCGCGCCGATGGCGGACCTGCGCGACCGAAGTCGGAGATGGCTGCGCAGCCAGAGCATCGGGGCCAGACCCAGTAGGACCACCCCTGAGAGCACGCCCCACGCGACGGCGAGCGACGTGTGATCCGCCAGCGCGCCGAACGCCGACGGTGCCACGGCCGACGCCGCGAACATCGCGGTTAGGCCGAGACCCAGGGCGCTGGCCGCGCGCTCGACGCCGCCGACCTCGGAGAGCGCCGCCGCCATCAGGCCGTTCCAACCCGAGGCGCTGAGACCCAGCAGTGCGCTCGCGACGAACAGTGGAGCGACCGCCCCGCGGCCGAGTAGCGCCAAAGTCGCGGTGCCGATCGCGACCAGCACGCAGATGATCGCCAGCGGGACGATGCGGTCGCCGTCGAGATAGCGGTCGCTCAGGAAACCCCAGCCGAGCCGGCCGCAGATCGCCGTGACGAACGCGACCGCCAGCGCGCCGCCTGCAACGTGCGCCGAGGTGTGCACGACCGTGACGGCGGTGATCGTGACGAACGCGTTCATGATGAACTGCGTCGACGAGAGCAGCATGCAGGTCAGCGTGACCGCGATCAACCGCGGGTCCTGTGCGAGCGTGCGCATTCCGCGAAGGACGCCGGCCAGCGACGCCGGTTCAGCGTCGTCGCCCGCCGCCTGACGATACACAGCGTACGCGAGCCCGCTGGTGATCGCGACCAGCAGCGCCGAGAACACGAACGCCGCGCGATATCCACCGTACGCCGCGATGACCGGGAAACCGATCGCCCCGATGAGGCCGCCCACGGAGACGCCGGTTTGGCGTATCCCCATCGCGAGCCCGCGATCGCGATCGAACCAGGCGAGAATCGCGCGACCGCCGGCCGGCGTCGCCGCGGCGTATCCCCCGCCGTAGACGGCGAGCGTCGCGACCAGCCACCAATACTGCTGCACGAGCGCGGCGGCGACCAGCGCGGCCGTCATGATGATCGCCGAGACGAGCAGCATCTTGCGTTCGCCCCACCGGTCGGTGAACACGCCGGAGGCGGCAGTGCAGCACGCGCAGCCGACGAGCACCGCGGTGAAGATCGCGCCGAGCTGGGCTTTGGAGAGCGCGAACGTGACGACGAGGACCGGTGAGAGCGCCCCGAGCGCCTGCTGCACGAGCGACGATCCGGCTTGCGCCGTCGTCATCACCGCCAGTACGCGCCAGCGCTCGCTCAGCATGCGCTCACGCGCGCTGCACCAAGGTGATACCGAGCGCGATCGCGGCGAGACCGCCGAGGTCCCGCAGCCCGACCGCCTCGTGCAGGATCAGCGCGGCCAGCGCGAGCCCGAACACCGGCGTGAGGAAATAGTATGCGCTCACCCGCGACGCTTCGCCGTGCGTGAGCAGCCAGAACCACAACAGCGACGCGCCGAGCGACATCACGACGACGACGTACCAGAACGAGACGATGAGCTGCGGCGTCCACATCGCGTGCGGGGCGCCTTCGAACACGAGGGCGAGCGGCAGTAGCACGATTCCGGCAGCGACCAGCTGCAGCGCGGTCACCGCGCGCAAGTCGAGCGCGCTGCACCAGCGCTTGTACACGATCGTCGACGCGACGCTGCCGAGCACGCCGCAGAAGGCGATGCCGATGTCGCGCGGCTCGGCAGTCCCGCTGCCCAACCGGACGACCATGATCGCGACGACGCCGCCGAAGCCGAGCACCAGCCCGGCGACCTTCCCCAGCGTCAGCGGCTCGCGCAGCACCCACGGCGCGACGAGCGCCAGGGTGAGCGGATTGGTCGACGCGATTATCGCGCCGACGCCGGAGCCCATGTGGCGCAGCGCTTCGTACGTGCAGCCGAGGTAGATTGCGTTCCCCAGCACGCCGAGGACGACGACCGCGATCCACTCGCGGCGGCTGGTCGGAAACGCGGCGCCGAGCGCGCGAGCGACCGCCAGCGCGACGACACCGGCGACGAGGAAGCGCACGACCAGGAACCACAGCGGGGAGGAATCCAGCACCCCGATTTTGCTGGGTACGAATGCCGACGCCCACAAAAAAATATAGAAGAGCGCAGCCGCGATGCCCAGGGCGCGATGGTTCACTTGGTCATGCTACCGCGCTGCAACCGGCCGCGCATCGCCTTCGGTCTGACCTTTCACCCCCTGCAGAGCGACCACGAGGACGGTTCCATGACCGCGACGGCGACGAAACCGATCAGGATTTTGCTCCAGACGACGATTCTGTACGACGAAGACGACTGGAACATCAACCGCTTCTCGCTGTTGCGCTCCGCTCTCGCGGGACTCAGGACCGCCGACGGTCAGCCGGCTGCCGAGGTTACCGCGCGCGACCGGGAACCGGACGCCGCCGGAAACGATCCGGTGCTCGCCGGAATCGACACCTCCGATTACGACCAACTGTGGCTGATCGGCGTCGACACCGGTGGTGAGGGGGGACTCAACCAAGCGGAGTGTGCGGCGATCACCCGTTTCCGCGAACGCGGCGGCGCGATCTTCTCGACCCGCGATCATCAGGATCTCGGCGCATCGCTCTGTAAACTCGGCGGCGTGGGCAGGGCGCACTTTTTCCACTCCCGGCAGCCCGATCCCGATCCCGACCGCAATCGCCGCGACGATCCCGACAATCCGGCGATCGATTACCCAAACTATCACTCCGGCTCGAACGGCGACGTGCAGCGGGTCGCGGCGACCGATCCCATTCACCCCGTGCTCGAGCGAAACGGAACGCGCGTCGGCACGCTGCCGGCGCATCCGCACGAAGGCGGGGTCGGTACGCCGCCCGGCGATCCGACCGCTCGCGTCGTCGTCACCGGCACGTCGCAGGCGACGAACCGGCCGTTCAACATCGCGGTCGCGTTCGAGCCGGCGAACGGCCACGGCCGCGGCTGGGCCGAGTCGACCTTCCACCACTTCTGCGACTACAACTGGGACATCGGCGCTGGTGCTCCGTCTTTCGTGAGCGAGCCGCCGTCGGACGCGATCCGCAAGAACCCCTCGCTCCTCGACGACACCAAAAAGTACGTGGCGAATCTCGTCGCCTGGCTCGGACGCCGCCCGCGATGAGCAAGGACCCCGTCATCCTGAGCTCGTCGCCCGTCATCCTGAGCTCGTCGAAGGATGAACTTCCCGCCGGCTTCGCGTTGAACCGCGCGGGCGATGCCGAGTGGAACGACGGTCTGCGCGAGTTGTTCGCCTATCGCGACCTCGGCGTCTCGGGCGCAACGCAGGGCCGCGTCGGGGCGCACTTGATCCGCGCGCGCGGCGCGTCGACGACGCCCGGTGAACGACATCACCACAGCCTCGACTTTCAATTCGTCTACGTGCTGCGCGGCTGGGTCGAATTCGAATACGAGGGGGTCGGGAGGGTGCGGTTGGAGCCGGGCTCCTCGGTCGTGCAGCCCCCCGGAATCCGCCACGTCGAGCTCGGGCACAGCTCCGACCTCGAAATGCTCGAGCTCACACTCCCGGCGCAGTTCCGCACGGCAGGGGAGGCAAGCCCCTAGCCTCTTTTTGCTATTTTTCGGCGCTCGCGACTGCGAGCCCCCGATGATTTGGCCCCAAACCGTCTTCCACACCCCGATCCATGTGGCCGTTACTGGACAATTCACCGCGACGTTTGTCGAAGGTACACGGTCGGGCTGCCGCTAAAGCGCGCCGGACGTTAAGAAACCATAACGGTTTCCTAACACTTCCTTGACGCTTCCTGAGCCTAGAAGCTCGGGTGTGGAGGCTCATCTTGGTACAGGCACGACTCCTCGCACTGCTTTCAGCGGCGGCGATTTTCGCCGCGTGCTCGAGCGGTGGAGGGCAAGCAATCCCTTCGGCGGGCACGGTGGCCACGTCCAGCGGCGATCGTGAACTGACGACGCTCTCGACGTTCTCGGCCGTCGACACGGCCACTGGGACGGTGGTGCGCATCTTCCCGACGCGCGAGGTCATCGACACGATAAACTCGACCGGCGGACGCACCACCCAAGCGACGACCCCGCTGCTCTATCACAACGGACCGATTCAGACCGCGCCCAAAATCTACGTGGTGTTCTGGGGTTCGGCCTGGAACGGCAGCGGCGATCCGTCCGGCGTGGCCGCGCAGCTCAAAGCGTTCTATGGAGTGATCGGCGGCGGCAAGTGGATCAACAGCGTGACGCAATACACGCAGACCGGCGGCGCGCACGTCGGCAATGCGGGCAACATCTTCGCCGGGTCGTACGTCGACACGACGAGCAGCCCGCCGAGCCGTCCGTCGCAGTCGCAGATGGCTGCTGAAGCCGCGAAGGCCGCCGCGCACTACGGCGACTACACGGCCAGCGCCGCGTACATCGTGGCGATGCCGCACGGCATCAAGCCGTCGGGATTCGGCACGCAGTACTGCGCGTATCACAGCAGCACGAGCACCGGCGGCAGCACGATCGCGTGGACGAACTTGCCGTACATGCCCGACGCCGGTGCGTCGTGCGGCGCGGGTTCGGTCAACAGCCCGGGAACGCTCGACGGCGTGACGATCGTCGGCGGCCACGAGCAGGGCGAGACCGAAACGGATCCGCAGCCGAATTCCGGCTGGCTGGACTCGAGCGGCGCGGAGAACGGCGACAAATGCGCCTGGGTCAGCCTCATCAACAACCCGGCGGCGGGCGGTTACCCGACCCAGCCGCTGTGGAGCAACAGCAACAACGCCTGCGTGCAGAGCTACTAGACCCTCACACGCTCCGATTCGAAAAGGAGAAGCCCGCCGTGCACGCACGGCGGGCTTCCTCGTTTTCCGCGAAGCGCTGCGCGGGATTCAGCCGCCGATCACCTGCTGCGCTCGAAGCGTGCGCGTCACGTCGTCCTTCAGCGCGCTCAGGTGCGCGCGCGTCTGCAGATCGAGTCCTCGATGCGCGAGCCCCGCTGCGATGTCGTGGTTGAGCGCGCCGAGTTCGTAGCGCGCAAGCGCCTGCGCGTCGTACGGCGTGCCGCGCGGCGGAGCGATCGCCAGCGTGCGCAGCAGCACCGTGTAGCGCCGCTGCAGGTTGCGCCGCACCTGCGTCGCGTTTGCGACGCGGCCGCTCGCGACGTCGCCGTAGATCGCGTTCTGCGACCAGGTGAAGAGGTCGGCGAGCGTCATCGTTTCACCGGGCTTCGCTTTGGTCGGCAAGTCGGCGATGCGAGCCAGAACGACCGGGGCGAAGAGGTAGCTGAGCGTACGCGTTTGGAAGCGCCCCGCCATGTCGGCAACCGAGATGTCGTGACGCGCGCTCGGCTCGTATCCGAAGTTCGAGAACGGCGCGTACTCGGTGTACACCAGGCGGCGCAGGGTGCTCGGATCGTACCGCCACGCGTCGTTCGAGAACAGATACGTGTCGAGCATGCCGAACGCGCGCTGCTCGTCGGCGCGCGCGACCGGGACGAGCGGCACCTCCGCATGCGGATCGCCCCGCCGCGAACGCGAGAGATACTCGCCGCCGATCCAGTGTGCGGTGTTCGTGGCGCAGCGGCCGTACTGGCCGACGAGCGTCGCGAACGCCTGGCGCTCTTCCTCATACGGATGCTGGGTCTGCGGGAAGCGCGCGTCGACTTTGCCCATCAGCGAGTGCACGAGGTTCATCTGCGTCGTGCACCAGCTCAGCGGGTCGTTGGTGAGGGTGAATTGATGCACGCGCGGGTCGACCGCGTGCCCGCCGCCCCATGCGACGTCCTCGTCGCTCGCGAAGCGCACTTTCGGGTCGGTCCAATTCGACGCCCAACGGTCGAGCGTGGGGACTTCGTCGAACGGCGTTTTCGCGCCGGCGACCGGCGCGTAGCCCCAACGGATGACGTGATAGTCGTACGGTCCGAGGACCGTCTGCTCGACGGTACCGGTGCTGGTCCCCTTCGGCCACACGTTGGCCGGGTTGTACTCCATCACCGAGGACGCGATGCCGTTCTGCTCGGTGAAATGCCGGTCGCGGATCTGCGCGGCGCTGTAGGCCATGTGTCCGATGAAGTTGTGGCCCAGACCAAAATCGTGGCCGACTTCGTGCAGCACGATCGCGTGCAAGAACTCTTGCGACGAGCGCTGGGCGATCGTCGCCGGATCGCCGCCCTGCATCAACGCCGTCGCGATCGCCGAATACATCAGCTGCGCGTGCGCGCCCGGACCGTCGTTGTGCGCGAAGCGGCTGTGCGCGCTCAAACGCTCGTCGTGATCGGCGTCTTCCTCGCCGTCGGCCGTGACGCCGAGCAGGCGGTAGTACACCGCGCCGAAGCGGACGAGATCGCTGTCGATCATCACGCCGCTGCGGAAGATTTGGCCGTCACGCGGATCCCACGTGATCTGCGCCTCGGCGAAGCCGCCCGAGTTCGATTCGGTGAGCCAGCGGATCATGTTGTAGCGGACGTCGTCGGGATCGAAATCGGGATCCTTCGGCTGGTCCTGCACCTTCACGGCCTCGGAGATGCCGATCTTCTCGAACGGTTTGTTCCAAGCCAGGATCGCCGTCTTGATCGGCTCGCGATATTCCACCGGGATCGTGTTGGCGAGCGTGTAGACGATCGGCTGGACCGCGGGCGAGAGCGGTTTGCTCGGATCGCTCGGCTTCATGTTCCAGCGCAGCACGTAGTGGACGCGGTTGTCCATGCGCTCGATGTGATCGAACGAGATGTGGAGGTCATCCCAATACCCCACGCGATCGTCGACCAGGCGCGGCATGTACTTGCTCGCGTCGGGGAGTTCGGTGAAGTTGTACGCGACGCGAATTTGGAACGAGCGCGGATCGACGACCGTGTCGACTACCGTCGGCTTGAGCGACGCGTACGACTGATCGGCTTCGATCACGACGTTCTTCGGGAACGCCTTGGAGAGGCCGAAGTACGAGCGCGTCGGATCGAGATGATACGCGCCC
>JAQBPM010000498.1 GCA_028287525.1 Vulcanimicrobiota bacterium | reverse complement strand
ATCGTCATCATGCGGACTTGCGGGGCTATTTGGTCGCCGCGGAGACCGCGCGGGTAGCCGGTTCCGTCTAGGTGTTCGTGGTGGTTGTAGGCGAGTTCGGCGACGTCGCGCCATGGTGTGCGGCGCCACGGGATTTCGCGCAGGAAGTAAAACGATTGGGTGACGTGTTCTTCCATTTTCCGGCGTTCGTCATTGGAGAGTGAGCCGCGGGGGATGCGCAGGAAGTCGATTTCGGTGGGGCTGAGCAGCGGCTGCGCCTGCTCGAGATCGCGGTAGGTGCGGTCCTTGAGTGCGTCGAGCGTTGCTTCGACTTCGGCGGCGACGATGCGGGGTTCGTTCGCGGCTTCGACGCGTTCGAGGAGTTCGAGGAGCTGGGCGCGATCTTGCGGGTTGCTCGTTTGTTCGAGGGCTAGCAGGAAACGCAGGCGGATCGTGTCGAGGTTGCCGTCGGGGAGTTTCTTCGCCTTGCCGAAGATGTATTCGGGGACGGCGACCTTGCCGAAGTCGTGCAGGAGTGAGGCGTAGCGGATCTCGCGCAGTGCGTCGACGTCGAAGTAGAGCTCTGAGAGCGTTCCGGTGCCGATTGCGTTGACCGCTTCGGCTTGCAGGACGGTGAGGTCGGCGACGCGCGCCGAGTGGCCTTCGGTCGACTTGTCGCGCACTTCGATCGCTTTGACCGACGCGCGAACGAACTGTTCGAAGAGGTCCTGGATCGCGTCGACGAGCGCTTTGTTTTCCAGCGCGACGGCCGCCTGAGAGGCGAGCGCGCGCAGTACGCGTTCGTCGTGCGGGCTGAAGGGCAGCACGGTGCTCTCGGTATGCGCCGGCGAGGCGAGCACGACGTCGAACTCGGGCTTGCGGTTGATCAGCATGATCACGCCGACGACCGCTTCTTGATGGTCGCGCATCGGGACGGCGAGAACGGACTTGGTGCGGTAGCCGTTGGCGTGGTCGAAGGTGGGGTTGAAACGATAGACCGCATCTTCCGCGATCGCGTACGCGTCGTCGATGCGCACGGTCTCGCCGCTGAGCGCGACGTAGCCGGAGATCGACGTCGGCGAGAGCGGCAGGATGCCGCCGAGGTAGGTGCCTTTGTCTTGCGGACCCGTCTGCGCGACGGCGAAGCGCAAGGCCCCGCCGCCCTCGCCGGTCTCGAGCAGAAAGAGGGAACCCGAGTCGGCCCGGGTCAGCTCGCGGGCGGCGCGCACGATCGCCTGCTGGAGGGTTGGGATGTCGCGTTCGGCCGAGAGCGCGAGGCCGATCCGCAGCAGATGATCGCTCTCCGAGCGCAGGTCCTCGGCCTGCTGTCGGCTCGCCAGCGTCGCCCCTGCGGCGCGGACCGTCGCGAGCAGGGCGGCTCCGTCGACCGGCGAGACCACCCACCCGCCGACGTTCGGATTTCCGGCCAGCCATCCGGCGGCGCTGTCACGTTCGGCGACGACGACCGTCGTCGCGGTCTGTGCGCTCGCCATCACTTCGAGCGCCGCTTCGATGGTCGCCCGGTCACCGAGCGACGTCAACCGAGCCTCGTCGATCAGGTAGACGACCCCGCCGGTCGCCGGTTCGTCCGCGGCGTAGGGGAACGAGGCGGCAAAGTGGACCAGCCCCGCGTCGTCGAGCGCGCGGAGAGACGACCCGAGCGATAATGCGTGCGGGTAGACGATGACGAACGCCGATTCCATGGCGACGGTGCCTGCACCCAACGGCGCACCTCCTGCCGAGGGCGTTCGCCAGAGAGCCGCATGAGCCCCGGGGGCGAGAAGGCGGCGCGTCGAACCCGCAACCGGATGACCGATGACGTGATCGCGACGCGCGCTCGTGCTTTGGCGGGGGCGCTCGCCGAGAGCGGCTTCGCGCGCCTGCGGGTCCGCGACGGCGAAACCGAGATCGAGCTGCGCCGCGCGCCGCGTACTTCGCCCGCGGCGGTCGCGATCGCCTTGCTTTCCGCCGATCCGGACCGCGCCGCTGAGCGGCCGCCCGATCGTGCCGAAGTGGTCAGCAGCGACGTGGTGGGCATCGTGCGGCTGATGCGGCCGGCGATCGCCGAGGGCCAGGAACTCGAAGGCGACCGCGAGGTCGCCTACGTCGAGACGCTCGGGATCCGCAACCCCGTCCGCTCCCGCGGCGCCGGTCGCGTGAGCGCCGTCTTTGTCACCGACGGCCAACCCGTCGAATACGGCCAACCCCTCTTCACCATCGAGCGCTAACTTGTTCAAGAAAGTACTCATTGCCAACCGTGGCGAGATTGCGCTCAGGATCAATCGGGCGTGCCATGAGCTGGGCATTGCGACGGTCGCGATTTTCTCTGATGCGGATCGGCAGTCGCTGCACGTGCGCCACGCGGACGAGGCGTTCTGCGTCGGCCCGGGGCCGGTGGCACGCTCGTACCTGAACATTCCGAACATCATCTCCGCAGCGCTGATCAGCGGCTGCGATGCGATCCATCCCGGGTACGGCTTCCTGGCCGAGAACGCGCGCTTCGCGGAGATCGCGGCCGATCACGGCTTGACCTTCATCGGACCGAAACCGTCGGTGATCGCGGCGATGGGCGACAAGGCGACGGCGAAGCGGATCATGCACGAGGCGGGCGTCCCCACGACGCCGGGGAGCGACATCGTCGCGTCCGCCGACGAAGCGCTCGCGGTCGCCGAAAAGATTGGCTTTCCGGTGCTGCTCAAGGCGACGGCCGGCGGCGGCGGCAAAGGGATGCGCGGGGTCGCGACCGCTGCCGAGCTGCCGACCGCGTTCGCGACCGCCCAAGCGGAAGCCGAAGCGTCGTTCAAAGACGGGCGCATGTACGTCGAGAAGCTGCTCGTCAACCCGCGCCATATCGAAGTGCAGGTCATCGCCGACGAACACGGCGGCGTGGCGCACCTGGGTGAGCGCGACTGCTCGGTGCAGAAGCCCTCGCACCAGAAGCTGATCGAGGAGGCGTCCGCGCCCGCACTCGATCCAAACTTGCGCGATCGTCTGCATGCCGTCGCGGTCAAGGCGACGCGGGCAGTGGGCTACACCAACGCCGGAACGCTCGAGTTCCTGGTCGCCGGTGATGACTTCTATTTCATGGAGATGAACACGCGGATCCAGGTCGAGCACCCGGTGACGGAATTGATCTACGGCGTCGACTTGGTGAAGGAACAGATCCGGATAGCGGCCGGTGAGCCGCTGGGGTTCACCCAGGACGATCTGCACCCGCACGGGCACGCGATCGAAGTGCGCGTCAACGCCGAGGATCCCGACAACAACTTTTCGCCGGCAGCCGGGACGCTGACGACGGTCGTGTTTCCGGGCGGCCCGGGGATCCGCGTCGACACGCACGTGTACGGCGGCGCGGTGGTGCCGCCGTTCTACGATTCGCTGCTGGCCAAGATCGTCGCGGTCGGACGCAGCCGCGAGTCGGCGATTCTGCGCATGGAACGCGCGCTCGGCGAGACGCGTATCGAAGGTGTGAAGACGACCGTCGAGTTCTGCCGTGAGGTTCTGGCAAACGAAGAGTTTCGCGCCGGTGGCATCGGCGTCGGCTGGCTGCCGGCGTTTCTCACCCGGAGAGCAGCCGTCGTCTCGTGAGCGCGATCTCGCGGCGGTTCGCGCGTGAGCTCGCGCTGCAAGCCTTGTACGGAGCCGAAGTCGGAAAGCGTCCAGCCGCCGAGATGCTCACCGAAACGCTGGCGCGCACCGATGCCACGGAAGCGCGCGGTTTCGTGCGCGATCTCGTGCTCGGTTCGCTGGAGAACGAGGCCGAGTCGGATGCGCTCATCGGTCCGCTGCTCGAGGGCTGGACGCTCGACCGGCTCCCGACGATCGATCGCATCGTGCTGCGCATGAGCGTGTTCGAACTGCTTCATCGCAAGGAGACCGACGCCGCGATCGTGCTGAACGAAGCGGTTGAGTTGGCGAAGAAGTTCTCGACCGAGGATTCCGGCCGCTACGTCAACGGCGTGCTAGCCCGGGTTCTCGAGGTGCTCTCACCGGCGCGAGGCGCACAGCGATGAGCCGGGCGGTGCCGCGGCCGGGCACCGCTGCGCGCCGCCGCAGCGGCGGGTCGCGCGGAGGAAAGGTCGCCGGGCGGATCGCGCGGGCCGTCCTGGTGGTCGTCGTGTTCGGCGTGCTGCTCTTCGCCGGCATCGTCGCCGGCATCATCGCGTCGTACTCCCGCAACCTGCCCGACATCAACCGCATGGCGGATTACCAGCCCTCGCGCTCCACCCGCGTCTTCGCGCGCAACGGAGCGATGCTGGCCAACCTGTATCGCGAGAACCGCACCTGGGTGCCGATCGAGCGGATCCCGATCCCCGTGCGGGATGCGTTCATCGCGACCGAAGACCGGCACTTCTACCAGCATCACGGCGTCGATTTCGTCGGCATCGCGCGCGCCGCGCTGGCCGACTATCGGCATCAGCATCTGCAGGGCGCCTCGACGATCACCCAGCAGCTCGCGCGCGGTCTGTTCCTCTCGAACGAGGTGTCGTACGCGCGCAAGATCCAGGAAGCGCTGCTCGCGATGGAGATCGAGCGCTTCTATACGAAGGACGAGATCCTCGAACGCTACCTGAACCTGATCTATTTCGGTTCGGGCGCGTACGGGGTCGAGGCCGCGGCCCACACGTACTTCGGTACCGACCTCGGCCACCTGACGCTCGGTCAGGCGGCGATGCTCGCCGGTCTTCCGGCCGCGCCGTCGGACTACTCGCCGTACGTCAACCTCGATCACGCAAAGGAACGTCAGCATCACGTGCTCGACCGCATGGCCGAGGCGGCGGTCATCACGCGCGCGCAGGCCGAAGCCGCGAAGCACGCGCCGCTGAACTTGATCGGCGAGCGGCCGCAAGGTCTGCAGTCGTACCGCTATCCCTACTTCACGACCTACGTGACGCATCTGCTCGAATCGCAGTTCGGCTCGCAGGCGACGTTCGAGGGCGGGCTGCAGGTCTACACCAGCCTCGATCCGGCGATGCAGCAGGCCGCCCAGGATGCGGTCGCGTGGGGAATCGGCCGTGCCAAAGCCGAGGGGATCGGCGCGCATCAAGGCGCGCTCGTGGCGATCAAACCCTCGACCGGCGAGATCCTCGCGATGGTCGGCGGCGCGGGGCCGTTCACGCTGACCAATCAGTACAACCGCGCGTGGCAGGCGCACCGCCAGCCGGGCTCGTCGTTCAAGCCGTACGTCTACACCGCCGAGATCGATGCCGGACATCCGCCCACCACGATCGTGCTCGACACGCCGGTGAGCTATCCGATGGGCGACGGCACGCGCTGGGCGCCGATGGACGACGACAACCGTTTCTTGGGTGCCGTCACGCTGCGCTACGCGCTCGCGCAGTCGCGCAACGTCGTGGCGGTCAAGCTGGCGCAGGATCTGGGGATCGACCGGGTCATCGAGTACGCGAAGCGCATGGGCGTGACCGCACCGCTCGATCCGACGCTCTCGCTCGCGCTCGGTTCGTCCGGCATCTCCCCCCTCGATCAAGCCGCGGGCTATGCGACGCTCGCGAATCAGGGGATCCACATCACGCCTTCGCCGATTCGCGTCGTGCGCGACGCACTCGGCACGCCGGTGCTCGACAACACCTATCCGCAGCAGACCGAAGTCGTCAGCGCAGGCGTCGCGTACGTCGTGACCTCGATGATGGAGTCGGTGATCAACGAGGGCACCGGGTATCCCAACGCGGTGATCGGACGCCCCGCCGCCGGAAAGACCGGCACGACGTCGAGTTTTCGCGACGCGTGGTTTGTGGGCTTCACGCCCGATCTCGTCGCCGCCGTGTGGATCGGCAACGACGACTACTCGCGGATGAACGAGTCGTTCGGCGGCAACGTCCCGGCCCGCATCTGGTCGCGGTTCATGAAGCAGGCGCTGGCGAAGACGCCGAAGCACGACTTCGTCATGCCGTCCGGCGAAGTGCGCAAAGTGCGCCTGTGCGGCACGGGCAAGACGGAAGTGTTCCTGACCGGAACGGAGCCGGCGCGCACCTGCGGCAACCCCGACGAGTCGCCGGCCCCGCGCAGTCGCGCCGTCCTCGCGCCGCCGGCCGCACCGGCGGTGCCGATCGCGAAGGCCGAAGCACCGAAGCTGCCGCCGCCGGTCGTTCCGCTCACGCCGCCGCCGAACAGCGTGGGCGACGGACAAACGCAGGTTCCGCTCGGGCCGGAGCCCACCGCGGCACCGTGATCGCGGGCCGCGCGGACGTCCGCGTCGTCGCCGTCTCCCGTCTGGCAAACTACATCGCCGGCGTGTTCAGTCGCGAGCGAGCGTTCGCGCGGCTCGGCGTCCGCGGTGAGATCACGAACTACAAGCCGCAGCCCAACGGCAACGTCTATTTCGATCTGAAGGATCGCGACGCGCTCTTGAACTGCGTCGCGTTCAGCGAAGCGGCTGCGGCTTTTCCGGCGCTCGCCAACGGCGATCAAGTCGTGGCGTACGGCGCGGTGCAGACGTTCGCGCGCAAGTCCAACTATCAGCTGCGCGTGCTGGAAGTGGTCGCCGAGGGCGGCAGCGGCGTGCTGCACCAGCGGTACGAAGCGCTGAAGGCACGCCTGGCGGCTGAAGGACTCTTCGCGCCCGAGCGCAAGCGCCCGCTGCCGCGGTTCCCGTTCCGCGTCGCGCTGGTGACGTCGCGCAACGCCGAAGGAGCGCGCGATTTCGAGACGCAGGCGCGCGCGCGCGCACCGCACGTCGAGATCGTCGTCGTGCCGACGGCCGTGCAGGGCGAGAACGCCGCGCCGGAGATCGTGCGCGCGATCGGCCGAGCGGCCGCGCTGGACGTCGATCTGATCGTGCTGGCGCGCGGCGGCGGGTCGTTCGAAGACCTCTTCGCGTTCAGCGACGAGCGCGTCGTGCGGGCGCTCGCCGCCTCGCGCGTCCCGACCGTCTCGGCGATCGGTCACGAAGCCGACGTGCCGCTGACCGATTTCGTTGCCGATTACCGGGCCGCGACGCCGTCGGCTGCCGCGCAGACCGTCCTGCCGCGGCGCGAGGACGTGCTGCGGCTCGTCGGTGAACGGCATCGCGCGCTGACGCGCGACATCGAACGGATGCTCGGCTCGCGCCGCCAGCACGTCGACTTCACGTCGCGCCGGCTCACCGCCGCGGCGCGCGAACGGCTCGGCCGGGCGCGGACGACCCTGAACCTGCTCGAACGCCGCCTCGCCGCAGCCGCTCCTGCCGCGCGGCTCGCGCAGCGCCGCGCGCGTTTTTCGGAGTTGCGCGACCGGCTCGAGCGGGCCGTCCCGTCCCTCATGCGCCGGCGCGGCGAGCGGCTGGCGCAGGCCGCCGGACGGCTCACGCGAGCCGCCCCCGGCGGACGCGTCGTCCGGGAGGCGGCGCGCCTCGCCCGGAACGTCGTACAACTCGATGCCGCGATGCTGCGGCTGGTCGAACGCCGCATCGCCCTCCTGAAGACCTTCGAAGCGAAGCTCGACGGCAACAATCCGGACGCGATTCTGCAACGCGGCTATGCGATCGTGACGGACGAACACGGCAAACCCGTGCGAGACGCGGCGGAAGCGCCGCCCGGGACCAGGATCAAAGCACGACTCGCTCGCGGAAGCCTCACGGCGCGCGTCGAACGCGAAGGGACGGATGGCGGACGACAGATCAACCTCTTTTGAGGACTCGCTCAAACGCTTGGAACAGATCGTGAAAGCACTCGAGACGGACGATACCGATCTCGAGCGCGCCGTCGCGCTCTACAAGGAGGGTCGCGAGCTCGTAGTCCGCTGCGAATCCCTCCTGAAGACCGCACAGCAGTCGATCGACGGCGTAAACGCACCACCAGCGCGCCCCCCGGAGGACGCGCTTGATGACGACGAATTCCCGGCCTGAGCCACGTCGGCTCGACACCGTGGTGGTCGAGCTGACGGCATTGACGCGCTCGCAGGCGCGGGCGTTGATTTTGGCCGGGAAGGTCCGGGTCGACGGGGAGCCGGCGAGCAAACCCGGTGCGCACGTTCCGCTTGGGGCGAACGTGCACGTCGATGAGCCGCCGAAGTACGTCTCGCGGGGCGGCGACAAGCTCGAAGGTGCGCTGCGGGCGTTCGCGATCGACCCGTCCGGGCTCGACGTGCTCGACGTGGGCGCCTCGACCGGCGGCTTCACCGACGCGCTCCTGCAGCACGGCGCGCGGCACGTGACCGCGCTCGACGTCGGACGCGGGCAGATCGCGTGGAAGCTGCGCAGCGAGCCGCGCGTCACGGTGGTCGAGCGCACCAACTTCCGAACGCTCCCGGACGACGCGTATCCGGAGGGTTTCGATCTGATCGTGATCGACACGTCGTTCATCTCGCTGCGCACGATCGTGCAGCGCGCCGTCGCGTACCTGCGCGAGGGCGGCGCGATGGTCGCCTTGGTGAAGCCGCAATTCGAAGCCGGCCGCGAACGGCTCGGCGGCGGCGGCGTCGTCCGCGATCCGGCCGTGCACGGCGACATCCTGCGTGAGGTCCGCGACGGCATTCGAACGACGGGCGTGCGCGCCGTCGCCGCAACGCTCTCGCCGCTGCGCGGACCCGCCGGCAACGTCGAGTTCTTCTTCGAACTCCGCCGCACCGGCGAAGAAGTCGACGATGCGCGGCTGGACGCGCTCGTCCGAGAAGCGCACGAATGAGCGTCGTCCCCGTCGCACGCCCGCCGCTGCGTTCGATCGCGCTCTACGTGAACACCGAGCGTCCCCACGCGACGGAGAGTGCGGGACGCGTCGCGGCGCTGGCGGCGGAGCATGGGCTGCAGTTGGCGGTGTGCGACGGTGCGGGCGACGACCTCGGGTTCGTGACGTCGTGCGCGCTCGAGGACGCCGACTTGCTGGTCACCGTGGGCGGCGACGGGACGCTGCTGCGCGCCGCACGGCTGGTGCACGAGCTCGGCATTCCGATACTCGGCGTGAACACCGGGCGGCTCGGATTCCTCACCGAAGTGGAGTCGAACGACGAGGGCTTCGCGGCATTGGAACGCGTCTTCGAAGGCAACGTGCAGGTCGACGAGCGGGTCGCGCTGCACGCGCGCGTCGCCGGTGTGGAGGGAGTACACTTCGCGCTCAACGAGGTCGTGGTGCGGCGCGTTTCGCAAGCCCGGCTCGCGCCGTTCGGGCTCTCCGTCAACGGCGAGACGATCGCGCATTTGCCCTCCGACGGCGTGATCGTCGCGACGCCGACCGGATCGACCGCGTACTTCTTGAGCGCGGGCGGCCCGATCATCCATCCGAACGTCGACGCGCTCGGCATCGCCGGACTGCTGCCGCACACGCTGTTCGCACGTCCGCTGCTCGTGCCGACGAGCGCCGAGATCGCGATCACCTGCGATAGCGAACTCAGCCTCGCGAACCTCGAGAACGACGGCTTTGTCGCGGCCGAATTGGTCGCGGGCGACCGGGTCCTCATTCGGCGCGCCGAGAAACCGGTGCGGTTCGCCCGCGTGCGGCCGCGCGCGTTCTTCGCGCGGCTCGAAGACAAGCTGCAATGGGGCGTTCCGATCAAGTCGCGGTGACGGCCGGCGGGGCGGTGACGCTGCTGCGCATGACCGTCGAGAACGTCGGTCTCATCGAACGCGCGGAAGTGGCCTTCTCCGACGGTCTGACCGTCGTCACGGGCGAAACCGGTTCCGGCAAGACGATGCTGCTCGGCGGCTTGCGGCTTGCGCTCGGCGAGCGCGCGGACGCGGACACGGTGCGCGGCGGCGCGGAGCGCGCACGCGTCGTGCTCGAGATCGCGCCCGACGACGCGTTGCGGGCCTCGCTGGCCGCCGCCGGCTTCACCCTGGCCGACGACGACGATCTCATCGTGCAGCGCGAAGTGCTGGCCGAAGGCCGCTCGCAAGGCCGCATCAACGGCATTCCGGCCGGGGCGAGCCAGCTGCGCGAACTGATCGGAACGCTGGTCGACGTCGTCTCGCAGCATCAGGCGCAGCGCCTGCTCGCGCCCGCCTACGCGCTCGAACTGCTCGATCGTTTCGCCGGGCCGCAGGCGCTCGCGGCGCGCGCCGAGGTGCGCCGGCTGTATGACGACGCGCAGGCTGCGCGCGAACGGTTGCGCGCGCTGCGCGACGCGGACGGCCGCGCAACGGCGCGGGCGGAGTTCGCGCGTTTCGCGCGCGACGAGATCGATGCGGCCGCGGTCGCTTCCGACGACGAAGACGAACGTTTGCGCGAACGGCGCGACGTGCTGGCGAACGCGGAGCGCATCGGCGCTGCCTTGACGAGCGCTTCCGCGGGGCTCGAGAGCGAAGGCGGCGCGGTCGACGCGCTCGGCGCGTGCGAGAGCGCCCTGCTGGGCTTGACGCGATACGGCGGAGGGTTCGCCGAGTTGGCAGGGGCGGCGAGCGCGCTGCAGTCGGATGCGAACGAGCTGGCCGCGCGGATCGCGCGCGAGCGCGAAGCCGTCGAGCTCGATCCGGCCGAACTCGACGCGCTGACCGCGCGGCTCGACGCCCTCGACCGGCTGAAGAAGAAGTACGGCGGTTCGCTCGCCGCGATGCGCGCGCAGCGCGACGCGTTCGCCGCCGACGTCGCCGACGTCGACGACCGCGAAGTGCGCATCGCCGCGGCCGACCGCGAAGCGAGCGCACTCGATGCGGCGTTGTGCGCCGCCGCGGAGCGGCTGAGCGTGAGCCGGCGGGATGCGGCGGAAGCGATCCAGGAAGCGGTTCGCGGCGAACTTGCGGCGCTCGAGATGCCGGCGGCGCGGCTGCGCGTCGCGCTCGAGGCGCTGGAAGCGGTCGGCGTGACGGGCGCGGAGCGCGCCGAGCTGCGGTTCGCGGCGAACCCCGGCGAGCCGGAACGGGCTCTCGGGAAGATCGCCTCGGGCGGCGAGCTCTCGCGCGTGCTCCTCGCGCTGGTCGTCGTGCTGGCCGACCGTCGCGAGCGCAGCGCGCTTGTCTTCGACGAGATCGACGCGGGGATCGGCGGTGCGACCGCGTCGGCCGTCGGCCAGCGGCTGGCGCGCCTGGCCGAGCGCGCGCAGGTCGTCTGCATCACCCACCTCGCCCAGATCGCCTCGCACGGCACGGCCCACGTCGCGCTGCGCAAGCGAGCCGGCGCGGCCGCCACGACGATCGAGGCGGTCGCGCTCTCCGGCAGCACGCGTCAGGCAGAGATCGCCCGCATGCTTTCAGGGGCTCAGCACGGGGTCGCCCTCGATCACGCTGCCGAGTTGATCCGGGCAAATCTTGGGAGTTCATGAGAATCGAAAGATTCTCAGGGTCCTCACGGCTGCCTCGGGTACCGTCGCAAGATGCGAATGGTGCTGCTGCTGGCAGCGCTCGTCGTCCTGGTCCCCTGCCCGGCCGTCGCGGAAGACGTGCCGACGGTCCCGTCCGTCCTCGCCGCCCTGGCGGCCGCACCCGATCAGCCGGACGCCTATAAGGCCTCGGTCGCGCTCCACGTGCGCATGCGGATGTTCCCGTTCATCCGGATGACGCTGCACGGCGACTCCTGGTACAAGCGCCCCGGCCTGTACCGGTTCGTGTTCCGCGGCGTGCCGTTCGTCGCCAAAGCGTTTTCGGACATGAAATACGATCTGGGGGATCCGGCGCGCTGGGCCGATCGCTACGAAGTGACGTTCGCACCGGGTTCGACCGACGCCGCGCCCGTCTTGCGGCTGACGCCCAAGACCCACGCGTTGGTGAAGACGCTCGACGTGGTGGTCGATCCGCAACGCGGCCGCATTTTGCGGGCGACGTGGTCCCGCACCGACGGCGGAACGATCGCGCTGGTGCAGACCTACGCGGCAGGGACGGACGGCCATGCGGTGGTTGCCAAACAGCAGGCGACGATCGACTTGCCGCGCATGAAAGCCGAGCTCGAAGCCGACTATGCCGACTTCGCCCCAACCGACAACGCGGTCGGCATCGCGCCCTGAATCGCGCGGCGCGGCGGTAGGGTAACGCGCGCCGCGGGCCGCACTTTGCGGACGATGCAGACGACCGCCCCCGCCCAACGCGCTTTCGCCAGCGACAACAACGCCGGCGTCCATCCCGATGTCCTCGCCGCGCTCGCCGCCGCGAACGAGGGCCACGCGCCGGGCTACGGCGACGACGCGTATACCGCGCGCGTCGAGGACGCGTTCCGCGCGCTGCTCGGCGACGACGCCCGCGTGTTCTTCTGCTGGAACGGGACCGGCGCGAACGTGATCGCGCTGGCCGCCGCACTGCGGCCGCATCAAGCGGTGATCTGCCCGCAGTTCGCCCACCTCAATGTCGACGAATGCGGCGCCTTCGAGCGGTTCGCCGGCGGCAAGCTGATCGACGTTCCGGTCGAGAACGGAAAGCTGACGCCGGCCGACGTCGTGCGCCAGCTCCACGGCATCGGCGATCCGCACCACGTGCAGCCGGCCGCGATCTCGATCTCACAATCGACCGAGCTCGGAACCGTCTACACGCTCGACGAAATGCGTGCGCTCGGCGAGTGCGCGCGCACACACGGGCTCCTCTTTCACGTCGACGGCGCGCGCCTCGCGAACGCTGTCGCCGCGCTCGGCACGGACCTGCGCACGATGCTGCTCGACTCCGGCGTCGACGTCTGCACGTTCGGCGGGACGAAGAACGGCTTGATGTTCGGCGAGACGATCGTGTTCCCGCGCGCGCACCCGGCGATCGACGTACTGCCGTACACGCGCAAGCAGGGGATGCAGCTCGCCTCGAAGATGCGCTTCGTCGCCGCGCAGTTCGAAGCGCTGCTCCAGGGCGATCTTTGGCTGCGCAACGCAGCGCACGCGAACGCGATGGCGCGCCTGCTGGCGGAGCGGCTGCGCGATCTGGACGACGTCGTCCAGCTGGCCTATCCGGTCGAAGCGAACGGCGTCTTTCCGATTCTCCCGCCGGAGGCGATCGAACCGCTGCAGCGCGAACGGCGCTTTTACGTGTGGGACGCGGAGCGCAGCATCGTGCGCTGGATGACGGCCTGGGACACGACGCCCGAAGACGTCCATGCCTTCGCCGACGCGGTCTGGCGCATCGCGCCGAAAGCGAAGGCTGCTATCGGCTGAGCGATCAGACCGTTGGGAGCCGGTGGATTTTCAGGACGTTCGTGCCGCCCGCGCCGACGGGCATGCCGCTGGTGATCGCGATCGTCTCGCCGGGGGCCGCGTGGCCGTCTGAGACGATGCGCGCCTCCGCGATCTCGATGAGGGTCTCGATGTAGCGGTACGACTGCACGACCGACGACTCGACGCCCCACACGACCGCCATGCGCCGTGCGACTTCTTCGAGCGGCGTCAACGCGACGATTCGGGCGCGCGGCCGGAACGACGAGACGTAGCGAGCCGTGTTTCCGGTGGTGGAACCGCTGACGATCAGCCGCAGGCCGAGCGCGTCGGCACAGCGCACGGCGGCCTCGGAGATCGACATGCCGATCTCCGCGTCCGTCTCGATGCTCGCTGGTTCGGTCGTGAAACGACGAGCGCGCATCTCCAAGTGCGGATACTGCTCCTCGACGTGCATCGCGATGCGCGCCATCGTCCGCACGGTCTCGAGCGGATACGCGCCGCGCGCCGTTTCGCCGGAGAGCATCACGGCGTCGGTGCCGTCCAGGATCGCGTTGGCGACGTCGGTCGTCTCGGCGCGCGTCGGACGCGGCGAGGAGATCATCGACTCGAGCATCTGCGTCGCGGTGACCACCGGTTTCGAAACGCGGTTCGCTCGCGCGATCAAATCTTTTTGCGTCAGCGGCACGTCTTCGAGCGGGATCTCGATCCCGAGGTCACCGCGCGCGACCATGATGCCGTCGGCGACGGTCAGGATGTCGTCGATGTGCTCGAGCGCTTCGTGCTTCTCGATCTTCGCCATCACGGGGATGTTCTGGCCGCCCAGCGCGATGCGCTCCTTGACCCGCCACACGTCTTGCGCCGTGCGGACGAACGACACCGCGACCCAGTCGACGCCCTGCGCCATTCCGAAGTCCAGGTGTTCCAGATCGCGATCGGTCACCGCCTCGAGCTCGAGCGTGCCGTCGGGGTAGTTGATCCCCTGCCGCTCGCGCAGCTCGCCGCCGGTCTCGACGACGGTGCGGACGCACGGGCCGTCGATCGCCATCACCCGCAGCGCGATCGAACCGTCCGCGAGATAGATGCGCTTGCCGACCTCGACGTCGCGCGCCAAGCCCTCGTACGTGACGCTGACGTGGTCGGCGTCGCCGGGCTGCGCCTCCGTCGTGAGCGTGAAGTTCGCGCCGTTTTCCAGCCGCACCGAGGAGACGCCGTCGGCGAACGGGCCGGTGCGCACCTTCGGTCCCGGCAAGTCTTGCAGGATCGCGATGTGCAAACCGAGCTCGCGCGCGATCCGGCGCACCTCGACGATCGTCGCGGCGTGCTCGTCGTGCGTGCCGTGCGAAAAGTTCAGGCGAACGACGTTGACGCCGGCCAGGAAAAGCGAGCGCAGCATCGCCGGATCGCGCGACGCTGGACCCACCGTCGCGACGATTTTGGTTCGTTTGGGAGGCGGCTGCATCGGCCGCGCTTGTTCCTCCACCGCACCCCTGGTCCTGCGACTGGGAGAAAGCACCGTCACAGATGGACAAAGGATGGTTCGCTTTTGCGCGTCCGCGAGCATGGTGTTCCGGCAAGCGCACGTAAGTGAAAGCGCGACGTGAGCCGCGCGAACCAGGACGCCCACATCGAACGGCCGTCGTCGCGGCGTGATTTCGCCGCGCTCGGCGGGTCCTTCGTCGTGCACGCGCTCGTCATCGTGCTCTTCGCGCTGGCGCAAGTGAGCGACACAGGCGGCACCAGCCGCGAAGGCGACGTCACCGCCGACATCATCGTGCGGGACGCGGCGCCTGCCGCGCCTGCCGCGCCGGCGGTACCCGCGGCGAGTGCTGTCCCTGCGGCCGCTCCGGTTCCGGCCGTTCGCCCGCTTCCACGACCGACCGTCCGCCCGGTCGTCGTCACTCGGCCGGTCCCGCGTCGCGTCGTCGCGCACCCGCCGCCGCCTCGGCGGCCGGAGCTGTCGGTCAGCCGGCCTTCGGCCCCGCCGCAGCCGACCCCGCCGCCAACGCTGCCGCCGACGCCGCCCCCTACCACGGCGCCGGAGCGTGTGCCGACATCGGTACCGACGACCCTCGTCGCCGTCGCGACGAGCGCGCCGACGGTGCCGCCGACCCGCCCGCCCACCGCCCCGCCGACCGAGGCGCCGACGGCCCCGCCGACT
>JAQBPM010000494.1 GCA_028287525.1 Vulcanimicrobiota bacterium | reverse complement strand
CGCCCGGGAGGCACCTGAGAGCATGGCCGGTTTCGGCGTGAAATCGTACGATGAGTTCCGCGTCGGAGATACGGCGACGTTCTCGAAGACCATCACCGAAGCGGACATCCTGCTGTTCGCCGCGGTCAGCGGCGATCAATACCCGCTGCACGTCGACGAGGAGTACGCGAAGACGACGCGCTTCGGACGCCGCGCCGCGCACGGGATGCTCACGGCGAGCCTGCTCTCCACGGTCGGCGGCCTCATTCTGCAGAAGCCCGGCGGGCTGTACGTGGAGCAGAGTTTGAAATTCCGCCGTCCCGTGTTTTTGGGCGACACGCTCACCGCGACGGCCGAACTCGTCGAGCTCGTGCCGAAACGGCGCCGGCTGCACTGCAAGATGACCGTCGTGAACCAGCGCGGCGAGCTGGTGCTCGACGGCACCGGCGTGCTGCAAAAAGACGAGCACTGATTCCGCGATGGCGCTGCTCGCACTGAGCGATCCCGGCTGGGACGCGTATCCCGACTGCTTCGGTTCCGGCCTGCGCATTGCGGAGTATCTGCGCCTGCTGGAGACCGAACCGCTGCAGCCCGGCGAGCCCGGCGATGAGAGCGTGTGGTCGCAGCTGTGGTCGCGCCTGGCGCACGAAGGCGACGTGTTTCTGGCCGCCTATGCCGCGGTGCCGCACCTCGTGCGGCTCGGCTCGGCGATCGTCGCCGACGACACCACGGTCATCCCGCTCGACTATTTGCACTTGCCGACCTGGATCGAGATCGTGCGCCTCACCTCCGAGGACGCGCCGGATATCCCCGAAGCGCTCGAAGCGGCGTATCACGAGGCGATCGCCGCGCTCGACGATCTGGCGATCGGCTACGCGCTGCGCTCGTCGGATCTCGACGTCGCGCGCGTCGTCTCCGCCGCACTGCTCGTCTCGCGCGGCGACGTCGCGCGCGCGGAAATCGTGCTCGACTGGGACGATGACGACATCGCGCAAGCGCAGCAGTACCTGCTCGACGGGCCGTCGTTCGGCGTGAACTGAATGTTTGCGATGTTGCGTTGCGTCGTCACGGCGCTTGCCGTCGTCGCGGCGACGGTCGGCGCGACCGCGCCTGCACCGGCACCGTCGTCTGAAGCGCCGCTCGGCTGGTGCGACGTCGCCGTGGGTGTCGCCACGGCACCCGGGCCGACAACGTATGCGTTCGGCCTCACGACGCCGGCGCCAAGCGGACGCGCGTCCGGAACGCTGTCGATCTTCACCGGCACCGGCCGTTATGACGTTCGCTTCACGGACGTCGTCGTACCGCACGTGCTCGGCGACGGGAACGACCACAGCGCGACGCCGATCGTCGTGCGCTTCGAACGACCGGTATTCGTGCAGGCCGCGGTCATAACGGCGCTCGACGGGCCGACGTCGGGAGCGTGCAAACCGTTTTACAGCCCATACTCGCGAAGCGGTTCGATCGGCTGGACCCGCATCGAGCCGCTCGCCGCGTTCGCGCAGCGCGCAGCGGGTACGGTTCCGGTGCGGGCGCCCGTCCCTGTGCCGTACGCAGCGGTGATCTGCGAGGTGCCCTACTCGCAGGCAAGCACGCTGCGTGCGCTCGAACCGCACTTCGACACGAAGTGGTCGGGCGACACGACGGTGCTGGTGACCGTAGACGTCGACGGCCGTGCAATGGATGCGCAGGTCGACACGTCGTCGGGCCATTCTGAGCTGGACGCAGTCGCGGTCGACGCCGCGCGCCGCTCGCTCTTCAAACCGGCGACGTTCGACTGCGCGCCTGTCGTCGGCACGTACCGTTTCATCGTCACGTTTGACCGGTAGCGGCCCTCCGGTCGGACGGAGTCCGACCTACCATGCGAGTGGGGACAGATCGGGGAACGAGGTTCTCATGGCAACCGATCCGCTCACCGTAATCGCGCGATGGCAAGCAGCCGTGTCCGCTGCCGACTTCGAAGGGCTCCGGGCTCTCTCGACTGACGATATCGAGATCATCGGCTCACGTGGACCCGGCCGCGGCATCCCCTTCGCCGAGGAGTGGGTCCGCAAGACGGGGATCGGCCTGCAGACGATGCGCGCGTTTCCGCGAGGAGATGATGTCGTCGTCGTGGAGCAAACGGCGCGTTGGCCGGCCGGCGCCGACAGCGCCGAAGCCCCGGAGCGCGTCATCGCGACGATGTTCACCCTGCGCAACGACCGGATCGCGCGCGCGGTGCGCTACGAGGATCTCGCCAGCGCGCTCGCGGCTGCGGGCATGCCCGCCGTCGTCGCACGCTGACCTCGGTACGGCCGTGCTCTAGCGGACGTCCGCCGTATGGAGCGGCCGGTAATCCGTGTAACCGCGTTCGTCACCGCCGAAGGTATGGTCCCAATCGACATCGTTGAGCGGAGCACCGATGCGGAGCCGTTCGACGAGGTCGGGGTTCGCGATGTACGCGCGACCGAAGGCGACCAGATCGGCGAGGCCCGATTCGACGGCTTCGGCCGCCATTTCGCGCGTATACCCGTTGTTCACCATCCACGGGCCTTCGAAGCTCTCGCGCAGCTTCACGAAGTCGAAGCCGTGAAACTCACGCGGGCCCTGCGTGTGCCCTTCGACCACGTGGCAGTAGGCGAGGCCGAAGCGGTTGAGCTCGCGGACGAGCGGAAAGAACACGCTCTGCGGATCGCTGTCGAACACGGCGCCAGCCGGCGAGACCGGCGAGATGCGGATTCCGGTGCGATCCGCGCCGGCCGCACCGACGACGGCCTCGGTCACCTCGATGGTCAACCGGATGCGGTTCGCGACAGAGCCGCCGTACCGGTCGGTCCGCAGGTTGCTGCCGTCGCGCATGAACTGGTCGAGCAGATATCCGTTGGCGGCATGGATCTCGACGCCGTCGAAGCCCGCGGCAATCGCCTTCGTCGTCGCGTCGGCGTAATCGTCGATGAGTCCGGGCAATTCGACGAGCTCGAGCGCACGCGGCGTCCCGACTTCGGCGAAGTCACCGTTCTCGAGGAAGGTGCGGGCGTCGCGGGGTGCGATCGCCGACGGAGCGACCGGCAGAAGGCCGCCGGGCTGCAGTGACGGGTGCGAGAAGCGGCCGACGTGCCACAGCTGCAGGTAGATCGTTCCGCCTTCCGCGTGAACCGCGTCGGTGACGCTCCTCCAGCCCGCGATCTGCTCGGGCGAATAGATTCCCGGCGTGAAGGCGTAGCCTTTCCCGTACGGAGAGATCTGCGTCGCTTCAGCGATGATCAAGCCGGCACTCGCACGCTGTCGATAGTATTCGGCGTTGAGGGCATTCGGCGCGTCAGTTCCGGGTGTCGCGCGATCGCGCGTCAGCGGTGCCATGACGATGCGGTTACGAAGCTGCGAACGACCGAGATCGAACGGTGTGAACAAGACCGACGATGGACGTTCCATGTTCTGCATCGACACGGTAGGCCGCGTGAGGTTTGCGCGCGCGGGTGCACCGTTTCATCGTTATGCGAGCGCGCGATCACGACGGTCAAACCGGGGACGTTTCGACCGCGCGCCCGGAGTCGGCATGGGACGCTTCGTGGTCGCGTTTACGCCCCGTTTTGGCCGTGCCGGGCGTGACGTAAGTCACGTTCCTGGGCCGTGGGTCCTGGTGATTACTGCCACGCGGGACAATCGGCGGCTCGCGTTCCCGGCCTATACTGCACTCGTCGGCTCGGGGGTCAAGCTGCCCGTAGCAGTCCTCGTTGTCCGAGCAACTTCTTCGTGCAACAGGAAGGTGAATTTTCTATGCTTGCTTTCGCCCGTAAGACACTGGCCAT
>JAQBPM010000483.1 GCA_028287525.1 Vulcanimicrobiota bacterium | reverse complement strand
CTGCTGGCCGCTGATGTTGTAGACGTCCGTCCCCTGCGTTCCGTTCACCAGGTTCGACGGCGCCCGCGAAGCGATGCGCCCGATCGTCTGCAGCTTCTTCGCGATTCGCTGATCGACTGCGAAGGTCTGGTCTTGCTGCACCGTCACGCCGCTGACCGTCACGGCATCGTAGCCTTCGCCCGAGATTGTGACCGTGTAGGTATCGGGGCCGAGGTTCTGCAGGACGTAGAACCCGGCGCCGTTGGTCGTGGTCTGCTGTTGTTGCGAGGGCGAAGCGGCGGCGACGGTGAGACCGGTAATCGCCTTCCCCGTGGCGGCATCCGTTACCGTCCCGCTGATCGTTCCGGTCGTCCCGGCGAAGGCCCCCGCGCCCGCGGCGAGTACGAGAAACAGGACCGCCATAGCCATAGAGAGACATCGCTGTGTGGAGCGACGAGTCATGAGATCTCCTCGAGGGCACGCCGGCGTTGCTCTGCAGCATCCCGCCTGCGAGGGCCCCGGACAAAAAGAAAGCGACCGGCGTCATCTGACGCGCGTCCGCTGGGCCCTAAGGTACGCTTAAGGTTTGGCCTCTTTCCTGCCGCCAAACGGCCCTTCGACAGACTCACGTGACAAGGGTCGGCTCAGGGTGACGGCGGGTCATTGCGAGCTTGTCGAGCAACCCACGTGTCGCGCCGCGCGAAGTCGCGGTGCGACCCCGCTTCGCGCATTCAGGCTGAGGCGTCATCCTTCGACTCCGCTCAGGATGACCACGGGGGCCCCTCGACAAGCTCGGGGTGACAGCGGCGGGGCTAGACCATCCACTTGCGGAGGCCGCGGGGGGCGTCGGATTCGACGTAGTTGGCGCGGCCTAGGGAGAGGGCGAGGTACTGGCCGGCGACGAGCCAGGCCAGGGTGTTGAAGGCTTCGCCGGTCGCGGGGCCGAGCAGCGGGACGTCTCCGCTGCGTGCGCCGATCACGTACCGCGCCGCCTCGGCTTCGACCGCCTCGGCGAGCGGGCGGTGGACGATGTCGCGCGAGACTTCGTCGATGATTCCAATGATCGCGCTCGACGCGTCGAGCATCGCCGAGCTGCCGTGGCGGAACTCCCCGGCCGCGAAGCCCTCGGCGTGGAGGTAACTGGCTTCCTTGATTTTGAGCGCGAGCTCGTAGGCGATCGGGACGCCGTATCCGGCGGCAACGACCGCGACGCTGCGCCGGCGCGCGATGCGCCGGGCCGCCGCCTCGACGTCGTGCACGCCGGTGCCGTCGAGCCACGCGCGAACGTCTTCGGCCGTCTCGACGAGCGTCTGCGCCGTTCGGTTTCGCGTTCCGCCGGTAAGCGCGGCCGCCCACAGCAGGATCGCCGCCATCGAGCTGACGCTCTTGCTGGCCGGGACGGCTTGTTCGGGCCCGGCAAGCACGTCGATCACGATCTCGGCGCGTTCGGCGAGCGGCGAAGAGACGTCGTTCGTGAGGGCGATCAGCCGCGAGGGAGCGAGCCGGTCGATCGCGTCGAGCAGGTCGGCGGAACGCCCGCTCTGCGAGAGCGCGACGACGCACGCGTCGCGGTAGGCGGCGTTGTCGAAGCGCGCCTCGGTCGCCGCGAGCGCTGCGGCGCGGATACCGCGGCGCCGGAACGCGAGCGCGCCGAGCATTGCCATGAAGAGCGAGCTTCCGCTGCCGAGAAACAGCACGTCGCGACCAGCGACGGCGCTGGCGAAACGCTGCGCACCGTCGGACTCGGCGATGCGCCGCCACACGTCGGGCTGCTCGCGGATCTCGCGTTCGAAGTGCGCGCCGAGCATCAGTCCTCCACGAAATGCGCCAGCACGCGCGCGCGCAGCTCGCGCAGCGCGGCGCTCTGACCCACCCAATCGTCGACTTGAAACGCGAAGATCACCGCACCGTGCTTCGCGTTCGCGGCGTAGCCGGCGAGCGTGCTCACGTGCGAGAGCGAACCGGTCTTCGCGAAGACGTGCCGCTCGGCAGGCGTCCCGGCGAACGCGGACTTGAGCGTCCCGCGCACGCCCGCGATCGGGAGCGCGTCGAGGACGATGTCGCGGTTGGGTCCGTCCCAATCGTGCTTGAGCACCGTGACGAGATCGTGCGGCGTGATGCGGTCGTAGGTCGAGAGCCCGCTGCCGTCGTCGATCGCGAGCGCCGCCGTGTCGATCCCGAGCCCCTTGAGCCACGCGGTCTCCACGGCGATCCCGTGCGCGGTCGTCCCCGGAGCGCCGTCCTGCGCGAAGCCGATTTGGCGCAGCAGCAGCTCCGCGACCAGGTTGTCGCTGGGCAGCCACAAGTCCGCGAGGGCGTCGCGCAGCGGCTCGGAGTCGTGCGACCAGATCACGGTGGCACTCGCGTTCGGCGCGAGGACGAAGCGGTGCTCGTCGGGCCACGGTCCGGCGATCTGCGTCAATTCGGTAGACTCGACGCCGTGGCGCTTCAGCGCCGCGACGAATGCGTCGTGGGCGTAGACGGCGGGGCTCATGACGGCCGCGTCGACGGTGTCGGGCTTTGCACCGGCCGGAATGGAGCCGGTGACCCGAATGCAGCCGGAGCGCTCGCGTTTGATGTCAATCGTGTCATTCGAGCCGGCGGCGCCCGTTGTGGCGTTGGGCAAGACGTGCACGTACAACGTCGGCGGACAGTATTCAAACGGCTGCGAAACGAGGCCGATCGGCGCGGCGGTGACGGTCGCCGCGTCGCCGGCGTTCGCGCCTGGCGCGATCGTGAGGTGCACGACGTTCTCCTCGAACGCGAGCGCGCTGACGACCGGCGCGTAATAGTACGCGAAGTCGTCCCAGTTCCAGCCCGGCAGGTAGCCCGGCGCCTCGAAGTGCGAGTCGTCGATGTGCACGCCGCGTGCGACGCTCGTAATGCCGGCCTTCGCGATGGCGGCAGCCGCCGCGTCGAGATCGCCCGCGTTCAGAAACGGATCGCCGCCGCCGCGCAGCACGAGCTCGCCGTTGAGCTTGCCGCCGGCGACCTC
>JAQBPM010000471.1 GCA_028287525.1 Vulcanimicrobiota bacterium | reverse complement strand
GAGGCGCAGCGGCGCTATCTCGAATCCGTCTCGCCGTATGCTCGCCGCCTGTTCCATCAAATGCCGGTGCCCGAGGTCGATGAGATCGACGGCTTGCCGCCCGCCGTCGCGCTCCAGCAGCAGCGTGGAACGCCGACCACCCGTTCGTCCGTCGGCAGCGTCACCACGCTCTCGAACCTGCTTCGCATGCTGTACTCGCGCGCCGGCGACTATCCGCCCGGCCAGCCGCTTCTCTACGCCGAGTCGTTTTCGCCCAACACGCCGGAGGGTGCGTGTCCGCGCTGTCATGGACTTGGCCGCGTGTACGAGGTGACGGAGCGTTCGATGGTGCCCGACCCATCGCTGACGATCCGCGAACGCGCGATCGCTGCGTGGCCGACCGCGTGGCAGGGGCAGAACCTGCGCGACATCGCGACCACGCTCGGCTACGACGTGGATCGTCCGTGGCGCGAGCTGCCCAAGAAGGATCGCGACTGGCTCCTCTTCACCGAAGAACAGCCGACCGTTCCGGTCTATGCCGGATACACCCCGACCGAAGTGCGGCGCGCCCTCAAGCGCAAGGAAGAGCCCAGTTATCAAGGGACGTTCACGAGCGCCAGACGCCACGTGCTCCAGACGTTCGCGAACACGCAAAGTCCGTCGATGAAGAAGCGCGCCGCGCAATATCTCGTCAGCACCGAATGCCCGCTCTGCCACGGAAAACGCCTGCGCCGCGAGTCGCTTTCGGTGAAGTTCGCCGGCTACGATTTCGCGGAGATGGCCAGGCTGCCGCTGCTGCGGCTCACCGAGCTCTTCCGGCCGTATGCGCAGTCGCGGGATCCCAAACTGCAGCGAATGGCCGCCGAGCACCCGGAAAAGGCGCTGGTCGTCGAGCGCATCGCGCAGGATCTCATCGCACGCCTCGCGGTCCTGCAAGACCTCGGCCTCGGCTACCTCACGATCGAACGCAGCACGCCGACGCTCTCACCGGGCGAACTGCAGCGGCTGCGTCTCGCCACCCAAGTACGCTCGAACCTGTTCGCCGTCGTGTACGTGCTCGACGAGCCGTCGGCGGGACTTCATCCGGCCGACACGGAGGCGCTGCTGCGGGCGCTCGACGGGTTGAAAGCCGCCGGCAATTCCCTCTTCATCGTCGAGCACGAAATCGACGTGATCCGGCACGCCGACTGGATCGTTGACGTGGGGCCGGCTGCCGGCGAAGCCGGCGGCCGCATCCTCTACAGCGGACCGCCCGAGGGGCTCAGGCGAGTCGAAGCGTCCGAAACCGCGAGGTACCTGTTCGGCAACGTTCCGCTTCCGAGCCGCTCGCCGCGTGCGCCGAAGGGCTGGCTGCAGCTCACCGGCGTCACGCGTAACAACGTGCGCGGTCTCGACGTCGCATTTCCCCTCGGTGTGTTCGCGACGGTGACGGGCGTGTCCGGTTCCGGGAAGTCGACGCTGGTGAGTCAAGCCTTGGTTGATCTCGTGGCGGAAGAACTCGGCAGCGAGATCCCGTCGAACGAAGACGAGGGAGACGAACTCGGCCGCGCCCCCACGGTTCGCAGCGGTGGCCGGATCACAAGCGGGATGGATCGTGTGAAGCGCCTGGTACAGGTCGATCAGAAGCCGATCGGACGCACGCCGCGCTCCAACCTTGCGACGTACACCGGGCTCTTCGATTCGGTCCGCAAGCTGTTCGCCGCGACGAAGCAGGCGCGGGCGAAGCACTTTGACGCCGGCCGGTTCTCGTTCAACGTCGCGAAAGGCCGCTGCGCGACGTGCGAAGGCGAGGGCTTCGTGATGGTGGAGCTGCTCTTTCTCCCCAGCGTCTACGCGCCGTGCCCGACCTGTCACGGTTCGCGCTACAATGCGGAGACGCTGAAGATCAAATATCGCGAGAAGAACATCGCCGAAGTGCTCGCGTTGACGGTGGACGCGGCGTGGGATTTCTTTGCGGACGAGCCGCACGTGTGCCGTTCGCTGCGGGTGCTGCGCGAAGTCGGCCTGGGCTATCTGCGCTTAGGTCAGCCCGCGACCGAACTTTCCGGCGGCGAAGCGCAGCGGATCAAGCTCGCGACCGAGCTCCAGCGAACGCAGCGCGGCGACACGCTCTACGTCCTCGACGAGCCGACGACCGGCCTCCATCCGGCCGACGTCGAGAAGCTGATGACGCAGCTCGACGGGCTCGTCGAAGCCGGCAACACCGTGATCGTCGTCGAGCACGACATGCGCGTCGTCGCTGGGAGCGATTGGGTGATCGACATCGGCCCCGGCGCCGGCGACGAGGGCGGACGCGTGGTCGCGTCCGGTCCGCCGGCGAAAGTCGCGCGCGCTAGGGGGAGCCGCACCGCGCCGTACCTGGCGCGATTCATGGGCGAACGCGTCGCCGAGGACGGCCGGGTCACCGTTTCAGCGTGAGACTCAGGCGCGCTCGCCTTCATCGCGGCGCACGGATTCCTCGCGGTCGCGAGGCGGCGTGCTTTCGCGCCAGTACGTGAACACGAACGCGACCAGAACGATGATCGCGAGATATCCGATCGCGCCCTCGGGGACGGGACCGCTCGAGCGAAACGGTGGGACGCCGCGCGGCGGGGCGGCCGTCTGCAGGCCGATCACGTACGCGGCGAGGTCGTTGAGGTCGGCCGCGCTGAGCTGACGCTCGCCGAAGCGCGGCATCTCTTCCGGACCGGCGCGAACCGCGTCGGCGACGACGGTGATCGGGGCGTGGTGCAAGTCCGGCGCCCAGGCGAACCCGCCGATCGCGCCGCCGTCGCCGTTCGCTGAATGACAGTGCTCGCAGTTGAGGGCGTACAAGGCGCGCCCGTGCTCTAGGTTGCTGCCGGCGATCACCTCGGGGATCGGCGGACCGCCGGCGACGATCGGCGCGAGATACGCCTCGATCGCACGAATGTCGGCCGGCGCGAGCCGCTGCCCTTCGCGTTCGTCGCGGTCACCGATCTCCAGCCACGGCACGGCGGCGGGCATGCGGCCCGTGGTGAGGTAGAAGTCGACGCTCGCCAAACCCACGCCGCGCAGCGACGGTCCGTCCGGCGTCCCGCGCGCGTCGGCACCGTGACACGACGCGCAGTACGTCGCATAGAGCGCCGCGCCGCGCGGCTCGTGAGCCGGCGTCGCCGCGGCGAGGAGCAGCGGCACGAGCAGCGCGAGCATCTCAGCGCGAGTCCTCGGAGAGATCGAACGCCGCGCCGAGCCGCCGTTCGCGCGCGCCCCAGTCGGCGACGCACCACAGCAGCGCCAGGAGCACCGGCGTTCCGGCGCTCAGCCACATGACCGCTCCCGCGTTCATCTGGTCGGCGAGGGCGTCGGGTCGCCCCGCGTAGTGCGCGTAGAGAACGCGGTTCGTCACGTAGAACGCGAAGCCCAGAAACGCGCTCATCGGCAGGCTCAGGAAGAGCGCGAGGATGCGCAGCGGATGGGACGCCGCGTACGGGGCGGGCGCGATCGCGAAGACCGGCGTCCAATAGACCAGCGCGGTCAGCAGATACAGCGAGTGCTCCCACGCGTGCACGGTCTCGTTTTCGAGCGCGCTTTCGTACAGCGGGGAGAAGTGCGTGCCGTACAGCACCGCGGTCAGCAGCGCGAGCCCGAACAGCGGGTGCGCGACGAACCGCATCGGCACGCTCTTGAGCGCGCGCGCAAGCGGGATCGCGGCGCGCGCCGGGAGCGCCCCCAGCGCCAAGCGTACGGGCGCGCCGAACAGCAGCAGCGGCGCGGCGATTGTGATGAGCACGAGGTGCTGCACCATGTGCCAGCTCAGCGACGCATCCGCGAGGGCATCGAGGGGGCCGTACAGCACGGCCGCGATGGCGGCGAGCCCGGCGACGTACGCGAGCGGCGCGTACCGCGGAAACGGGCGATGCAGCCGGCGGATGCGTGCCCAGGCGTATCCGTAGGATCCCGCGCCGAGCGCGAACACCACTGCGAGCGTCATGCCGGCTGGGGCTCTTCCTCGTCGAAGCCGCCTTCGGCGTTGCGCACCAAGGTCGTGGCGTCGCTCGGATAGACTTCGCTCTCGGCGATGCGCGCGCGCATCTCGCGGCCGATGCGCGCGGCGATCAGTCCGGCCGCGACCGGTCCGGCGAAGAGCAGGATGCGGTAGGCCCACACCAGCGATTCGAGCCGCACGTGCAGCGCGGCGGCGGTTTGATCGTCGGCGGCGGCGAGCGTGAGCAGGATCCCGTCGAAGATCAGCGCCGAGCCGACGGCGAGCCGCAGCGGCGACTGCGTCGGCGTGTCCAGAACGTCGTGGGAAGCGTCGTCGCGGGTGAGCCGCTTCTCGATGAACGGCCAGAGCATGAGGAATCCGAAGGGCAGCATCGGCAGCACGAGTCCCGGCCAGAAGACCGGCGGGATCGGATGGCCGAAGATGCGGAGTTCCGTTGCCGGACCCAGACGTAACGCGCCTTCGAGGAAGGCGGTATACCAGTCCGGCACCGCGCCGTTCGTCGCGATCCACGGGCGATACGGTCCGTACTGTTCGATCGGGTTGATCTCGACGAGCGCGGCGAGCAGCGCGAGCACCGCCATCGTCGCGCCGAGAACGGCAACCGTCCGCAGCGCGTAGTCGGGCCAGAAGCGCCGCCCGACGACGCTGCGCGTGTCGCGCGTGAACTGCGTGTGCTTCTGATAGACCACCATGCCCAGGTGCACGCTCAGCAGCGCACCGATGGCGACCGGCAGATAATAGACGTGCAGCGTGTAGAGGTGCGTCGGGAGCAGCGAGCCGGGGAAGAAGTCGTCGCCGTTGAAGACGCCGGCCGCCCAGCGGCCGATCAGCGGAATGGAGAGCGCGACGCTGTTGGCGATCCGCA
>JAQBPM010000456.1 GCA_028287525.1 Vulcanimicrobiota bacterium | reverse complement strand
CGCGGTCGCGGCAGTGCTCGTGCTGGGCGTCGTGCTGGCGCTGCGCGCGGGCGTGCCGGCGGGGTACTTCACGCTCGATCAGACGACGCAGTCGGCGGACCACCTCGCGAACCGCTCGCAGCTGTGGCACGCAGCCGTCGCGCTGTGGCGAACGTCGCCCGTGACGGGCGTCGGCGCCGGAAACTACGAGCTCGATCTCGCCGAGGTCGGGCTGAACGACGTGCGCACGCATGCGAACAACCTCTACCTGCAAAGCATGGCGGAGACCGGCGTGGTCGGGCTGCTCGCCACGATCGCGCTCTTCGCCGCGACGATCTGGACGCTCGCGCGCAGCGCGGTTCGCCGTCCGCTCGTCGTCGGCGCCCTCGGCGCGACGGTCGCGCTCGCGGCGCATCAGACGTTCGACGACTTGTTTTTCTTTCCGAAGGTGGCGACGGCGTTCTGGCTGGTGACCGGCTTCGCGGTCGCCGAGATCGCCGCGCGCCGGCTCTTCGAGCGGCGTCGCGCGGCCGCGTATCCGCCGGCGTATCCGTCGCCGACGATGTCGTCGCGATGATCGGTACCGCTCGGCAGCGGGTCGCGATCGTCGCCCCCTTCTTCGGACGCGAATTGCGCGGGCGCAAAGAGCGGTTCGCGTTCGCGTTCGCGACGCATCTCGCGCTGGACGGGATGGACCTGGAAGTCCTCACCACGACGGCGACCGAAGAAGCCGCCGACACCAACTACTTCTATCCCGGCGCGGATCACACCGAGCCGTTCGTGGTGCTGCGCTTTCCGGTCGAAGCGCCCGACCGCGTCGCGTACGCCGAGGCGCTGCTCGCGGCGCGCAACGGTGACGGGGGCGCCGGCCCGCGCGCGCTGCTCGACGAACGCCTGCGCAGCCCCGACTTGCTGGCGCACGTGCGCGCCGCAGCCGACCGATACGACACGTTTCTGTTCCTCGACCTGAGCGCCCCGACGACGGTGCGCGCGTTCGGCGATGTCGCCGAGCACGCGATCCTCGTTCCGCTGCTCGACGACGGTCCGGCCGCGCGGCTGCCCGACGTCGCCGAGGCGGTGGCCCGCGCGCGCATGGTGCTGTGCAGTACCGAGGCCGAAGCCGCCCTGCTGGCGGAGATCTTCGGCACGGCGGCGCGCGCGCGGACGCGGATCGTCGGCTTGGGAGTCGACCACGTGCCGCCGAGCGAGCTCGCCGCCGAGGGCGTGCGCCGGATGACGCACGGTCGTCCGTACGTGCTGCTATGCGGCGACGATCCGCTCGTGCGCGCCGAGCTGAGCGCCGGCGACACGCCGATCGTCGTGCTGAGCGAGACGGACGAGCGCGATCGCGCCGCACTCTTTGCGCACGCGCGCGCCGTCGCGATCGTCGGGGCGGGGGTGGGCTTCGCGCCTGAAGTCGCCGAGGCGTGGGCCTACGGCAAACCCGTCCTCGCCGCGGAGTCGGCGCCCGGCGCCGCGTCGCTGGTGCGCGAGATCGGCGGCGGCATCGTCGTCCCCGCCGACAGCTGGACCGCAGCGGTGCGCACGCTCCCGGGCGACGATGCGCTCGCGCTGCTCGCGCGGGGGGGCGCCGCCTACCTCGAGGCCCGCGGCGGTTGGCGCCGTGTCGCGGCGCGCACGTCCGAGGCGGTCGACGCGCTTGCCGCACTCGAAGACGGGCGTTCGCGCGACGCATTGCTGGCGCAGGTCGCGTTCTTGTATCCGCTCGTGCAGCGGCAGCGGCGCACAATCGAGGCGATGCGGGTCAGCCGCTTCTGGCGGCTGCGCGATGCGTGGTTCGCGGCGAAGCGCCGGTTCGGCGTCGGTCCGGAAGCCGACCCGGTCGGACTCCCCACGACCGAGGACCGGGCCGTCGAGATGGCTGCGCTCGGGGATCCGTACCAGCTCTTCCGCGAACATCATCGCCTGCGCTTCGAGGACGTCGAACGCATGCGCGCGATGGCGCGGTTTCTTCCCAAGCAGATCGCCTTCGGGATCGTGATCGACGCGCGGGGCGGCTCACCCGACGGGGCGCGCGCGTCGCTGCGCTCGCTGCGCGATCAGGTGTACCAGCACTGGACCGCGCAGGTGCTGGTCGACGACGGACCGGACGCCGACAGCGCCGACGAGCTGCGGACGCTGGCGACCGAAGATGCGCGCATCGTGCTCGTGCCGCCGGGCGGCAGCCGGTTCGGCGACGCTGACGTCGTCGGCGCGCTCGAGACGCACGACCGGCTCGAGCCGCACGCGCTCTTCGAGTTCGCGCTCGCGCTGCAGGACGGTGCGGACGTCGTCTATTGCGACGAGGATCGCGTCGGCGAAAACGGCGTTCCGCGCGACCCGTGGTTCAAACCCGACTGGTCGCCCGAGACGCTGCTCAACCGCGACTACGTCGGCGGCCTGTGCGTGATTCGGCGCGCGCTGCTCGAGCGGGTCGGCGGTGTGCGCGACGTCTTCGAGAGCGCGAGGTGGTACGAAGCGCTGCTGCGGGTGACCGAGCAGACCGACCGCGTCGTGCACATCGCGCAGATCCTCTGCCACCGGTACGAGCGGAACGTCGTCGACCGATCCGATCAGGAGTTGGCCGTCGAGGTCGCGCTGCGGCGGCGCGGCGAGGTCGCCGTGCTCGAGCCGGTCGAAGCGGGCGTCGACGTGCGCTTCGCCGTCCCCGGCGACGAGCGCGTGTGCGTCATCATCCCGACGCGCGATCGCGCCGACCTGCTCGGCCCGTGCGTCAGCGCGCTGTTCGAGCGGACCGCCTATCGGAACTTCGAAGTGCTGGTGGTCGACAACGGCAGCCGCGAGCCCCA
>JAQBPM010000446.1 GCA_028287525.1 Vulcanimicrobiota bacterium | reverse complement strand
GCTGACCGCCGCGTTTCGCGCGGCGAAAGCGCGCTTCGACGCGATGGTGCAGAGCAGGCGGCGGTTGGGGCGCGAGAAACTCGTCGCGCTGCGCAAGCTCGTGCTCGTGGGCCTGCCGCTGGTCGCGCTGCTCGGGTTCGGCGCCACCCTGGTCATCGCGCTCGCCGCCAGCCGCGCGCTGGCTCGCCGGGTCGAGCGGGTTGAGGGGCACGCGCGCGCGTACATGCGCGGCGACGATATCGCACCGGGCGACGACGTGCGCGGCAACGACGAGTTCGCGCGGCTCGACGGCACGCTGCGCGGGATGGCGAGCATCATTCGCGCGCGGGAGGCCGAGCTGCGCACGGCGCTCGCCGAAGCCGAAGAGGCTTCGCGCGCGAAATCGGAATTCGTGGCCACGATGAGCCACGAGATCCGCACGCCGATGAACGGCGTGATCGGCATGTCGGAATTGCTGCTCGACACGCGGCTCGACCGCGAACAGCACGAGTTCGTGCAGACGATTCGCGACTCCGGACAGACGCTGCTCGGCGTGATCAACGACGTGCTCGACTACTCGAAGATTGACGCGGGCCGGCTCGAGCTCGAACGCGCCGACGTAGAGATCGTTCCGCTCCTCGAGTCGGTCGCTGCGGTCCTCGCGCCGCAGGCGCAGGCCAAGCACCTCGAGCTGGTGACGTTCGTCGATGCGGACGTACCGCAGTTCGTCGTCGGCGATCCGCTGCGGCTGCGTCAGATTCTGCTGAACCTGCTCTCGAACGCGGTGAAGTTCACCGACCGCGGCAGCGTCGTCGCTGTCGTCACGGTCGAGTCGGCGGCCGGCGCGACGATCGCGCTTCGCTTCGCGATCTGCGACTCCGGGATCGGCATCGAGCCCGACGTACTGGCGCTGCTGTTCGAACCGTTTCGTCAAGCCGACATGTCGACGACCCGGCGCTTCGGCGGTTCGGGGCTCGGCCTCACGATCACGCGCCGCCTGGTGCGCCTGATGGAGGGCGAGATCGACGTGACGAGCAGCGCCGGAGGCGGCTCGACGTTCTGGTTCACGATCCCGTTCGCGCGCAGCCGCACCGGCGGGACGGTCCCGCGCGCGCCCAGCCTGCGCGGCACGCGGACGCTCGTCGTCGAAGACGATCCGCACACGCTCGAACTGCTGCGCCGGACCCTCGAAGGGTGGGGCGTGCATGCGCACAAGGTCGCCGACGCCGAGACGGCGCTGCGCCACTTGACGTGGGCTGCCGAGCGCGGCGAGCCGTACGACAACGTGCTGATCGACTACGCGTTGGGAAGCACCGACGGGTTGTCGCTGGGACGGTCGATCCGCGCGCATCCGCTGCTCGAGCGAACGGGCTTGGTCATGATCACCGCCCACGACGACGGAGCGCTTGCGGCGCGCGCGAAGGCGGCCGGGTTCGCCGCGTTTCTGGTCAAGCCGGCGACGCAGTCGTCGCTGTACGATGCGATCGCCGACGTCGTAGGAGACGGCGCGGCCCGTTCCGTTGCGGTCGCGACGGAGCCTCGCGCCGCGATTCGTCCGGAGCGCGTGATGGTCGCCGAAGACAACCCGGTCAATCAGCGGCTGGCCACGCGGCAGCTCGAACGGCTGGGGTTCGAGCCGCTCATCGTCGCGAACGGCGCGGAAGCCGTCGAGGCGCACGCCCGCGAGCGCCTGGATCTGATCTTCATGGACGTGCAGATGCCGGTCCTCGACGGATACGACGCCACGACGGCGATCCGGCGCGCCGAGCTGCGCACCCGCACGCACACGATCGTCGTGGCGATGACGGCCAACGCGCAGGACGCGGACCGCGAGGCGTGCTTGGCTGCCGGGATGGACGACTACGTCTCGAAGCCGGTGGCGCTCGGCGATCTGCGCCGCATCTTGAGCCGCTGGCTGCCGGGCGAAGGGTCATCCGCCCCGGACGGCCCGCGGTAGTTGCCGGCGATCCGCACGCCGAAGGCGGGCAGCATGGCCCTCGCCTACGCTCCGTCTCTGGAAACCACGCCGGTCCGCATCGCGCCGCGCTACGATCACTACATCGGCGGCCGGTGGATTCCGTCATCGGGCGGCGAGACGTTCGCCACGATCGATCCGGCGACCGAAGCCGAACTCGCCCAGGTGGCCCTCGGAACGCCCGAAGACGTGGACCGCGCCGTCGCCGCCGCGCGCGAGGCGTACGAGCGCATTTGGAAGCCGATGCGTCCCGCCGACCGAGCGAAGTACGTCTACCGGATCGCCCGCGCGATCACCGAGCGTTCGCGCGAGCTCGCGGTGCTGGAGTCGAAAGACGGCGGCAAGCCGATCAAAGAGTCGCGCGACTTCGACGTCGTTCAGGCGGCGGCAAACTTCTTCTATTACGCGGGCTGGGCCGACAAGCTGCGCTACGCCGTCGCCGGGTCGCCCGACCCGGCGCCGGTCGGGGTCGTCGGATCGATCGTGCCGTGGAATTTTCCGCTGCTCATGGCGGCGTGGAAGATCGCGCCGGCGATCGCGTGCGGAAACACGGTCGTGCTCAAGCCGGCGGAGACGACGCCGCTCACCGCGCTGCTCTTGGCCGAGATCTGCGCCGAGGCCGAGCTCCCGCCGGGCGTCGTCAACATCGTCACCGGCGACGGGCGCACCGGCGCCGCGCTGGTCGCGCATCCCGACGTCGACAAGATCGCCTTCACCGGCTCGACCGAGGTCGGCAAAATCATCGGGCGCACGCTAGCCGGGACGCGAAAACGCCTCACGCTCGAACTCGGCGGAAAAGCGGCCAACATCGTCTTCGCCGACGCGCCGCTCGACCAGGCGATCGAAGGCGTCGTCAACGGCATCTACTTCAACCAAGGTCACGTCTGCTGCGCGGGCTCGCGTCTGCTGGTCCAGGAATCGGTGCACGACGAAGTCGTCGCGAAGCTCACGGCGCGTATCGAGACCCTGCGCGTCGGCGATCCGCTCGACAAGAACACCGATATCGGCGCGATCAACTCCGCCGCCCAACATGCCAAGATCGCCGAGCTGGTCGCGAGCGGAGTCGCCGAAGGCGCCGTCCTGCACCAGCAGAGCTGCGCGTTGCCGGAGCGCGGATTCTTCTTTCGCGCTTCGTTCTTCACCGGGGTCGCCCAATCGCACCGCATCGCGCGCGAGGAGATCTTCGGCCCCGTCCTCTCGGTGATGACCTTCCGCACGGCCGACGAGGCGATCGAGAAGGCGAACAACACGCCGTACGGACTTTCGGCCGGCGTGTGGACTGACAAGGGGTCCAAATCCATGTACGTCGCGCAGCGGCTCCAGGCGGGCGTGGTCTGGTGCTCGACGTTCAACCAGTTCGACCCCAGCTCGCCCTTCGGCGGCTATCGTGAGTCGGGATTCGGCCGCGAGGGCGGCGTCGCCGGGCTGCGATCGTACCTCAGCCTCTGACCTCCCGGGGGCGCGGGCCTTTCCTGCTGTGGAAACGCCAGCCGACGGCCGAACTTTTCTGTAACGTGGACCTCTGGCAACGTTTCGCCGACGCCCGGCTCTTCGGCGCCCTCCCGGCCGACCTTGCCGGCCGGCGCCTACGCGAGTTCTCGGCCTCTCCGACCAAGAGCTCGTCGGCGTCATCCCGCATCGCGAGGCGGACGTGACCTCGACCGGCGACGCGGACCGGCTGCGCCGCGAGCTGCAGTTCGCCCAGCGTCTGCTGCAGGCATATACCGACAGCACTTCGCTCGGCTTCGTCCGCTGGGACGCGGGCTACCGCATCGTCGAGTGGTCGGCGCGCGCCGAGGCGATCTTCGGCTGGCGCAGCGACGAGGTGTGCGGCAAGACGTTCGCCGAGATCGGACTCGTCTACCCTGAGGACACGCGCGGCGTGCTGCGCGCGGTCGACGAGCTGCTCGCCGGCAGCGGAACGTCGATCAACGAACACCGCGACGTGACCCGCGACGGCCGCCTCATCAACTGCCGCTGGTTCAGCTCCGTGATACCGGTCGACGGCACCGTCCAGGTCGTCTCGCTGATCGACGACGTGAGCGATCTGGTCGCGACCCGCGCCTCCGCGCTCGAGAGCGAGGAGCGTTTCCGCTCGCTGTTCGACCAAAGTCCCGATGCGATGCTGGCGCTCTCGCTCGACGGCGTCGTCACGCGCGCGAACTCCGCGGCGACGCGCGGACTGCGCGGAAAAGCGCTGGCCGGCCGCTCGGTCGACGAACTCTTCGCGCACGCCGACGTCCGCGATGCGCGAGAAGTGTTCTATCGCGCGACGGCGGGACGCGCGTCGAGCATCGAGGTCGGCGCGCTGCGCGCCGACGGCACGCACTACCCGGTCCTGGCCACGATGATCCCGCTCTTCTTCCGCAGCGAGATCGCCGGCGTCCACTTGCTGTTCCGCGATCTGAGCGCGATCCGGCAGGCCGAGCGCGCCGTCGCGGAACAGAACGACCGGCTGCGCGAGCTGTACCTGGTCGCGGCCGCGGCGAACGCGACCGCAGAGAACCAGATCGCGGCGACGATCGACGCCGGATGCCGCCTGCTGCGGATGACGTCCGGCGCGATCTACGATGCCGAAGCGGACCGGACGATCGCGATGGTCGGCGTCGGAATACCGCGCAAACTGGCCCGGCTTTCGCTGGCGACGGACGGCGCGCTGGCCCTCGAGGATCTGGTCGGCTTGCGCGATCTCTCCGCGCCGGAACCGGGTGAGGACGCCCCGCTTTCGTACATCGGCACCGCGATCGAAGTCGCCGGCGCGCGTTACGGCGCGCTCTCGTTTGCGGCAGCGCTGCCGCGCGAGCTTCCCTTTACCGCCAGCGATCGCGACCTGGTCCAGCTCATGGGAGCGCTGGTGGGTTCTGCGATCGAGCGCAGCCGCTCGCGCGCGCGCCTCAAAAATCTCGCCTACAACGACCAGCTCACCACGCTGCCGAATCGCACCTGGTTCACCGAGCGGCTGCGCGACGAGCTCGACCGTGCTCGCGACGGCCGCGCGCGCGTGGCCGTGATGTTTCTCGACCTCGATCGCTTCAAGGACATCAACGACACGCTCGGCCACGCGCTGGGCGATCGTCTGCTGCGCTCGATCGGCGACCGGCTCACCGCCGTGGTCGGCGGCGACGGCCTCGTTGCGCGCATGGGCGGCGACGAGTTTATCGTGCTGATCCCCGGCGACCCGACGACGGCGCGGCTCGACACGCTGGCACAGCGGATCGTCGCGGCGATCGATCAGCCGCTCACCATCGACGGCCACGAACAGTTCGTCACGACGTCGATCGGGATCGCGGTCTATCCCGACGACGGAAGCGACGTCGACGAGCTGGTGAAAAACGCCGACGTCGCGATGTACCGCGCGAAGGAACGCGGGCGCAACACGCACCAGTTCTTCAACCCGTCGCTCGGCGCGTCGCTGCAGACGCGCATCGCGCAGGAGAAGCTGCTGCGCAAAGCGCTCGACCGCAACGAGTTCGTGATCCACTACCAGCCGCAATTCGACATCACCGGCGAGCGCGTCGTCGCGCTCGAGGCGCTGGTTCGCTGGGAGCACCCGCAGCTCGGCTTGGTGCAGCCCGACGAGTTCATCCCGAACGCCGAGATGAGCGGGCTCATCGTGGCGCTCGGCGAGTGGGTGCTGGAAACGGCCTGCGGGCAGCTCCGCGTCTGGCAGCAGCGCGTCCCCGAGCTGCGGCTCGCCGTCAACCTCTCGGGGCGCCAGTTCCATCAGCCGAGCCTCGCCGCCAAGGTGCGCGACGTCCTCGAACGGACCGGCATCCAACCCGGACACCTCGAGGTGGAGATCACCGAGTCGGTCGCGATGAGCGACGCGGCCCTCTCCGTGCAGATTCTCGAGGAGCTCGGGCGCATCGGAATCCGGCGCGCCGTCGACGATTTCGGCACCGGGTACTCGTCGCTCGGCTACCTCCGCCGTTTTCGGCTGGACTGCCTCAAGGTCGACAAGTCGTTCGTGCGCGACATCCTGGTGGAGCCCGAAGACGCGACGATCGTGCGGACGGTGATCGCCATGGCCCACAGCCTAGGTCTCGAAGTGTGCGCCGAAGGGGTCGAGACGATCGAGCAGCTCGCTTTCCTGCGCCAGGAGCGCTGCGACCGGGTGCAAGGCTTCCTCTTCGCCCGGCCGATGACGGTCGCGGCGATGGACCTGTTCCTGGCCGCACGCGGGATAGCGGCCCCAGTAGGGTAAATGCGCGAGCGTGGACACGCTCGCTGCCGCCAGCCTCGACCGGCAAGCCATGGCCTCCCGCTACCGGGAAAACCGCCGCCGAACCGCCGGCCTGTTCGCCGCCATCGCGCCGGACGCATACGAAGACGCGCCGATCCCGCTGCGTCACCCGTTCGTCTTCTACGACGGACACATTCCGGGCTTTGCCTTCATCACGCTCGTGCGCGACGCGCTCGAACGCCCGTCGGTCAATCCGGATTTCGAGCGTCTCTTCAATCGCGGGATCGATCCGCGCGACGTGACGGTGGCCGCGCAGCATAAGCGCGCCGCGTGGCCGGCGCGGGCCGAGATCCAGGCGTTCACGCGCGCCTGCGACGACGCGATCTTCGACGCGTTCGCTCACGCGCGGCTCGACGATCCGGCGAAGCCGCGGCTGGTGCACGCGCAGGCGGCGTACAACGTGCTCGAGCACGAAGAGATGCACCACGAGACGTTCACCTACATCCTGCACCGGCTGGCGCGCGAGAAGCAGCGCGGCCCGCATCAGACGCACCGTGACGAAGCGGCGCCGCAGCGCGATCCGATCGCGATCCCGGCCGGCCGCGCCACGATCGGCGCGCGCCGCGATGCGCTCCCGTTCGGTTGGGACAACGAGTTCGAGGAGACGGCCGTCGAGGCGGGCGCCTTCGGCGTGGACGCGTACGACGTGACGAACGGTGACTATCTTGTGTTCGTGCGCGACGGCGGACCGGTGCCGTCGAACTGGTTCGAACGCGACGGCGCCTGGATGCTGCGCGGCGTGTTCGACGATCTGCCGCTGCCCCACTCGTGGCCCGTCTACGCGACGCAGGAACAGGCGGCGGCGTTCGCGAGCTGGAGCGGCGCGCGGCTGATGACCGAAGCCGAATACCATCGCGCGGCGTACGGCACGCCGCACGGCGACGAGCGCGCACACCCCTGGGGGTCCGAGACGCCCGACCCGGCGCGGCACGGCAACTTCGGCTGGCGCCGCTTCGATCCCGAACCGGTCGGCTCGTCGCCGGCCGGCGCGAGCGCCTGGGGGGTCGAGGACCTGATCGGCAACGGCTGGGAGTGGACGTCGACGCCGTTCGCGCCGCTGCCGGGCTTCGAGCCGATGGCATCGTACCCGCTGTACTCGACGGACTTTTTCGACGGCCTGCACTACGTGATGAAGGGCGCCTCGCCCGTCACCGCGTCGACGCTCGTGCGGCGCAGCTTTCGCAATTGGTTCTACCGGGATTATCCGCACATGTACGCGACGTTCCGCCGGGCATACGACTAGGCGGAAGGCGCTGCGTCGAACCCGGCAAAGGGAAAGGGCTCTCACTTCTCACGAGACGGGTGGTTTAGCGATGGCCCTTGTTCCCGTCGGCTCGGATCATTCCATAGCCGGCATCATTCACGTGCAGATCGTGCGCGACGATGCTGCGGCCGATCCGCAGGCGGCGTTTTCGGCACAGATCAACGCGCCGAACCTCGGCATGCAGACGTTGCCGCTCAACAACGACTCGACATTGAACTTTCCGGTGAGGAGCGGCGCGATGACCGGGACGATCCACGTCGAGGTCGATGATTTCCGAACGCTGCCGGCCGGCGCCTCGCCGTCGGCGGCGACCGCGATCGCCTGCTCGATCGTGTTCAAACTCCAGGAGTTCTTCAGCATCACGCTCGGCAGCGTACCGGTCACCGCCGCGCTCAAGTAGGCGGCCCGAGTTGCGCGAAGGGCGCGGTACGTCTCGTACCGCGCCCCTCGCGTCTGGTGCTCCTCGAGCGTGCCGTTTACTTCGGCGGCGGCAGGTAACGATGGCTGTGAAGGATCGTTTGGCCCTGTTTGCTGGACATCAGCGCTATCATGTCCTGCGCCGCCGTCGCGTTCTTCGCCGACTTCGGGATGAAGATATAGTACACGGAGTCGACGTTGTACTGGGGCGGAATCGGGATCGCTTGGAACTTCGAGGGATCGACGGAGGAAACGAACCCGATGGCCACGTCGGCCTCGCCCTTTTCCAGACCCGTCATCACTTCTTCCTCAGATTGCAGCTTATCGAAATAGACCGGTGAATTTTGGCGCACCTTCACCGGGAAATCGGCACCGAGCGCGGGATCGTCGGCGCCTTTCTTGAGCACCGCTCGCGCGAGCGTGCCGACAGCCGAGCCCGCGCCGTTCGCCATCCCGACCTTGACGCCGGGCTTCGCGAGGTCTTTGAGACCCGTGATCTTCGCCGGGTTGCCGCGCCGGACGAGGAGCACTTCGCGGTTCGTGAGCACCGCGACCGGCGCGTTGATGTGCGCGGTCAGCTTGTCGGTCTGGTTTTTCCCGACCACGACGATATCGATCGGCGAGTCGGCTTCCACGTCGGCCTGGATGACGCCGCCGCCCAAGTATTTCGCCGCGATCGTGGAGCCCTTATGTTTGGACTCGTAGATCTTGACGAATTGCTCGAACGGCGGCCGCACGCTGGAGGCTACTTCGGCAGTGAGCTGTGTGTCGGCGGCGGGTGCGGGCAGCGTCGTGAGCGCCATCGCGCACGCCGCGGCGAGGACCCCGGATCTGAGGAGCAACTTCATGTCGAACCCTTTCCTTATGTCGTGGAGACGGCCGGAGTGATACCGGGAGTGCCCTCGAGACCAGCTTCCTGACTGGCCTTTCGGGCTCGAAGCGGCTTGATGACGAACATGGCGAGCAGCGCGGCGCACACGTTTAATGCGGCCGCGGTCTGGAAGATCGGGACCCAGCTCCCGGTCGCGTCCTTGATGATGTTGGCGAACGGAACCAGGAGTGCGGCCGTGCCCTTCGCGGTGTAGAGCAGGCCGTAATTCGTCGTGGCAAACTTGCGGCCGTACGTGTCGGCGCTCAGCGACGGGAACAGGCTGAAGATCTCACCGTAGGTGAAGAACACCAGCGCCGACATGATCACGAAGAGCATCGGGTTCGAGGCGACCTTGATGAACAGCAAGATGATGAGCGCCTGACCACCGAAGGCGATGAACATCGTGTTCTCTCGACCGATCTTGTCGGAGAGCCACCCGAAGGCCGGCCTGGCCAGGCCGTTGAGGATCCGGTCGAAGACCAGCGCCCACTGCAGTGCGGGAAGCGTGAACAGCAGCAGCGTGACGGGGACTTCGTCGACGATGTAGTCTCTGGCGATCGGTGCGAGCTGCGCGGTCGCCATGACGCCGCCGATCGCGACGCACAGCATCGCCAGATACATGATGTAGAACAACGGCGTCTTGAGCATGTCGCCCGGACGGAAGTCGCGGGTCGTCTGCTTGAGGGCCGTCGACGCGACCGCCGCCGGAACCTCGCCGGGCAACGGTGCACGGAGGATCATGCCGATCAGCACGACGATGATGCCTTGAACGATGCCGAACACCAGGAACGTCTGCTGGTAGCCTTGGTGGATGATCATCTGCGCGATCGGAACGATCGTGATCGCGGAGCCCGCACCGAACCCGGCGGCGGTCAACCCGGCCGCGAGCCCGCGGCGATCGGGAAACCACTTCAGCGCCTGGCCGACCGTGCAGCCGTAGACGATGCCGGCGCCGACGCCGCCGATCGCTGCGCCGAGGTAGAACACCGGCAGCGACGTCGCCATCGAGAACATCACCCACGAGATCCCGACGAGGACGCCGCCGACCATCGTGATGCGGCTCGGACCGAAGCGATCGATGATGTAGCCTTCGACCGGGACGAGCCACGTCTCGATGACGACGAAGGTGGTGAAGGAGACTTGAATGGCCGCTGTCGACCATGCGAACTTGTCTTTGATCGGATTGACGAAGAGCGTCCAACCGTACTGAAGGTTGGCGATCATGATCATGGCAACGATGCCGAGGGTCAGTTGTAACCAACGGTTTCGCAGTGGACTGCTCGGTGCCAGAGCCATCGAACTGGACATAGACTCCCCTTGTTTTTGGCCAGCGGTGCGCGTCGGGCGGGTAAGCCTTGCGGACGCTACCGGATCGGGTGATGGGTCCGAGGTTTCTTGCTTGCTTCCTTCTTTAGATAAGAATATTCTTTCGCGTTAAGGGCCGGCGGGCCCGGACTCCTTATAGGAGTCCTGCCGCGCGTGCCCAGCGGTACTTGGCGCCCAGCGCCGCGACCATGGTCTCGGTGTTGTACGGATAGGCCGGGATGCCGTGATCGAAGAGGTACTCGCTCGCCTCTTCCACCTCGACGTCACCGGCGAGCGACGCGACGACGGGCTTGTCGATGCCCTTTGCGCGGAATTCTTCGACGACTTCGACCACGAGCTTGGCGAAGACCATCGGCGGGGTGACGATCGTGTGCCAGTAGCCGAGGATCAGCGCGTGGATGCGATCGTCTTGAAGCCCCAGGCGAATCGTGTTCTGATACGTCTTGGGCGGCTCGCCGCCGGTAATGTCGACGGGATTCCCCGAAGCACCGAACGGCGGGATGAATTTCTTGAACGCCTCGTCGAGGTCGGGCTCGAACTTCATGAGCGAGAGGCCCGCGTCGACTACGGAGTCCGAGAGCAGTACGCCCGAACCGCCGGCGCCGGTGATGATGACGACGTTCTCGCCTTTGGGCGTCGGGAGGATCGGCACGGCGCGCGCGAACTGCAGGAGCTCGTTCAAGCCGCGCGCGCGGATCACGCCGCTCTGGCGCAGCACGTCGTCGTACACCTTGTCGTCACCCGCGAGCGCGCCCGTGTGCGAGCTCGCCGCCCGCGCGCCGAGAGCCGTGCGGCCGGCTTTGAGCACGATGACCGGCTTCTTCTTCGAGACGCGCTTGGCGACGTCGGCGAACGAACGGCCGTCCTTGAGGTCTTCCATATGCATCGCGATCGCTTGCGTGGCGTCGTCCTGCTCGAAGAACGTGAGCAGGTCGTCTTCGTCGATGTCGGCCTTGTTGCCCAGACCCACGATCGCCGAGACGCCCATCTTCGCCGAGCGCGAGAAGCCGATGATCGCCATCCCGACGCCGCCGGACTGCGACGACAGCGCGACCGAGCCTTTCACGTCGTACGGCGTGCAGAACGTCGCGCACAGATCTTTGGGCGTGTAGTAGAAGCCGTAGATGTTCGGCCCCATCAACCGCACGTTGTACTTGCGCCCGATCTGCTGGATCTCGAGCTGGCCTTCTTCGTTGCCGGTTTCGGCGAAGCCGGAGGGGATGAGCACCGCGCCCGGGATCTTCTTCTCGCCGCATTCGGTCAGCGCGGCGGCGACGAACTTCGCCGGGATCGCGAAGACCGCGACGTCGACCTCGCCCGGGATGTCCTTGACGGAGGCGTACGCCTTGTAGCCGAGGATTTCGTCGGCTTTCGGGTTGATCGGGTAGATATTGCCCTTGTAGCCGCCGTTGATGAGGTTCTTCATCACCGAGTTGCCGATCTTGCCGTCCTCGCTCGACGCGCCGATCACGGCGACGGAGTCGGGGCGCATGATGCGGTTCATCGCGCGCACGATCTCGTCTTGACCGGGACGGTAGCGCGGCTCGGGCGGGTTGAAGTCGACCAGGATGCGCACGTCGACCGCGGTCGCGCCCTTCGGCGTCGCGAAGACCGGGTTGAGGTCGACCTCGCTGATCTCGGGGAAATCCGTGACGAGCTGTGAGACCCGCTGGATGATCGTCGCGAGCGCCTCACGATCGACCGGTTCGGATCCGCGCACGCCCTTGAGCATCTCGGCGGCTTGGATGCCGTCGAGCATCGAGAGTGCGTCTTCACGCGTCGCGGGAGCGAGGCGGAACGTGATGTCTTTGAGGACCTCGACGAGCACGCCGCCCAGTCCGAACGCGACCAGTTTGCCGAAGCTCTGGTCGGTGACGGCGCCGACGATCACTTCCTGCACGCCGGTCGGCAGCATCTGCTGCACCTGTACGCCGCTGATCTTCGCTTTGGGGTCATACTTCTTCGCATTGGCGACGATCGTGTCGTAGCCGGCGCGCGCCGCCTGCGCGTTCTCGACGCCGACGAGCACGCCGCCGGCTTCGGTCTTGTGCAGGATGTCGGGCGAGACGATCTTGAGGACGACCGGAAAGCCGATCTTCTCGGCGAGCTGCGCGGTCGCATCGGCCGACGTCGCCAGCCCTTCCTGCGGAACGGGCAGGCCGTAAGCGTCGGCGACTTCCTTCGCTTCGGGCGCGCTCAGAGAGCTCCGGTTCTCGGCTTTGACGCGATCGAGGACCGCGCGGACCGCGGCCGCATTGGTGGTCTGACGCTCGAGCAGCATAAACTCTTTCCTTACAGAACGCCGGCGGCTTGGAGCTCTTTTGCTCCCTTGCCGTCCCAGCCGATTTCGTTGAGGATCTCTTCGTTGTGTTCGCCGAGCAGCGGCGACGTGGTGATCTCGACCGGGGTGTCGGAGAGAACGAGCGGGCAGCCGACGGTCTTGAACGTGCCGCGCTCAGGGTGCGGAACGTCGGCGATCATGTTGCGCGCGCGCAGCGACTTATCTTCGATCAAATCCTTGGTGCTCAAGATGGGTCCGCACGGGACGTCGATCGAGTTGAGCTTTTCGAGAACTTCGAACTTGGTGAGCCCTTGCGTCCACGCTTCGACGACGCCGAACACCTCGTCGAGGTGCGGCAGCCGCGCCTCGGGCGTCGCGAACGCGGGGTCTTCGACGAGCTCGGGCCGGCCGATCAGTTTCGCGAGCGGCGCCCAGACCTGCGGCTGGATGATCACGTAGACGTAGTCGTTCGCGCCGCCGGGCGCGCAGCGCAGCGCCGAACCCGGCTGACCGCCGCCCGACGCGTTCCCCGAACGCGGGACGTAGTCGGAGAACGTCTCATTGGGATACTCGAGCAGCGGCCCGTGCGCCAAGCGCTGCTGATCGCGCAGCTTGACCCGCACCAGGTTCAGCACCGCGTCCTGCATCGCGACGGAGACGCGCTGACCGCGGCCGGTGTGGGTGCGCTGATAAAGCGCCGCGAGGATCGCGGCGACCATGTGAATCCCGCTCCCGGAATCGCCGATCTGCGGGCCGCTGCTCGTCGGCGGCCCGTCGGGCCAACCCGTCGTGCTCATCCCGCCGCCCATCGCCTGCGCAACGGTTTCGTACGCTTTGAAATCCTCGAACTCGCCGGGTCCGAACCCCTTGATCGAGGCGTACGAGATGCGCGGGTTGAGCTGCCGGATCCGCTCCCAGGTGAAGCCTTGCCGGTCGAGCACGCCGGGGCCGAAGTTCTCGACCAGCACGTCGCAGTGCTGGATGAGCTTCTCGAAGATCGCCTTTCCGTCGGGCGTCTTCGTGTTGAGGGTGATGCTCCGCTTGTTGCAGTTGAGCATCGTGAAGTAGAGGCTGTCGACGTCGGGGATGTCGCGCAGCTGGCCGCGCGTGATGTCGCCGCGCCCCGGCAGCTCGACCTTGATGACGTCGGCGCCGAGCCAGCCGAGGATCTGCGTGCACGACGGTCCGGCCTGGACGTGCGTCATGTCGAGCACTTTGATCCCGTCGAGGGCTTTGCGAACGGGCTGACCGTTGGTCGATGTTGTACCGCTCATCCGAGCCGCCTACTTGTACATCGTCTGGTTCATGGTGCCCGGCGCGTACTCGTTCGGGTCGATCCAAACGTTGATCAGCGCGACCTTGCCGGAGGCCATCGACTTGCGGGCGCGCTCGAGCGCGGGGCGAATTTCCTTCGGGTCGCGGACCGCTTCGCCGTAGCCGCCGAGCATCTGCGCGAACTTCTCGAAATCGACGTCGCCGAGGTAGTTGCCGACGTCGCCCTTCTCCTTGCCGTACTTCATGATCTGGCCGGCGCGGATCTGGTTCATGTACGAGTTGTTGCCGATGATCCCGATGAACGGCAGGTTGAAGCGGTTGGCGGTTTGGATGT
>JAQBPM010000350.1 GCA_028287525.1 Vulcanimicrobiota bacterium | reverse complement strand
CGATAGAAGTACAGCAGCCAGACGGCGCTGACGATCGACCAGCCGAAGTTGACGCACGCCGTCGAACCGGCGAGCGCTCGCAGCACCGGCGAGCCGAAAACGATGCGCAGCCCGTCGACGAGCGCCGTACGAAATGCGACCGGAGCGTTGCGCTCGAGCGCGTCGCGATGCGCCTCGCGCACCCGAATCCCGCTCAGCGCGAAAATCGAGACGACGTAGGTTGCGGCGTCGACCGCGACGGCGAGCGGCGCGCCGATCACGGCGATCAGCGCGCCCGCGATCCCCGACCCGGCGAGCATCGCCGCTTCATTCGATGCGACGAGCCGGGCGTTTGCGTGCTCGAGCCATGCCGCCTCGACGAGCGAGGGCACGAACGCCTGGTACGCGATGTCGAAGAAGACGGACGCCGCGCCGACGATCAGGGCGACCACGACCAGCTGCGCGAGTGAGAGGTGATTCCCGAGCGCGGCCAGCGGGATCGTGCAGAGAGCGAGCCCGCGCACGACGTCGGCGATCAGCATCGTGCGGCGCCGCGACCAGCGGTCGACCCATACGCCGGCGGCGAGTCCCAAGAACGGATAGGCCGCAAACTGCGCCGCCTCCAGCACCCCGACCAGATAGGCCGGAGCATGCATGCTCAAGATCGCGACGGTCGGCAGAGCGAGCGCGCTGACGGACGTCCCGAAGACGCTCGCCGTTTGACCGGCCCACAAGCGGGCGAAGGCGCCGCGTCCGCCGATCACGCCCTTGCTACCTTGGTCGCAGCGAAGGACGATCCGGCCGGGTGCCGGAACCTAAAAGCTGAGAGTACTCGAGAGGCGATCGCGTCGGACCCAGTGGGTTTGCGTTGGAGCGTCCGGGTGCGTTCAGATTTCACGAAACTCAAATTGGGACGGAAAGCGTCCGCCCGCAACGCCCGCTCGATGACGCGCACCCGCGCGTCGTCGCGATGTGCGAGCGGATGACGGCCGCCGGAGTCCGGGAGAACACAACACTTGTCGACCGACATACTCGTCTCGAGCGATCCGTGGGAAAACCGCGTCGCGATCCTCGAGGACGGTCGTCTTGCCGAAATTTACGTCGAACGCGAAGAGCGGGTCATCGGCTCCATCTACAAGGGCAAGGTCGTCAACGTCCTGCCTGGGATGGGGGCGAGCTTCGTCGACATCGGGCTCGGCCGCAACGCCTTCCTCTACGTCGACGACATCAACAAGACGCCGCTGAACATCGGCGACGTCGAGGTGATGGAGGGCCGCAGCGGCTACACGATCACCGAGAAGGTCAGCCGCGGCGACGACGTTCTGGTCCAGATCGTCAAGGAGCCGCGCGGCCTCAAGGGCGCGCGTGTCTCGACGAACATCTCGTTGCCGGGCCGCTACCTGATCCTGATGCCGACCGGCAAGTTCAGCGGCGTCTCGCGGAAGATCGAGTCGGCCGACGAGCGCAACCGGCTCAAAGCGATCATGAAGGCGATCCGTCCAGACGGGATGGCGACCGTGGTCCGCACCGCGGCGGCCGGCGTCTCCAACGCCGAATTGATCGCCGACCTCGGCATCCTCATCCGGATGTGGCACGGCATCCTCGAGCAGTACAAACGCGTTCCGGCGCCGGCGCTGCTGCACAAGGACATGAACCTCGTCTACAAGACCGCGCGTGATTTCATCACGCCCGAGGTCGGCCACGTGTGGCTGGACGACGAGACCGAGACCGAAAACGTCAAAGACTTCATGCGGCTGCTGGGCCCGCAATACGTCGACCGCATCCAATACTACGAGCACGGCAAGCGCCTCTTCGCGGACTTCAAGATCGAAGAAGAGATCGCGCGGCTGATGAAGCCGACCTGCAAACTTCCCTCCGGCGGTTCGATCGTCATCGAATCGACCGAAGCGCTGACCGTCGTCGACGTCAACTCCGGGAAGTTCACCGGCGGCAAGAACCTCGACGACACGATCGTGCGCACCAACGTCGAAGCCGCGACCGAAATCGCGCGCCAAGTGCGCTTGCGCGACATCGGCGGCATCATCGTGTGCGACTTCATCGACATGTCGTCGGAAACCGACCGCAATCGCGTGATCTCCGCGCTGCAGGAGGGTTTGCGCAAAGACCGCACGCGCTCGACGATCCAGTCGTTCTCGCCGCTCGGACTCTTGGAATTCACCCGCAAGCGGGTCGGCAAGGACCTCGGCCAGCAGCTGCGCGGCAAGTGCCCGACGTGCGAAGGCCTGGGCAGCGTGATGTCGCCGGAGTCGGTGACGATCGGCGCGTTCCGCGAGATCCTCGCGCACAAAAACGGCGATGCCAAACACGTGCACATCGCCGCGGCGCCCATCGTCGCGACGCAGGCCGAATACTGGTACGAAGACGAGCGCGTGCAGCTGGCCGAGCGCGTCGGCGCGGCGATCGACGTGTTCGTCGATCCCGCCGTGCATCCCGAACGCCCGCGCATCATCTGGGGCGACGACAAGCTCCCGCAGTTCGCGAGCATCCGCGTCGGCGATGAGTACGAAGTCGAATTGCTCCAAACGCGTCTGCCCAACGCGACGTCCGCCGCGGCGATCGTCGCCGGCCGGATCATCGAGGTCGAGAACGCGGCGAACGCCGTCGGCAAGACGATCAAGATTCGCATCATCGACGTCGACGGCAGCGACATCCTTGCCGAACCGCGCACGCCGGTCGAATCCGCCGTCGCGATCGGCGAAGGCAAGAAGAAGCGCCGCCGCGGCGGGCGCGGCCGCAAGGGCGTCGAGATGACCGCCACCGAGCAGGCCGCCGAACTCCGCGAGCTCGCCGAAGAGGCCGAGAAGGGCCTGGGCGGCCGCACCTCCATCGGCATCTCGACGACCGAAGAAGTCGCCGCGAAGAGCGCCGCACCGAAGACCACCGCCCAGAAGGCGGCCGACGGTTCGGTCGCCCTCCTCTCGGGGGAATCCCTCCGCGCGCCGCGCGGCGGCGCTGCGGCCACCCTGCCCGGCGAGAAGCTCTCAGGGGCTCACGTCGGGGGCGTCCTCCCGGGTGAGAAACTCTCCGGCGACCGGATTGGCTCCGGCCGCCCGGCTGCCGCATCGGCGCCGATCCCGGCTCGACAGCCCGAGCCGTTCGAGGCTCGTCCCGCTGCCGCCGTCGCCGACGGTGAGGAAGGCGAAGAAGGCGCACGCCGCCGGCGTCGCCGTCGCGGTCGCGGCCGCGGCCGTGGACCCGGCTCCGAGGTTGCCGCGCTGGGTGCGGCTCCGATTCGCGACGCGGCGGTTACGACTGCCGGCCCGGCGACGATGACGATGACCGAGGATGAAGCGGACGATGCCGCCGATGAGGCAGCAGCCGCCGTCCTGGGCCTGACCGCCGGCGAAAACGCCGAGCGCAAGCGGCGCCGTCGCCGCCGCCGTCGCCGCGGTCGCGGTGGCGCCGAAGGCCAGCTCCCGTTGACAGCCTCAGGGCAACCTGCCGCCGAGAGCGCGGCCGTCCCGGATCGTCACATCTTCCGCGTCGGCGCGGACGGCGCGGCGCACCCGACCGGCGAGACCGCTCCCCCGGTGCCTTCGCGCGCGATCGCGCCCTGGAACCGCAAACGCGGCGACGTCGCCATCGAAGCGCCGCCGCCGGTCATCACCGCGCCGCCGGAGCCGACCGAGGCGGTCAAGACCGCGCGGCCGTCGCGCCGCCGTCCCCGTGCCGATGCCCCGGCCCCGCAGCGCGGCGGCCAGATCGAGGCCGCGGCGCCGGTGCGCGCGCTCCCCGCACCGCAGAGCGTGCCCGCCCCGGCGGCAAAACCCACGCGCGCCAAAGCCCAGCCGGCAGCGGCGAGCGCCAAGGCCACCACGACCCGCAAGTCGGCGACGGCGGCAACGGCCGCCAAGAAGCCCGCGGCCAGGGCGACCGCCGCGAAGGCGCCGGCGGCCAAGGCCGCCTCCGCCAAAGCCCCGGCCGCAAAGACCACGACCGCCAAGGCGACCGCGGTGAAAGCTACCGCGGCCAAGGCCGGCGCAGCCAAGAAGACCCCGGCGCGCTCTGCCGGCGCGGCAAAAGCGGCGACGCCAAAGGCCGCTGCTCCGAAGGCGACCGCCGCCAAGAAGGCGACGAGCACCACCCGCAAGGCGACCGCGGCCAAGAAGACGACGACGACGGCGCGCAAGAAGCGCTAGCGTCGCCGGCACGAGCCGTCCGCCGAAATGCAAACGCCGCGCCCTCCAAGGAGAGCGCGGCGTTTCTTTGTGTTCTCGGCCGGGGGCGGTTAGCGGTGCGGTGCCGGTGCCGGCTGGGTCGAGGCTGCGGAGGAGGAGGAGGCGGCGGCCGGATCGCCCTGCGCGATTCGTCCGTTGATGAAGCTCAGCGCCGCGACCAGCTGCGGGTCCGTCTTGGGATCGCCCATGCGGATCCCCTTGAGATCTTTGGGAAGATCGCTGCGGATCTCGGGCTCGATGCCGACGGTGTTGATGTCGCGGCCCTTCGGCGTGAAGTAGCGCGCGGTCGTGATCTTCACCGCCGAGCCGTCGCGCATCGGGAAGATCGTTTGGACGACGCCTTTGCCGAACGTCTTTACGCCGACGAGCGTGCCGACGCCGGAGTCCTGGATCGCGCCGGCGGTGATCTCCGATGCCGACGCCGTGTACTGGTTCACCAGCACGGCCAGCGGACGCGGCGCGATCGCGGTGTTCTCCGCGTCGTACTCCGTGTCGGTGCCGGCGCGCGATTGGACGCTGACGATCGGACCGTTCGAGATGAACTTCGATGCGACGTCGACCGCGGCGTTCAAGTAGCCGCCGCCATTGTAACGCAGATCGAGGACGTACGCTTTCGCGCCCTGCGAGTCGAGCCGGCGCAGAGCAGTCGCCAGTTCCTGACCCGTGGTCTGTCCGAAGACCGAGAGGTCGACGTAGCCGACGTTGCCGGGCAGCATCTTCGCGGCGACGCTTGGCTGATGGATCGTCTCACGGGTGATCGTGACCGGATCGAGCGGCTTACCGGCGCGCGCGACCGTCAGGCGTACGCGCGTCCCCGGGTCGCCGCGCAGCGCCTGCGTGACGCGCTTCTGCTGCAGCTCCATCGTGGTCGCGCCTTCGAGCAGCTGCGGTACCGGCTTGCCGTCGATCGCGGTGATGTAGTCCTCCGAGAGCAGGCCGGCCTTGTCGGAGGGGCCGTCGAGGATGACGTTCTCGACGTGAAGCGTCTTCGTCTTGTCGTCGATCGAGTACGAGATCCCGACGCCGCCGAACGACGTGCCGTCGAGGTTGTCGTTCAGTGCCGCGTATTCTTTGGGCGAGAGGAACACCGTGTAGCGATCCTTGACCGAACCGAGCACGCCGGAAATTGCGGCGTACGTGATCTGCGTCGCGGGCGACTGCGAATCGACCGATTCCATCTTCGGGCCGTACGCCGTGATTGCGGTCGAGACTTCGCGCGAAAGCTCATCGGCGTTCGTCGCGTCGTCTTCGGCGGTCGCGTGCAGCTGCGGCAGCGTGGGATTGGCGACGTGGCGCTTCTTGAGCAGCTCGATGATCGACGTGCGCGCGCCCTCGAGCGCCGCTTGGCGGTCGACCTTCTTGTAGAAGTCGCCCGTCAGGTGCGCGTAGCTCTCGACGAGCTCCTGGTTTTGCGCCTGCGACAAACCGGCTGCGGCGGCCGCGGTCGCGGGGGGAACGTGAGCGGTCGCGAGCGTCAGCAGTGCGGCCAGGGCGATAGGAACGAGGCGTTTCATTGGGTGTCCTTCTTGCTCGCGATGATCTTCTTGGCTGCAGCGAGTTGCAGGTCGTTGGCGGTATCGAGAATCGGCAGGTCGATGCGCTGGTTGACGACGACGTCGGGGACGATTCCCTTGTGTTGAATGTCGCGCCCCTTCGGCGTGACGTAGCGCGCGGTCGTGATCTTCAGCGCGCCCTTGTCGGGGAGCGTGTACAGGCTCTGCACGACGCCTTTCCCGAACGTTTTTTCACCGACGATCGTTCCGGCACCGTAGTCCTGCACCGCGCCGGCGGTGATCTCCGACGCGCTTGCGGTGTAGCGGTTGACCAAGACGACCAACGGTTGCGTGCCGATCGCGGCGCCCGTCGCGCTGCGCACGTCGCGGCTTCCGGCGCGGTCGATCGTCGAGACGATCGTGCCTTGCGGAATGAACAGGCTCGAGATGTCGACCGCTGCATCCAGCAGCCCGCCGCCGTTGTAGCGCAGATCGAGGATGTACCCGCGCACGTTGTGGTTCTTACCGTTGAGGAACGCGCGCCGCACCTCTTCGGCGGAGTTGGAGCCGAAGTCGGCCAGGCGCACGTATTCGATGTTGTCTTCGATCTTCGCGCGGATTGACGGCACGCGGATCTGCGCGCGCGTGACGGAGACGCTGGTGCGCGTGTCGTCGGCCTTGCGCTTGAGCGTCAAGGTGACGACCGTGCCATTCGTCCCGCGGATCGCGCGTTCGACCGCGTCGAGCTTCTGCCCCATCGTCGACTTCCCGTCGACGGCGAGGATCGAGTCGCCGGGGCGAACGCCCGCCTTGATCGCGGGATTGCCTTCGATCGGATCGACGACGATCGAACCGGTCTTGGGATCCTGAACGATGTAGACGCCGATGCCGCCGAAATCGCCGCCGTGCAGCTGCTCGTCGAGGCCGTTGATCTCTTGCGGCGAGAGATAGGTCGTATACGGGTCGCCGAGGCCGAGCAGCATTCCGGTCAGCGCTATTTGGGTGTAGGTGTCGCGCGGCGCGAGGTTCGCGTAGCGCTTCTGCACGGTCGTGAGCGTGCTCTCGAGGATCGCCAGATCGCGTCCGCGTTCGCCCGTCGCGGTGTTGCTCGGGACTTGCGGATGGGCGATCTTCTTGACGCGCGTCAGATACGTGACGAGCGCCTTTTGCTCGCCGGTGACCAGCAATTGATCGGCGACCGGTTTGTAGTAGGCGTGCTCGACTCGCTCGTAGGCGAATTCGATCATCTGCTGCTGCGTGTCGCCGCGCCCGAGCAGCGTCGCGAGGTCAAGCCCCACGATCTTCCGGCCGTCGCCGACGACAACGGCTGGTTGTGCGTCGGGAGAGGCTGAGGCGCGGTTGGCATACGCCGCGCCCCCGAGGGCCGCAACGGCAACGACGAGGGCGGCGGACAGCAAACGGGTGCGGGCGGTCAAACGGCGGTCCTTCGAAGGCAGGCGTGGACGTCGAGTATATCCGTAGAACCCGGGACTCGTCTGGTTTGTTCCAGGCGCGGTATGGCTCTTAACGGTGTCCCAATGGTCGATCTTTGGACGATCGTACCGATTCGCCCAGCCTAGCGCCGTTTAGTGCAGATAGGACATGGGGTCGACGGGTCGTCCGTCGACTCGTACCCCGAAGTGCAAGTGTGGCCCGGTCGAGTTGCCGGTCGACCCTGAGGCGGCGATTGCTTGGCCGCGCTGGACGTCCTGGCCGACGCCGACGAAGATCTGCGAGAGGTGGCAGTACTGGGTAGCAAGGCGACTGCCGTGGTCGATGACGACCATGTTGCCGCAGCCCCCGTCGTCCCACCCGGCGACGATGACGCGGCCCTCGGCGGCGGCGGCGACGGTCGTCCCGGTGGGGATTCCGATGTCGATGCCGGCGTGCAGGCGGAAGATGTGGGTGACCGGGTTGTTGCGCATCCCGAACGGCGAGGTGATCGGTCCGGAGGCCGGCCATGACAGCTGGCCCACGTTCGGCTCGGGCGGAAGCTCCTGGCCCGCCAATTGCGCGGCGCGGCGCGCGGCGAGGCGGCGCGCCTCTTCCTCCTGCTGCTTCGCTCGGATGAGCGTTTCGAGCGCGGCCTCCGAGGCAGCCGACTCCTCGTCGAGCTCGTTGACCTCGGTCTGGACGACGCGGCGCTGCGCGTCGGCGGCGGCGAGCAGCTGCGTGCGCTGGCGTGCCAAGCCGTCAAGGGCCAACCGCTGCTGCTGCACCTGCGCCTCGGCGCTGCGCAATTCGGCCTGCGTGCTCAGCAGGCCGCGTTGGATTCCGGTCACCTGCGCTTCGTCGGCCTTGCGCGCGCGGATCGTCGACTCGTTGGCCTTGACCAAGAACCGGATGTCGTTCCAGCGTTCGACGAAGTCACCGAAGGAACGGGCGCTCAAGAGCACGTCGAGATAACCCAGATCGCCCTGTTCGTAGGCATCGACCAGCCGGCGGTTCAGCGCGTCGCGATGCCGCTGCAGCGTCTTCTGCGCGGCGGCGAGCTGGATGCGGTTCCAGTCCAGCTTGCGCGTGGTGGAGACGATGCGCGCCTGCAGACCGCCGAGGCGTCCGTTCGCGACCGCAATGTTGCGGTTCGTGTCGGAGAGTTCGGCGGCGATCGTGCCGACTCGCGCCTTCGCGTCCTGCAGCTGCGAGCGCTTCTCGTGCAGCTTCAGGTGAACGGCGTGAATCTTGGCCTTCTGCGCTTGAATCTTTTCGTCGACGTGACTCTTGCCGGACGCCCCGAGCGGCACGAGCGCCGCGGCGGCGAGTGCCAAAGCGAGCGCGGCGCGGCGCACTACGCCAAGCTCGATTCGGAGACGACGACGGAACCGCGGCGGCGTTTGGCTTCTTTCTTGACCAGCGCCGCGCGCTCGCCGATCCGTTCGTACGACGACCGGCCGCGCGAACCGTTCACGACTGCGATCGAGACGGTGCAGTACGGCACGCGCGTATCGTGCTGCACCGTGCGGATGCCGCGGTCGAACGCGGCGACGATCGACTGCGCGATCTCCTCCGCACGCGCCGGGCGCATCACCGCGACGAAATCGTCGCCGCCGACGTGACCGACGAAGTCATCCGTCTCGCCGCGCTTGCGCACCGCGTCGGAGAGCGTTGAAGCGAGCAGCTGGATCACCTGATCCCCTTTGGCGAAGCCGAACGCATCGTTGAACACTTTGAATCCGTCGAGGTCCAGGTACAAAACGACCCACGGCACCGGCCCGTCCAGACGACGGCGAATCTCCGCTTCGATCAGACCGTTGCCCGGCAGTTTGGTAAGCGGCTGCAGCGCGGAGTGCTCGGCGGCACGGCGTATCTTGCCGCGCACGCGCGCGACCATCTCTTCGGGTGCGAACGGTTTGACGACGACGTCGTCCGCGCCGGCCTCGAGCGAACGCACCGCGTCGTCGGGATGGATGCGCGCGGTGAGCACGATGACCGGCACGCTGGCGCCCTGCGGATGGCGGCGAATCGTGCGCACCAGCGCGGGCCCGTCGCTCGAGGCGGGCAGGACGTCGACGACGACGGCGTCGGGGCGGCCGCGTTCCAATGCGGCGATCGCGCCCTCGGCATCGCAGGCGTCGTCGACGTCGTAGCCGACGACCTCGAAATTCGCGCGCAGGATCCCGCGCAGCTGCGTGTCGTCGTCGACGAGCAGAATCTTCCCCTCGGTCACGGCGGAGGGGTCACGTGCGCAGGTAGCGCCCGACGCTCAGCCACGCTGCGATGATGCCGACCGCCGCGCCGACCGCGAGCAGTTCGAGGCACAGCGTGAGCGCGTCGACGTGGAACGACACGAACGCCAGAGTCTGTGCGAGCTTCGGCACGACCTGCGCCTGGGCCAGCGCGAGCACCCCGATCGCGACGGCGGCGCCCAGCACGCCGGCCAGCATCCCTTCGGCGATGAACGGCAGGCGGATGTACATGTTGGTCGCGCCGACGAGCTGCATGATCGCGATCTCGCGGCGGCGGGCGAAGACGGTCAGCCGGATCGTGTTGGCGATCACGATCGCCGCGGAGATCGACAACAGTGCGATCAGCGCGATCCCGGCGCGGCCGAGCACGGCGGCCGTCTTGAGCAGTTTCTGCACCGTGTCGGCCGCGTAGTCGGCCTTGGCGACCCGCGGATCGCGGGCAATCTTCTTGGCGACGGCCGGAACGTCGTCGGCGTTCTTCACCCGCACGTGGTACGCATTCGGGAGCGGGTTCGAGGTGAGCAGCGAGGTGTCGAAGTCCTTGCCCAAGACCTCCTGCATGCGCTTGATGCCGGCGGCTTTCGGAACGTACGTCGCTTTGGCGACGCGCGGATCGGCGGCCAGCAGAGCGGCCAGGTCTTTCGCCTTCGCGTCGCTCACGCCGTCCTTCAGAAAGACGACGATCTCGATCTGCGAGAGCACGCCCGTGCCGAACGTTTGGATCGTCTCGCGCACGTACAGGAACGAGCCCAGCAGCACGATCGTGACCGCCACGGTCCCGATCGCGGTAAACTGCATTCCGGCGTTGCGGGTGAAGTTCGCGAAGACTTCACCCAGGAAGAACCGCAGTTTGCCCCAGTCCACGGAAATAGTAGCCTCGCTCGTCGTCGTGGAGAATCTTACCGTGCTCGAGACGCACGACCCGCCGCCGCATCCGATCGACGACGGCCTGGTTGTGCGTGGCGACCACGACGGTCGTGCCCTTGAGGTTGACCCGCTGCAGCAGTTCCATGATCTCGGTCGTGTTCGACGGATCGAGATTGCCGGTGGGCTCGTCGCACAGCAGCAGCTTCGGGTTGCCGACCAGCGCGCGCGCGATCGCCGTGCGCTGCTGTTCGCCGCCGGAGAGTTCCGAGGGGAACATCCGGCTCTTGTGCGAGAGCCCGACCAAGTCGAGCGCTCGCGGGACCATCCGCATCACGTCGCGCGTTCGCGTCCCGGTCACTTGCAGCGCGAACGCGACGTTCTCCCACACCGTCTTGTGCGAGAGCAATTTGAAATCTTGAAAAACGACGCCGATGTTGCGGCGAAGTTTGGGAACTTTGCCGCGGCGCAGCGTGTCGACGCGAATTCCGTCGACGATAACTTCCCCGTCACTGGGGAACTCCTCGCGATACAAAAGCTTGAGCAGCGACGACTTTCCGGTTCCGGAGTGTCCGACCAAAAAGACGAAGCTGCCCTTCTCGATCTCGAGATCGACGTCGTCCAACGCTCGCGTCCCATTCGGGTACACGAGCGAAACGCCGCGGAGTTTAATCATGCTTGAGACGGCACTCCGGGGGCAGGTTGCGGAAGTATTGGGCGGGCCACGCCCGATACCTTGTCTACAGGTTTCGGCAGCCGGCGTGAATCCGGCCATGTTCCTCGTCCGGCGAGGCAAGGGGCGCACGCCCGGTTCACCATTTTCTCACGAATTTCTGGTAGAATTCCGCCGTGAATAACCGCGCCGTCGTCACCTTTGCCGCTCTTGCCATGGCCGCCGGCATCGCCGTCTTGGGCACGGGGCGCGCTTCCGCGCAGCTCCCGCACGGCGCGCCGGCGCCGGCATTCAGCCTGCAGGCCGCCCTCGGCGGGGACGTCGAGACCGTCGACCTCAAGGCCGCGCTGGCGAAGGGCCCCGTCGTGCTCTACTTCTTTCCGAAATCGTTCACCAGCGGCTGCACCGTCGAGGCGCACCTCTTCTCCGAGCACATCGCCGAGTACCGGAAGCTCGGCGCGACGGTGATCGGCGTCAGCGGCGACGACATCGAGACGCAAAAGAAATTCTCAACCGAAGAGTGCCGGGCATCCTTTCTCGTGGCGTCCGATCCGGGCCTCAAGATCGCCATGCAGTACGACGCCAAGTACTCGGGCACGTACGCCAACCGGACCTCGTACGTGATCGCCCAAGACGGCACGATCGCGTACGCCTACACCGACGGCGACCCCTCAAAGCACGTCGAGAACACCCTGGCCGCCGTCCGCGCGCTGGTCAAGCCCTAGCCGCTCATTGTCACCCTGAGCTTGTCGAAGGGGCGGCCCGGCTCGAGCTCAATGCGCCGCGCCCCCGCGGACGCCGCGGCCTCCGCGAGTTCCGCGCTCGCGGTGAAGACGATCGTTTGTGCCTCGAGCGCGCCGTGGATCAGTACCGGGAGACAGCGCGCGATGCGCTCCGCATCCCAAAACGCGAACGGGTCGTCGAGCAGTAGCGGCGGCCGTTCCAACCCTTCGGCGAACATGCGCGCCGTTGCGAAGCGGACCACCAGCGCGACCTGATCGCCGGTGCCGGCCGAGAGGTGCTCGACGTCCTCGATCGCGCCGGTTTCGGGGATGCGCACGCGCACGGAGAGCGACGCCGGATCCAAGTGGATCTCGCCGTAGCGTCCGGCCGTGATCGTCCCGAGCACCCCGGCGCTGTACTCTTCGAGCCGGCGCGCGAACCCCCGGTGCGCCTCGTCCTTGCGGACGTCGATCGTCTTGCGCGCGAGCGTAACCGCCCGTTCGAACGCTTCGAGCCGCGCGATCTGCGCGCGCACGGCGGCGCACGACTCGTCGAGCGCGGCGACGTCGGGGACGTTCTGCTCGCCGGTGCGCAGCTCGCCCTCGAGCGAATGCATCCGCAGATCGGCATCGTGCGCGCGCGCTTCGAGCTCGGCGCGCTCGCGTTCGATCGAGCGGAGCACGGCGGGTTCGTCCTTCGCGGCGGGTTCGACGCGGGCGGCGACGAGCGCGTCGAAGTCGGCCTGCAGCGCGAATTCGTCTTCACCGCGCAGGATGTCGCCGCGGCGCATTGTGAGCATCGCGAGGCTGTTG
>JAQBPM010000342.1 GCA_028287525.1 Vulcanimicrobiota bacterium | reverse complement strand
TCTGAGGCTCGACGCCGGCGGCGTGCAGTGCGTCCTCCGCGATTGCGCGCGTCCCCGAACCTTCCTCGCGCGAAACGAACGCGATTCCGGCGAGGTCGCGCGCCGCAACCACTTCCACGCCGGAGAGGGCGTGGCCGGTCGCCGGAACGATCAGGACGAGTTCGTCCTCGGCGTACGGTTCCACGGTCAGTTCCGGATCGTCTAGCTGGCCTTCGACCAGTGCGATCGCCAACCGGCGGTCCTTGATTGCGGCGACCATCGCGGCCGTGTTTGCGACGGTGAGGCGAAGCGACACGCCGGGATGCGCGGCGCGAAAAGCTGCCAGAGCAGGGAGGATCCCGTAGTTTCCGATCGTCAGCGTCGCGCCCAGGTCGAGCGTTCCGGACCGCGCGTCCGCGAACTCGCGCATCTCGCGTTCGAGCGTCATGAGCGCGCAGAGCACGTCTCGCGAACTTCGTGCCAGAAAGGTTCCCGCATCGGTCAGTACCGGCCGGCGGCCAACCATGTCGAACAACGGCGTTCCGAAATGCTCGGCAAGCGCTCTCATCTGCTGCGTCACCGCCGGCTGCGTTAGGTGCAGCTCCTCGGCAGTGCGCGTGAAATTCCCGACGTCGGCGAGTCGCGAAAACGTCTCGAGCTGGGTGATCGTAAGCGCCATCGTGCGGCCTCCATAAGCGCAACTTCGCGCGGTCCAAGAAAAGTCTGTTTGGACATGCGGCCGCGCGGGCCGTACCCTTGAGGCATGATCACCGCGTTACGGCTCGCTCGCTCCAAGGTCGCGCCGATTTGGTTCACCAGCGTGATGGGGACGGGTATTTTGGCGGTGACGATCGCCGCCTCACCCATCGCGCTCCCCGGCGGGGCGCCGCTCGCAGGCGACGCTTTGGCTGTTGGCATCGGCCCTGCTCGCGGCATTGGTCGCGCTCGTCAACGCGAGCCTGGCTGACGATCCCTCGCGGCTGTGCGGGACCTATTCGGATCCCTCAGCAATGCAGGCGTGGGGTGCGCCGCCTATGGCTTGCTTCACCGTAGCGGTGGGCGCGCTGACGATCGGTCGCCGCCTCGTCGTACCGGCGATCGCCGTACATTTGGCGCAAGGCCTCTTCATCGCCGCGGTGATCGGCGCGCTCGGCCTTGCCTTTCTGATCCCGTTCCTCATGTTCACCCGCCATCAGCTCGCATCTGAGGCGACGTCGGCGACGTGGCTCTTGCCGATCGTTCCGCTGATCGTGGCATCGGTTCCAAGCGCGCTGCTGATTCCGAGCTGGCCCGCCGCGCTGCAGTCATCGATGCTTGCACTCGGCTACGCGATGTGGGGCTGCGGGATCATGCTGGCGATGATCGTGATCGTGCTCTATTACGCGCGGCTCGTTCAGTATCGCGTCCCGGACGGAGCACTCGTCACGTCGGTGTGGCTCGTCGTCGGCCCGCTCGGACAATCGATCGCCGGCTTCAACGCCCTCGACGCCGCCGCATCGAGCGTCTGGCCTGCGCCGGCGACAATCCTGAGCGGGATCGGCTTAGCCTACGGCGTCGCGGTATGGGGCTTCGCCGCGTACTGGCTCGTCATGGCGATCGCCCTCACGCTGCGAACCGCGCGGACGAAACTTCCGTTTGCCCTCGGCTGGTGGGCGTTCACCTTCCCGGTCGGCGTCCTCACCGCCGGAACGTACAGCCTCGCGGCATTGACGGCGAGCCCGTTCTTCCGCTCGGCAGGCCTTGTCCTATTGACCTTGCTGGCATTCATGTGGGTCCTGGTTGCCGTTGCGACGACGCGACGTGCGCTCGCCGAACTCGCCGCCGCCGAACGCCGCACGCGGAACGAAACCTCGCATGGATTCGCTTGGTGATCCGCTTATTGCCCCGAGACGTTACTCGTGCTGATGAATACTTCGCACGCGGGATCCGGCAGCGTCCGTTTTCCCGAAGCGTACACGGAAGCGCTCGAGACGATTCTCGAGTTCGAGCTGCGTCGCATTCGCAGCACCGCGGTCGCGCGCGACTTGCCCCCCGCCGAACGCGCTCGACGCCGATTCATGGCCGTGACCGACTACGTCGAGGAGCGCTTGGAGGGCAAGATCGCCCTCCCCGAGCTGGCCGCGCTGATGGCGCTGAGCGTCAGCCGGTTTGCGCACGCCTTCAAGACGGAATTCGGCGTGTCGCCGTATCGCTACATCACCGCCCGGCGAATCGAGCGCGCCAAAGCGCTCTTGCGAACGACGGACTACACGATCGCGCGGATCGCGCATCACGTCGGCTTTCCGAGCCACGCACATTTCAGCCATGGCTTCGCGACGATTGCGGGAGTCACGCCGTCCGCGTACCGCAGCGCCGGCCCTTCTCCATAGGTACGCGCGACGTCGCGCCGGTGATGCGAGCGCCGAGCTCCGAACTCGCCTTGCGGCGCAGGCACGGTGGCGCGATCCGAGGATTTCTTGGCGCGATCGGATTATCGCAACCACCGGACCGGCGCGCACAATTGGCTCATGTCGAAGATTTGGCTCATCACAGGATCCTCACGCGGACTGGGCCGCGCGCTCGCGAAGACCGTGCTCGCAGCCGGCGACCGCCTGGTGGCGACGGCCCACAATCCGGAAGACCTCTGCGATCTCGTCGCCGAGTACGGCGACCGGGTGCGCGCCGTCGCACTGGACGTGACGGATCCCGCCGCAGCTCGAGCCGCCGTCGCCGCCGCGACCTCCGCCTTCGGCCGGCTGGACGTGGTCGTGAACAACGCCGGATATGCGAACGTCAACTCGATCGAAGACGTGGCGGAGGACGACTTTCGCAAGCAGTTCGAGACGAACTATTTCGGCGTCGTGAACGTGACGCGCGCGGCGCTGCCGGTTCTTCGCGCGCAACGCGACGGCCACATCGTCCAGATCTCGTCCATCGGCGGTCGCGGTGCGGCCCCCGGACTTGCCTCGTACCAATCGGCGAAGTGGGCCGTCGGCGGGTTCTCGGAAGTCCTGGCGCAGGAGGTCCGCCCGCTCGGCATTCGCGTGACCGTCGTCGAACCCGGCGGAATGCGCACCGATTGGGCTGGATCGTCGATGCGAATCGACGACATCCGCAGCGACTACCAAGCGACTGTCGGCACGATGGCCGGCATGGCCCGCGCAAACCACGACATTATGCGCAGCGATCCGGCGAAGGTCGCCAAGGCGATTCACGAATTGACGCTGGAAACGGAACCACCCGTCCGACTTCTCCTGGGTTCCGACGCGGTATTTCTGGCCCATCTGTACGCAGCCGAGCGCGCAAAGGAAGACGCAAGCTGGGATGCCGTCAGCCGGTCGACCGACTTCGACGGATTGGGCGACTTCGCGGAGACGCCGGTTGCGAAGATGTTGATGACGGCCAACGCGATCTAAGGATTCGATGGGGATCTGATGTGACAGCCGACCTGATCATCGTGCGCAGCGGGGTGCTCGACCGCCTCGCTGCGCTCGGGATCGACCTCGCACACGCATTCGGCCGCGCCGGGGTGCCGCCTTCGCGGTTCCGGTCCTCGAAAGCGGGGCTCACGACGCGCGAGTTCTTCGCGTTCTGGCACGCCGTGGAAGCGCTCGCGGGCAGTCCGGACGTCGGCCTCAAATTGGGCGCCGAGGCCCAGCCGCACCAACTCGACGTCGCGTCGTTGGCGGCGCTCCATTCGCCGAACCTCGGCGAGGCGCTGACAAGGGTTGCCCGCTACAAGCGTCTCTGCTTGCCGGAAGAGATGCGCATTGACATCGAAGGCGGTGAGGTGAGGATCGGATTCCACTGGCTGCGCGCCGAAGCGAGGCTTCCACCAATGCTGATCGACGGCGCGTTCGCGCACCTCCTCGCCCTCGGGCATCAGGGTACGGGGCAGCCGCTTACGCCGGTGCGGGTGGAGCTTGCGCGGCGGCGCTCCAACGAAACGATGCTGAAGCGACACTTCGCGTGCGAGGTCGCGTTCGACGCGCCGGCCGACGTCCTGGTGCTCGACGAGAGCGCGCTCGCGCGGCCTTTCCTCACGCGAAACGCCGACTTGTACGAGGTTCTGCTGCCCGAGCTCGAGGCGGCTTTGCATGAGCGCCTCGGCTCAGCGCTCCTCGCCGGCGACGTGAAAAGCGTTCTTCGACGCAGCATGAGCGGCGAGCGCCCCAGCGTCGAAAAGGTCGCCGCGGCGATGCGGATGAGCCCTCGCACTCTTCAGCGACGCCTTGCAGAACAGGAGACGAGCTACCAAAAATTGCTCGACGACGTGCGAGACAACACAGCGCGCCGGCTGCTGCTGGACACGGATCTCGATGCCGGCGAAATCGCATTTCTGCTGGGTTTCGACGAGCTGAACTCGTTTACGCGTGCGTTCCACGAATGGCAAGGGACAACGCCGATCCGGTGGCGCCAGTTCCACGAATCGCGTAGGACGAGTCCGGAAGCCGAATCAGCCGCCGCCCTCGGCGCTGGGCCCGTTGGTCTGGAACGTTCCTGACGGGATATCTGCACGGAACGGGGCTTCTCCAGGAGTTCTTCCGCCGGCGGGCCGGGTTGACCGATTCCCGGTGTCGAGAGGTGCATCGATCGTGTCGGCATCGAATGTGCCGTCGTGCGCGTGCCCGATGATGGTCACCGGCGTCCCCCGCTGCAGCCGCGATCCGGTCGGATTGATCGTCGTGCCGCTGTGCAAAGTCACGGCCGCGAGGGAGCCGCCGCCCTGGCGCACCGTCAAGCTGAACTTGCCGTCAATCGACGCGATCACGCCGCTGATCGCCCGAGCGCCGACCGGTGCCGTATAGGCTTGCGCGTCGGCCTGAGCTGCGACGGGGAGCACGAGAGCGGCAACGATCAGCGCGGAACTCACGAGTTGTTTCATCAGACCAGTTTACCGCCCTGGGACGCACGTGTCGCCAGCACATTTTCCGCTTAGTACGGGCAAACTTGCTCATACATTGAGTGAAAGCGGTAAGCAGTCGAAGCGGGTACGATCACCCGCCACCCTCGGCGGTCGGCCCGTAGGTCTGGAACGTCCCCGACGGAACGGATGCGGGGACCGCCTCCTCTGATGGACTTCCGGCCCTCCACTGCGTTCCGTCCGCGAAGGTCGCGGACGCGAGGGTGCACGAGTCAGCGTCGCTCGGTATCCGTGCGAAAGTGTGGTCTATCGTGACGCCTGGGGCGAACGTGCCGGCGTCTACGATCCTAGTCCCGTCGGCGGCGATTCCATCGCAAGCGGAGTAACACGGACTGCCTTTCATTGCTTTCTGCGAAAACTCGTTTTGTGTTACGAGTCTAAACCGCCGCGCTCTGCGGAGCAGCGCCCTCATCGCAATACGTGAATAAGCACCGTGCGTCGTCGCGATACCGCTCCGTCGGTCGCGGCGAAAGAGTTCGTCGAAGTGATCCGCTCGCAGAATAGCGAATGACGGAGACGGCGTCGTTCCTGTACCTCTATGTCGACGACGCCGATGCGACGTACCGGCGTGCGCCTGAAGCTGGTGCAACCTCGCTCGAAGAACCGCACGATACTGCCCCCCGGCGTCGCGATCAACCGGCGCCCGGCATCGGCTCGATGCGGAAGATCTCCGCGAACCGCCCCAGCAGCGTGGGATCTCCGCTCAGGTGCACGGTCCCGCTCTGGACCGCGTCCGTGGGGCTCAGCTCGCCGGCCATGACGGCGCGAATCCCTGGACCCGCTTCGATGATCAGGTCGGCGCCGGGCAGGGAGCCTTCGGCCACGTCGACGCGGCCGTCGTCGACGCGCGCGTGCAGCGCGATTTCACCGACCCGCAGCTCGTAGCCGGCGCGGAATCCGCGGCTCGCCTCGGGGTGGAAGGTCGAGCGCAGCGCGGTGATCAGCGAATCGACCGTGATCGTCTCGTCTGGGCGTGGATCGCCGAGGTTCTTTGCACCCCAACGGCCGAGCTCGACGACCACGGCCTCGAGCTCCAAGCCGTACTCGGTGAGCTCGTAGACCACCGCACGAGACGGTCGAGGTAACACCCGGCGCTGCGCCACCCCGGCGCCTTCCAGTTCCTTGAGGCGAGCGGTCAAGACGTTGCTCGGAATCCCCGGCAGCCCGCGCAGCAGGTCGGTGAAGCGCTTCGGCCCGACCAGCAGGTCGCGCACGACGAGCAGCGCCCAGCGCTCGCCGATTACCTCGAGAGCGCGGGCGAAGCCGCAATACTGGCCATAGGCGCGGGGCTTCACGCTTGTCAGAATACCACAAACTTTCCTTTTCGACTAGTACTTGCTTTTTGCAATTACAATTGTTAGGATCGGTTTCACCTCACGGCTCGATCGGAAAGGGAAACGACACCATGAAGACCACGGTCACCATCGCGCGGATCTTGCTCGGACTCGTCTTCTTCGCCGCGGGGCTCAGCGGGTTTCTGCTGATCGCGCACCCGCCAGCTCCGCCGCCGGGTTTGGCCGGCCAGTTTCAAGACGTCTTCTTCCGCTCGTACTGGGTGCTCTTCGTCGACGGCGTCGAACTCATCGCCGGCATCTTCCTACTCTCGAACCGGTACGTACCGCTGGCCGTCGTGCTGCTCGGCGCGGTCATCGCCAACATCATCGTCTTCCACGTGACGATGCAGCCGATGGGGCTGCCGATCGCTGCGATCGTCGCGGCGCTGTGGGTAGTCGTCGCGGCGCAGTACCGCTCGACCTTCGCGCCGCTGTTCGTGCAAAAACTCACTCATGCGTGATTCCGGAGGAACCCTCATGGCGACACAATTGGTGCCCTATATCTTCTTCTACGGGCGTTGCGCAGAAGCGCTCGAGTTCTACAAGAGCGTCTTCGGCGGAAGCTACGAGATGATGCGCGTCGGAGAAACCCCGGTCGCGAGCCAGATGCCGCCGGATGCGGCGAACAGCGTGATGCATGCGTCGTTCACCGCCGACGGGATCGCGTTCATGGCGTCCGACGGCCGCGACGTCAAGCCGGTCGATCCCGACGCAGGGAACATCTCGGTGGCGCTCGCACTCGACGACGCGGCGCGCGGCGAGCGCATCTTCAACGCGCTCGCCGCAGGCGGAACGGTCGGCATGCCGATCGATGCGGCGTTCTGGGGCGGCCGGTTCGGCATGGTCGTCGACAAGTTCGGAACCGAGTGGATGGTGACGCTGCCGTGACGGGAAAGATCACGCCGTTCCTGTGGTTCGACGGCAACGCCGAAGAGGCGGCAAACTTCTACGTGTCGGTCTTCGAGAACGCGAAGATCCGCAGCGTCAGCCGATACGCTGAGAACTCACCGGGGCCCGCCGGAACGGTGATGACCGTCGAGTTCGAGCTCGAAGGGCAAAGGTTCATCGCGCTCAACGGCGGCCCGCACTTCACGTTCACGCCCGCCATCTCGTTCTCGATCGACTGCAAAACGCAAGCGGAGGTCGACACGTTCTGGGAACGCCTGTGCGAAGGCGGCCAACCCGGCCAATGCGGCTGGCTTCAAGACAAGTTCGGCGTGTCGTGGCAAGTCGTGCCGTCGGTGCTGCCGGAGCTGCTGACAAGCGACGATGACGAGAAGTCGGATGCGACCTTGCAGGCGATGCTCAAAATGGCGAAGCTCGACATCGAGACGCTGCGTGCTGCGTACGACCGTTCGTAAGCGTCCCTTTACCATTACGGGAATCGATCGCAGCGATTACATGGCGAAGGATTCCGAGCGGGCCATCGCCTTCTACCGCGATGTCCTCGGCCTGGAACTGCAGAGCCTCGCACCCGACAACAGCGGCGGCGAATTCGAGCTTGCGGACGGATCGACGTTCGGGCTATGGGTCTCGAGCGACGCCGCCATGCCGTTCCAACCCAGCAACGGCGTACTCTTCGCGGTCGACGATCTCGAAGCGGCCGCATCGGCGCTCGAGGCGCGCGGTATCGCCATCATCACGCGGCTCGAAACTCCGGTGTGCAACATGGCGTTGATCAACGATACCGAAGGCAACGTCGTCACACTGCATAAGCGGAAGACTGCCGCGCACCGGCCGCCGGCGTAACCATGGCCAAACGCTACGCTGCTCCGAAGACGTGCGACGACTATCTCGCCGCGGTGCCGGAGCCCGCCCGCAGCACGTTGGAGGAGGTTCGCGCAACGATCCGCGACCTCGTGCCGCCGGAGACTACCGAAGCCATTTGGTATGGCATCCCGACGTTCAAATACAAAGGACCGCTGCTCTCTTTGGGCGCGTTCTCCCGCCACTGCAGTTTGTTTCCGCTGAGTGCGGCGGTCATCGTTGCATTCAAGAACGAGCTCAAGGACTTCAAAACGTCCAAGGGTACCATTCAATTCCCGCTGGACAAACCTCCGCCGGCGGCCCTCATAGCAAAGCTGGTGAAGGCGCGCATCGCCGAGAACGAACGCACGAACAGCGTTGAGCGGGCCGCGGCCGAAGATCAACGGTGACGGTTTTGCGCTGAATCGAACGCGATCGGCGCGACGACGGCATCCAGCTTCTTTCGCTGCTCCTGCACGAGCGCGGCGGTCAACGGAAGCCACTTCCCGTCCTGCATGACGGCGTCTTGGCCTTCGCGGCTCAGAACGTAGCGCAGGAACTCTTTGAGTTTGGGATCGAGCGGCGTACCCGGGGTCGGGTCGACGTAGGCATAGACCTCGAGAGCGAGCGGATACGTCCGATTGCGAACGTTCTCGAGACTCGGAAGGACGTACGGTCCGCCGTCGTTGGCAGCGATCGCGAGCGGCCGCACGTCGGCCGTCTGGAACACTTTCTGACTGAACGTGATCCCGTCCGGGTTCGAGGCGACATCCTTGACGGTCTCGGCGCCGGGGACGCGCTTCGAACCATCGGCGTTCACCGCGAGCGGATACTCGCGCAGCGCGTCGTTCCACATGTTGCCGCCCTGGAAAACCTTGCGCTCGAACACCGACATGATGTGGTACTTGACCGGCGGTCCGTACACGTCGATCGGTTTCCCGGCCCACGCGCCGCCGGCGCCGAGCTGTCCCCACGTCCGAATGTTTTTGTCCGAGCCGCGACCGACTTGCCGGCGCCACGTGGTTCCTGCCCAACCGCCGCGCCTCGGTCCGCCGAAGATCCCGTCGACCTGGGCCATCGTCAGTTTGTCGACCGGGCTGTTCTTGTTCACGAAGATCTCGAGGGCGGGACTCCAGCCCGGCACGTCATACGATCCCGTCGCGACTTGGATCTCGAGCGGCGAATGCTGGTGCGCCAGTTGGAATTGCAGGTACTCGCCGCCGAAATAGGTCGTCATCTTCCGGCCGATTTGCACGTCGACTTGGTTGGCCTCGAGCGTTCCCTTCGCCGTCTCGAACTTGACGTCCGGATGGTACTTCGTGAATCCGCGCATCCAGGCTTCGCCGACGGTGCTGCTGAGGAGCTGGGTTCCCTGCGGAAGACGAATCGTTCCCGCTATCCGCTGTTCGGGCTGATACCGCGGAAGATCGCCGAGGTCGAACTGCTGCGTGTAATATCGTTGCTGCGCTTTCGCAGTACCGGTCTCGTCCGGACCCTCGCCCTCGCCGAGCGATGGTGCGATTTCCGGTACTTGCAGTCCCATCTCGGCGGGGTTCGCGGCGTCGCCGAGACGGTCGAGTTTCGCGAGTCCCACGCGCGCGGCACTCGCCGGCAGCGGCACCCATTTGCCGTCTTCCTCGATCGCCGCTTGGCCTTGCCGGCTCAGCATGTACGTCAAGAATTCCTTGA
>JAQBPM010000331.1 GCA_028287525.1 Vulcanimicrobiota bacterium | reverse complement strand
CTCTCCGACCGCATCGGACGCCGCAAGACGTACATGATCGGCTCGGCCGTCACGCTCGTGTTCGGCTTCCTGTACTTCGCGATGCTCAACACCGGTGCGCCGGCGCTGATCTTCCTCGCGATCTTCTTGTCGCTGATCCCGCACGACATCCAGTACGGGCCGCAAGCGGCGTTCATCGCCGAGAACTTCACGCCGCGACTGCGGTACAGCGGCGCGTCGCTGGGCTATCAGCTGGCCTCCGTGATCGCGGGCGGTCCGGCGCCGCTCATCGCGACGTGGCTCTTCGCCACGTACCACACCGGGTACGCGATCGCCGTCTACATTGCGGCGTGCTCGATCGTCAGCCTGTGGGCAGCGACGCAAATGCGCGACTACACCGGGAAAGACATCCACGACGAATACGACGAGGAGGCCGTCAAGGTCGTCGCTGCGTCGGCGTTCTGAGTTCGGTCCCGGGGGCACGATGGCGCGTCGGTCCCCCGGGAGTCTCCCGGTGCGGGGCGAACGCCGGGAGCCGCCCCTATGGAACTCCTTCGATTCACCGACCTCGAGCGGCACTACGGTGCGAACGAGGTCTTCAGCGATCTGACCGGCGTGATTCGCGACGGCGAAAAGATCGGCTTGGTCGGTCCGAACGGCGCCGGCAAGTCCACCCTCGTGCGCATCCTCGTTGGCCGGGACGAGCCGGACGGCGGCTCGCTCGTGCGCGCCCGCGACCGGCGGCTCGGTTACCTGGCGCAGGACGCGGCGGAGAGCGGACCGCAGACGTTGCGCGCCGCGTTCGACGAAGCGATGGAGCGCGGCGACGCGGCCGAGTGGGAGATGCGCGCCACCCTCAACCGCTTCGATTTCGCGGAAGCCGACCTCGATCGGCCGCTCGCCGAGTTCTCGGGCGGTCAGCGCACGCGCGCCCTGCTTGCGCGCACGCTGCTCGAAAGCCCCGATTGGCTCGTGCTCGATGAGCCGACCAATCATTTGGATTTGGACACTGTGCGCTGGCTCGAGACGTTCGTCGCGCGGGACCCGCGCGCGTTCGCGATCGTCTCGCACGACCGGTTCTTCCTCGAGACCGTCGCCACGCAGATCTGGGAACTCGATCGCGGCGAGCTGGCCATCTACGACGTCAAGCAAGGTCGCGCGTACACGGAGTATCTCGAGCAGCGCGAGATCCGGCGCGAGCAGCAGCGGCGCGACTTCGAATCGTATCAGACGGAGCGCAAGCGCCAGAAGGCGGTCATCGCCGAGCTGCGCACGCACGGTTCGCACAACTACAGCCACGTGCGCAGCCGCGAAAAGGCGTTCGCGAAGATGGACGCCGTCGACGCTCCGCGCACGGAACGGCGGAGCATCTCCGTCGCCCTGCGGGCGTCACGGCGTGCGACCGGCGGCCCAGCCGTCGACGTCGTGAAGCTGAGCAAAGCCTACGACCACACGCTTTTCAAGAATTTGAACGCGTCGTTCGTGCGCGGAGATCGCGTCGCGATCGTCGGTCCGAACGGCGCCGGAAAGTCGACCTTCCTGCGCATCATCAGCGGCGAGATGCAGCCTGATTCGGGCAGCGTGCGCTACGGCACGGGCCTGCGCACGGCGAGCTACTCGCAGAGTTCGGTCGACGACTTGCCAGCTGGGCGGACGGCGTCCGAGGCGGTCATGCAGATGGGCGTCACCGACGAGGAGGCGCGCTCGCTGCTGGGCCGGCTGAACCTCACCGGCGACTCGGGCGACAAGTACGTCGAGGAGTTCTCCGGCGGCGAACGGCGCCGTATCATGCTGGCGCGGCTGATGGCGCAGCGCGCCGACTGCCTGTTCCTCGACGAGCCGACGAACGATCTCGACATTCCGAGCCGCGAAGCGCTCGAAGACGTCCTCGCATCGTACGAGGGCGCGCTCTTCGTCGTCTCGCACGATCGGTATCTGCTCAAGCGGCTCGCCGAACGCGTGGTCTCGATCCGCGACGGCAAGGCGACGGTGTTCGACGGCGACTACGAAACCTTCGAGCGCAAACTGCACGACGAAAAGAACGGCGTCGCACCGCGTCCCGCGCCGCAGCAGCAGCAGAAGAAGACGCCCGTAAAGCTCGACCGCAACGCCGAGCACGATGCGAAGCTCGAGCTCGGCAACCGCAAGCGCGCCGTGATCGACACCGAGAAGCGCGTCGCGGAGATCGACCGCAAGAAAGCCGAGCTCGAAAAGCTCTTCGCCGCCCCCGGCCTCTACGACGATCCGGACGAAGTCGTCCGCCTCCAACGCGAGCTCGAACGGCTCAACGCCGAAGGCGGCGCCGCGATGGAAGCCTGGGAGCTCGCCGTCGAGTCGCTCGAAGGCTTCACGGCCTAGCAGGCCCGCCGCGGGGAGGCGTTCGGATAGCAGTGGGCGACAAATCGCCCACGTCTATCGTGATTTTTGGACGTAAACTCGCCGTAGTGTGAGCCCGGAGCGGAAACCAACCCACCCCTTTGCTGGGTAAAAGGGAGCAGGATGGCGTTGCGAACGATCCCTATTGAGCGCGCAATCGACGCGCTTCGCTCCCTTCGCCCCGGCGACACGGCCGCGCGCGAGCACGTTCGCGTTGCTTGCGCTTCCCTCGCTTCGGCAGGCGACGAGGAGCTCGTCCAAGTCTTGCGCATGTTGGACGGACTCGACGTCGATGCGCCGTTGCTTGCGCGCGAACTCGACCTCGCCCGCGCAGCCGACGATCCGGCCGCGCGGCGCGCGGCGTATGCGCGCCTGCGGCGGGCGCTGGTGCCCCAGCGCGACGCGGTGCTCGACCACTTAGCCTCACCGCCGGGCGATCTGCGCTGCATCGTCGCACTGCGCGCGGCGCTGCTGCGCCTGCTCGAAGAACGGCCCGATCTCGCCGACCTCGCGGCACTCGACGGGGACTTGCGCGACGTGCTCGCCGCGCGGCTCGACATCGGGTCGCTCGAGCTGCGCCGCCTGACGTGGGCGGACTCGGCGGCACTGCTCGAACGCCTGGCACAATCGGAGGCGGTCCACGCCATCCGCGGGTGGTTCGACCTCAAGGACCGGCTCGACGACGACCGGCGCGTCTACGCCTTTTTCCACCCGGCGCTCCCACGGATGCCGCTGGTGTTCACCGAGGTCGCGCTGACTGACGAGCTGCCGACCTCTATCCGCGCGATCCTCAACGTCGATGCGCCGCGTGTCGACGTCGCCGTGGCCCGCTGCGCGACGTTCTATTCGATCTCGAACACGGAACGCGGCCTCTCCGGCATCCCGTTCGGGAACGCGCTGATCAAACAGGCGGTCGAGATTTTGCGCGGCGAGATACCGCGGCTGCGGACATTCGCGACGCTTTCACCGCTTCCGGGCTTCGCGGCGTGGGCGCGTTCGCTCGGCGACCGCGTGCCGGCCGAGGTCCGCGCGGTGCTCGCGACGCCGGGATGGCAGCGCAGCCCCGCGCTCGCGGCGAGCGTGCGCGAGGCCGTGCTGCAGCTCGCGGCACGCTATCTGCTGCACGCAAAGCGAGCCGACGGCGCGCCGCGTGACGCCGTCGCACGCTTCCATCTCGGCAACGGCGCGACCGTCGAGCGGTTGGACTGGCTCGGCGACCCGACGCAGCGCGGGATCGCGCAGTCGTACGGCGTGATGGTGAACTACCGGTACGCGTTGGACCGCTACCGCGCAAACCAGCTCGCATACGCGGCCGGGCACGCGATCGACGCCTCACCCGCAGTGCGCGCTTTGGTGCCGGCAGGCGAGGACGAAGACGACCGCAACGCGCCGTCGCGCCGCCGCGTCGCCGCGGCTATGCTCGACCGCGTTCGCAGCGTCGCTGTCGACCTCGCGAAGAACGGTCCTTGGCGGCGCTGGCGCCGGGCGGCGGTCAGTGAGCGAGCTTGACGTCCCAGCGCTCTTCGGTGACCAGGCGCGTTCCACGCAGCATCGCGCACTCGTAGTGTAGAGCGGAGGGGCAGCAGTTCCGCTGCCGCGCTCGCCGGCGGCACTCGTCGCGCCGCATCTCTTCACCGTCAGGCAAGAGTGCGGCGCGACGATGGGATGCCGCTATCAGACGTAGTAGTACTGCACCTTGGCGCTCGCGGCGGGCCCGATGATGTAGAGAACGTCGTATGCGCCGACCGCGTAGCTCTGCGTCCCCGGGTTCACCGGCGTCGATCCGCCGCCCTGATGCTGAATGTAGACGCTCGTCGGCGCGGGGCTTCCCGCGGCGTACGCCAGTTGCACCGTCCCGCTCTGCGGGAAGGTGAAAAGGGAGATGCCCGGGGCGTAGTTTGGTGAGAACAGCGTCAGACCGGAGACGCTGACGTCGATTCCGAGTTCCTTGAGCGATGGCGTTGCCATGATGAACTCCTTGTAGCGATGCAACGGACGCCGCCGTTCGCGTGAGGAGTAACGAACCATCGCCGCTCGCACACCCGTAAGCGAAGCGCCCAGCCGGCTCGGTGAACCGGCGTTGAGCGTATTCGACGGAAAGCTCGACTACCCTAGCAAGGCAACGGCATGACAACGGCCCGAAACGGGCCGACCAGAAGGCGGGTTTAAGGTATCAACGTGGTGGATGCTTTTCATCCGCTTGTCGCCGATTGGTTCGCCAAGCGGTATGGCGAGCCGACCGAACCGCAGATCCAAGGCTGGCCGTTGATTCGCGCCGGCCGTGATGTGCTTATCACCGCGCCGACCGGCTCCGGAAAGACGCTGGCCGCGTTCTCGATCTGCCTCGACGGGCTGATCCGGCGCGCCGAAGCGGGCGAACTTCCCGACGAGACGCTCGTCGTCTACGTCTCGCCGCTCAAGGCGCTGACCAACGACGTTCGCAAGAACCTCGAAACGCCGCTCGGCGAACTGCTCGCGCTGGCGACCGAACGCGGCATCACGCTCGAGGGGATCCGCACGGCGACCCGCACCGGCGACACCAGCCAGACCGACCGTGCCCGGATGCTGCGCACGCCGCCGCACGTGCTCGTCACGACGCCCGAGTCGTTGTACATGATGCTCACCTCCGAAAAAGCGCGGGCGCTCTTCGCACGGGTCGAAACGGTGATCGTCGACGAGATCCACGCGGTCGCCGCCGACAAGCGCGGCGCGCACCTCGCGCTCACGCTCGCCCGGCTCGACGACTTCGTGATGCGCAACGGCGGCAAAAAACCGCAGCGGATCGGCCTTTCTGCGACAGTCCGGCCGATCGACCAGGTCGCACGCTTCCTGAGTCCGCAAGCGCAGGTCGTCGACATAGGCCACCGGCGCGAGATGACGCTGGCGGTCGAAGTTCCGGGCGACGAATTGAGTTCCGTCGCGAGCAACGAAATGTCGGGCGAGATTTACGACCGCCTCGCCGACCTCATCCGCGCGCATCGCACGACGCTGATCTTCGTGAGCACGCGCCGCCAAAGCGAGCGCGTTACCTTCGCGCTCACCTCGCGGCTCGGCGAGGGAATGGTCATGCCGCATCACGGCAGCCTCTCGCGCGAGATCCGCTTCGATGCCGAACACCGGCTCAAGAACGGCGAGCTGCGCGCCGTCGTCGCGACGGCGTCGCTGGAGCTCGGCATCGACATCGGCTCGATCGACCTCGTCGTCCAACTGGGCTCGCCGCGTTCGATCGGGGTCGGGCTGCAGCGGATCGGCCGTTCCGGCCACTGGGTCGGCGCGAAGCCGGAAGGCCGGCTGTTCGCGACGACCCGCGACGAGCTGGTGGAATGCGCGGCCCTCGTGCGCGGCATTCGCAGCGGCGCGATGGACGCGCTGCGCATCCCCGTCGCACCGCTCGACATCCTCGCGCAGCAGATCGTCGCAGCCTGCGCCGCCGACGATTGGGACGCGAACGACCTCTACGACGCGGTCCGCACGGCGTATCCGTATCGCGATCT
>JAQBPM010000308.1 GCA_028287525.1 Vulcanimicrobiota bacterium | reverse complement strand
GATGACGCCGACGAGGGCATCGGCACCGAGAAACACGAAATTCTCATCGCGTGCCTCGGTGAATCCGTCCGTCACGGCGGCGAAGATGTCACCATGTTCGAGTTGGACCGTTTGCTGACCGAACGCGTCGTCGTCGTCCATCAGGCCCACGATCGGTCCCGTGGCTTGAAGCGTCCGAGGACCGTTCGGCGCGACGACGTAGGCTGCTTCGTGGCCGGCCGACACGTACTGCATGGTCTGCCGGCGGGCATCTACGATCGCGAAGAAGACCGTGGCGAAAAACTCGTACTCACCCTCGAACGTGCTGTTCTCGATGCACAGCCGATTGAGTGCGCGAACGGAGTCGAGCGGGTCGAACCCTTGCGAGGCGTAGGCGCGCAACGCATATTTCGCCAGGCCCGCGTGCCGAGCAGCGCGGATCCCGTGCCCGGAGATGTCCACCACGGCGAGCGACGTGCAGCCGTTGCCGTAGTGAAAGACGTCGGCCATGTCGCCGCCATACCGAAAGCCCTTGGTGGCACCCCAATAGGCCCGGCCGATGTCGAGCCCGGGCAGGCGGCGCACCGGCGGACCGTAGATGCTTTCGACCAGAAGGCGCATCTCGGTCTGCAGCGAGGGATCCGCACGATGCGGCGGCCCCGCGAGAACAGCCGCCATCCGGTCGTCTGAGGTCTGGCTCATGCGGAGAGCAGCAGCGATTCGCTGAAGGCCGCTTTGGAGGCCTCATAACACTCGCACGCGACGCGTTCGAGGCTTCCGCGGTCGACAATCGTCACGGCGCCTTTGAGGTACTCGATGGCGCCCATCAGCTGGAGCGCGTCCGCCGCTTCGGCTACTTTCGCACTTGGCACGCCGAGCATGATGGCCAAGAACTCGAGCGTCAGCGTGAACTGGGGCCGGCCCACGCGATCGGCAGTCATCGCGAGCCACCGCGCGCACCGTTGCAGCACGGAGTGCTTGAGGTTGCATACCGTAAATTGCTGCGAGCTGAACAACACGGCGCGCACGTTGTGCCGCATGAACCGCGCGAACATGACGCTCGTCGTCATGCGTTGCTCGAAGCTGGCGAGGCTCATCCGCCCCACGCTTCCTTGCACCTGGCAGAACGCCGTACGGGAGGCTACCGACGACTCGAGTGCGGCGTCCGACTCGACGAAACTCTCGCTGCCTACGGTTCCGACCTCAACGGTCTCGCCGTTCTTCAGCGTCGCCACCACGGAGAGTACGGCGTCGATGGGAAAATCGACGTGGCTCATGACGCGGCCCGCCGAATGCGTGGACTGGTGCGCTTTGAGGGTCACGATCGTCAGATCGCGTTCGAGGGAAGCCAAGTCGCTCACCGGCAGGGCGTCCAGAAGGCGGTTCCCTGAGGAATACTGCACGACGGTCATGGCGTCTCGATCCAAAGAACGGCTGGCTGGAGTCCGACCGCGGGGCTGGGGGCTACCCTCACGGTTTCTCCTGACAAGCACGGAGCACCACGCCGAACGTGCGGCGGGTGCCGGCCCTGAGTATAGCACGAAAACGGTCCCTCCGTACGGTTGCATACCGACCGGACGCTGCCTCGCCGTCGTAGGGAGACGCGAGTTCAGCAAGGAGAGCCAAGCGCCCGGATGGGACTCCACCGGCACGATGCCCGACGCCCCGCACGAACACGAAACCGTCCTCGAAGTCGAAGCGCCACGCGTCAAATTCGGCCGCGGTGCGATCGCCGAGGTCGGTCCGGAAGCCGCGGGGCTCGGCCTGCGACGCGTTGCGCTCTTCACCGATCGTCACGTCGGGAGGCTGCCGCTCGTCGAGCGCGCGCGCGCGTCGCTGCGGGCCGCCGGGGTCGACGTCGCCGAGTTCGATGCGGTGCGGATCGAGCCGACCGACACGTCGTTTCGCGAAGCGGCCGCGTTCGCGCTCGACGCGCGCGTCGACGGCTACGTCTCCATCGGCGGCGGGTCGGTGATCGACACCGCCAAAGCGGCGAACCTCTACGCGACGTATCCGGCGCCGTTCGAGCGCTACGTCAACGCGCCGCTCGGCGACGGCGCGCCGGTCCCTGGACCGCTGGCACCGCACATCGCGTGTCCGACGACTTCCGGTACCGGGAGCGAATGCACCGGCATCACGATCTTCGACTTCGAAGCGCACGACGTGAAAACGGGGATCGCATCGCGCCGTCTGCGTCCGACGCTCGGAATCGTCGACCCGGACGCGACCCGCACGCTGCCGGCGACCGTCGTCGCGTCGAGCGGATTCGACGTTCTCGCGCACGCGCTGGAATCGTTCACGGCCAAGCCGTACACGCAGCGGCTGCGGCCGCTCACGCCGCAGGCGCGTCCGCTCTCCCAGGGTGCGAACCCCTACAGCGATCTCGCCTGCGTCGAGGCGCTGCGCGTGCTGGGCGAACATCTGGTGCGGGCGGTCGACGACGCGAGCGACGACGAAGCGCGCGAGGCCGTCATGTGGGCCGCGACGCTGGCCGGGATCGGGTTCGGCAACGCCGGCGTGCACGTGCCGCATGGGATGGCGTATGCGGTGGCGGGGCTCGTGCGCGATTTCGTCCCGCGCGAGTACGACGTCGATCACGCGATGGTGCCGCACGGCATGTCGGTCATCGTGAGCGCTCCCGCCGTCGCGAAGTTCACCGCGAGCGCCGCGCCCGAGAAACATCGCCGCGCGGCGACGCTGCTCGGCGCGGACGGATCGGCGCACGACGACGAGGTCGGCGATGCGCTGGCGGCAGCCTTGGCGCGTTTGATGCGCGCGACCGCGATGCCGAGCGGCCTGCGCGCGCTCGGGTACGCCGACGCCGACGTGCCGGCGCTGGTCGAAGGTGCGTTCGCCCAGCAACGGCTGCTCGGCAATGCTCCGCGCGCCGTCGGACGCGAGGAGCTCACCGCACTCTTCCGGTCGGCCGCCGCGTACTGGTGAGCAGCATCGACCTTTCCGCCGCGCTCGCCGCCGAAGCCGACGGCCGGTTTCTCGAGGCCTTCGGACGCGTGCACGCGGTGCTGGCGCAGACGCCGCAAGAGCCCGACGCGCTGAACCTGCTCGGCCGGCTGTGCTTTGGCGGCGGCGATGTGGTCAGCGCGA
>JAQBPM010000217.1 GCA_028287525.1 Vulcanimicrobiota bacterium | reverse complement strand
GGACCGTACTCGCGCAAACTGGAGAACTCACCGCCCGCACCGCGCCGGCGCAGCCGCCGCAGCCCGGACTCGAGCAGCTTGGTGCGCGCGACCAGATCGCCGCTGCGGTCGAGCGCGGACAGATCCGGCGTGACACGCAGGTCGACCGGCACGGCGTACGTGCTGCGCCGCTCCACGATTCCCAGCGGCGAGCGGATGCGCGCGTGGTACGAGCGCAGCGCGGTGCGCCCACGCTCGCGGGGAACGACGCCGATCTGCACGCCTACGCGCGAGCGCGCGGGGACGACGGTCCGCACCTCGGCGGTCTCGATCGCGAGCCGGGCGACCGGCGCTTCGACGAGCGCGACCGTGCGCGCGACGTTCCCGCGGTTGCGAACCTCGTACGAGAACGCATCGCGCCGCGCGAGCGCCAGCCGCGGCGGTTCCCCGCGCACGATCTCCAGTGGATGGCGGAGCAAGGCGAGATCGAACCCGACCAGCACGGCCAGCGCCGCCAGGCCGGCCGCGACCGCCGCCGGCCACGGTTCCACCCACGCCAGCGCGCACGCCAGCACCCCGATCGCGACAACCGCCGCGACGCCGCGCGGCGCGATCCAGTACGAAACGTTACTTCTCCGGCGCGGGCACGCTCGCCAGCACGCGCGCGACGACGTCGTCGGGCGTCGTTCCGTCGAGCTCGGCCTCAGGCCGCACGATGATGCGGTGCGCCAGCACGACCGGCGCGACGTCCTTCACGTCGTCAGGCGTCGCGAACGCGCGACCGTCGAGATACGCCGCCGCTTGCGACGCGACGACGAGCGCCAGCGCCGCCCGCGGGCTCGCGCCGAGTGCGACGTCCGACGAAGCGCGAGTACCGGCCACGATGTCGTAGACGTATGCCTGCAGCGATTCGGCGAGGTGAACGCCGCGCACCGCGCGCTGTGCGGCGAGCAGCTCCTCGCGCGTCACCACCGTTTCGACACCCGCCGCGTCGAGGTTGCGCGCGTCGAAGCCGGCCACCGCGCGCGCGATCAGCGCGCGCTCGTCGGCGGCGCTCGGGTACCCGGTGCGCACGCGCACGAGAAAGCGGTCGAGCTGCGCTTCGGGCAGCGGATACGTCCCTTCGAACTCGATCGGGTTCTGCGTCGCGCAGACCAGAAACGGCGCCCCGAGCTCATGCGTCGTCCCGTCGATCGTGACGTGCCGTTCCTCCATCGCTTCGAGCAGCGCGGCCTGCGTTTTCGGCGGCGTGCGATTGATCTCGTCGGCCAGCAGCACGTTGGTGAAGATCGGACCCTTGCGCAGCGAGAACGTCGCGCTGCGCTGGTCGAACACCGTCGTTCCGACGACGTCCGACGGCATGAGATCGGGAGTGAACTGAATGCGGCCGTAGTCGACGCCGAGCAGACGCGCGAGCACGCGCACGGTCAGCGTCTTCGCGGTCCCCGGCACGCCCTCGATCAGCGCATGACCCCCGGCGAGCAGCGCGACCAGCAGTGCGAACGCGACGCGGTCAGCTCCGACGACGACCTGCGCCAGCCCGGCCCGAAGGCGTTCGACGGGGAGTGATTGCGGCGTTGCGTCCTGCACGGATGGTCTCCTCACGAGCGGTTCGGGCGAGTGCGGCGACGGCCACGAGCGTCGCGTCGTCGGGTACGGGATCTGCGGCGGCGCCGGCGATGCGCACCGCCAGTGCGAGGTTCGTCGCGGTGCGCGGCAAACGCTCGACGTTGCGATGCGCCTCAGCCGTCAGCGCGTCGCGCGCATGCTCGCGCGCGCGGACGCGCCCGTAGAGCGCCGCCACCGCGTCGAGGAATTCGCGCGAGGTCGGCTCGCGCGGCGCGCGCAGCCGCAGCGGCGGCCCGAGCGGGAAAAGGCCGTACGCGAGCCACAAGAGCCCGGCCAGCAGCAGGAACGCGAGCGCGACGAGTTCCGGAACGCTGAGCGCGAGATACCACGCCTTTTCGGTGAGATCGCCGCGGATCGTCTCGTCGAACGCGACCGTCCCGCCGGGCCGTCCCGGCCGCGCCGCGAGGTACGCCAGGCGCGCGGCGTCGCCGCGAGCGAGCATCCGGTTCTCGAACACGGACGCAGGCGCAATCGAAATGACCTCGCCGCGCCCCAGCGTGTACCGTGCGACGAGCGGCCCCGACCGGTCGCGCAGCAGCACGTCGACATTGTGGTGCGGCTGCGGCACGAGCCGCAGCTTGCCGCGCTCCGGCAGCGACGCCACCGTGCTCGCCCACGGACCGGCGAGCGAGCCGCGTTCGACGGGCCTGTCCACGCCGAGGACCGATTCGCCTTTGGTGTCCTCTGCGCGGCCGACGGAGGGCGTGATGCCGATGTCGATCAAGCGGCCGCCGGCGCGCACCCAGCCTTGGAGCGCGTCGCGCTCCGAGCGGTCCCAAAAACTGCCGAGCCCGTCCTGCGGAAACGACAGGATCAGCGTGTCGATGCTCGCCGGCAGCGCGTCGTGATGGTTGTGAAAGCGCGTGACGCGAACGCCTTCGCGCGCCATGAGGTCATACCACGCGCGGTATCCGCCGAACGAATAGTCGTCGCTCGCGTGCGTCGCCCACTTCGGCCCTTGCGGTGCGCGGGCCGTCAGCAGCGAGACGAGCGCGATCGCGGCGACCGCCGCAACCGCGACGATGACGTCGCGTCTCATGCGGTCGGCACGATCGCGTCGTACGCGCGGCGCATGCGCGCGACGAGGGCTTCATCGACGGAACGATCGCCGAACAGCGCGACGACCGCGTCGCGCGCGAAGGCGTCGAACACCGGGTCGCGCACTTCACGGCGCCACTCGCCGGGCGTGCGTGCGGCGTCGTAGCGGACCCGTCCGGCTTCGTCCAGCGCGCGCAGCGCGGAGGCCCACAACAGCGCCGCCGCGTCGTGGTACCGTCCTTCGTTCGCCGCGGCGAACGCGCGCTCGCGCAGCATCGCCGCGTCGCCGTCGTGGGCAAGCGTGGTCGCCGCCGCGCGCGCACGCGCGCGCCGCTTGCGCAGAAACGGCCGCGCGAACCGGTACGCCACGAAGGCGAGGAACGCCAACGCGACCGCCAGCACGGCAAGGCCCACGAACTGCGTGACGAGGTCGTTGCCGAGCACGTGGCCGATCGGCGCGGTAAGCGCGTTCCACCACTTGCGCAGGAGGTCCCAGAACAAATCCCACAGCGTTTTCGGCGCCGGCTGCGAAGCGGCGTGATAGCGGCGATCGGCGAGGACCATTTTCGCGACCGCGCGCGGATCGCCGTGCGGCCAGGTCGCGTTCACGCCGGCGCGGACATCGGCTCGGACTGCGCGAGCAAGTCGAGCCCTTCGCGCCGCACGCGCACGTCGGTTGAGAAGACGACCACGAATACGGCCAGCACGCCCTCGACGATGATGGTGCCCAAGCCGAGGATGACGAAGGACAGCTGCGTGAGGTGAGCGAGCGTCGCGACGAGAATGCCGAGCGCGGCGAACACGAGCGCAGCGCCTTGGGTAACGGTCAGCACGATCAGTCCCGCAATGACGGTGCGCCACCACGTTTGCCGCGCGAAGCCGCGCCGCAGCGCGGCGGTGACCGCGGCGATCGGATTCATCGACTCGATCACCACCGCTGCGCTGGCGAGCTGGTACGTCATGTAGACCCACGCGCCGATCACCAAGAAGCCGCCCAGCACGACGATCGCCGCCGCGATGCCGAAGATCACCGCGATCACCTCGGCGTGGAGCGCGATGAGGCCGAAGACGCCGGCGATCGCGATCGCATAGGCCACGATCACCGGGACGAACAGCACCGATGCGATGATCCCGAATGTCAGGGCGACCAGCGCCTGACTGGGCCAGCAGCGGAGCGCCAGCCGGTACGCCGTGCCGAACGGCGTCGTCGCGCCGGCATACGCCGCCGACGCGACGGCGAGGATCGCGCTCCACATCAAGAGCCGCACGACGACCGAGAGCAGGATGACGATGGCGTACTGCCCCATACCCGCCTGGTCGCGCGCCAGCGCGGCGGCCGCTGCGGTCGAATCGGTTCCGCCGTTCGACGACATCAGCACGCGGCCGATATCGGCAAACATCCGCGCGGAACCGGGCGCGATGAGCGCCTCGAGCAGCAGCAGCGGCACGATCGCCATCGCCAGGACGGCGACGATCGGAACGAAACGGCGAACGAACAACGTCACCGCACGATCGAGGATCTCGCCCGCGCCCAACGGGCGCAGCTCCGTGTTCTGCACGCGGCGGGAGCGTTCGCGCGGGCTTCTCACGAATCCCGGGGCATATGGACTTCGGGACGATCGCGGCGTTGTGGCGCTATCCGGTCAAGGCGCTCAAGGCGGAACCCCTCACGCGGGTCGAGATTCTCCCCGACGGGCTCGCCGGCGATCGGACCGCGGCGCTGCTCGTCGAGACGCCGACCCACGCGCGCGCCGGGAAGCCGTTTCGCGGCAAGGAATTGCCGCTGCTGCACCTGACCCGCGATCCCGAGACGGCCGCCTCGTATGCCGCCGACGCGAACGTCCTGGTCACGCTCTCGCGCGAGGAGCCGCGCTGGTTCGACGCGCGCCCCGTCTCGATTCTCCTCGATCTCTGGGTCGCTGACGCCGAAGCACTGGTCGGCGTACCGCTCGACCCGCTCCGCTGGCGGCCGAACCTCTACGTTCGTGCCGCACCCGGGTTCGTCAAGCGCGAGGCGGATCTCGTCGGCGCGACGCTGCGATCCGGCGACGTCGTCCTGCGCGTCGTCGACACGATCAAACGCTGCGTCACGACGACGTACGAC
>JAQBPM010000213.1 GCA_028287525.1 Vulcanimicrobiota bacterium | reverse complement strand
CCCGGCGTCGACCAGCCGACCTTCTGGAAGCGCAGCGTTTCGAACGTCTTGAGATGTCCGACGAACGTCTTCGTGCTCGCGACGTTTCCGTCGCGCGGCAGAATCCCGGGCTCGAAGACGATGTCGTAGTGCGTCCCTTTGGCGAGCGGTGCCGCCGGGACGAGCACGTAGTGCCACGACCGATCCGTCGGGTCGAACGCCTCTTCGGGAGCCGCCGTGGGGGTCGCGCGCGGCGAGGCGCTCGGCTTCGCGGTGTCGGGCGGCACGACGAGCCGCATCGCGCCGTTCGTGTCGCCGCCCGGGCGGCCGAAAGCGTGCGCCTCGAGCGAGGCGCGGTCGAGCGCGACGTTCGACGTGAAGTGAATCAGCGGCGTGAGCGCGCTCGGATTCTCGCTGTCGGCCGGGAGGCTGTCGAGCACGATGCCGGCGGTTTGGAACGTCCAGGCGACGTCGTCGTCCAGTGCGCGCCCGCGGATGCCGCGGATGCCCTTCGCGATCTGCACGCGCACGCGCGTCGCGCCGGGCCAGGCGCGATCCGCTTCGAAGCCGATCATGCGCGGCGTCAAGAACCGGAACCGGCCCGGCAGCGCCGGCTGCAGCGAGAAATGGCTCAAGATCGCCGCTTCGTCCGCTGATTCCAGCCGCTCGAGCGGGATCAGATCCTCGCTGAAGCGGATGCGGACCTGGGCCAGCGAGTCGGTCTCCCCGACCGGGGAGAGCGAGGCGACGAGCGGCGGCGGCGACGGCGCGGGGAGCGGCGCGACGGCGGCCAGCGGATGGTTTGTGGGAGCACGAGAAACGCAGCCCGTCGCGAAGAGCGCGAGGAGCGTTGCGGCGAAAGCGAGCGCTCGACGCATGAACACGCCGCGACGACGTTCGTGCGAACGGAGGTGCCCCCTGTCGAGAGTCGCGTGGACGTTCGCGACCGCCGCCATACTGGCGTTGGCAGCGCTGTGCGCGCCGATCGGTCCGCCGGCGTTCGGCGGCGGGGCGAACGCGCTGGCGTTCGAGGATCGCGCCGGCCTGCCGCTCGGGACCGTCCTCGCCCGCGATACGGAGCATGCCGTACGGGTACCGCTCGAGCGCGTCTCGCCGCGCTTCACGCAAGCAATCCTCGCCATCGAAGACGCGCGCTTCGCGCACCACGACGGTGTAGACGGTTTCGCGCTGGGACGCGCGATTGGGCAAATCGTGACGACGCATCACGTCGTCACCGGCGCGTCGACGATCACGATGCAGCTGGCGCGGCTGCGTTTCGGGCTGCGGCGCGATCCGCTCGGCAAGCTCGCGGCGATCGTGCTTGCGCGCCGCATCGAAGCCGGGATGTCGAAGACGCAGATCCTCGAGGCGTACGTGAACCGCATCCCGATGGGCGGCGATCTCGTCGGGGTCGAGGCGGCCGCGCGCAGCTACCTCGGGGTGCCCGCAGCGGATCTGGACCTCGCGCAGGCGGCGATGCTCGCCGCGCTGCCCAACGATCCGGTCGAACTCGATCCCTACGAGCACCCCGCGGCGCTCGAGAGCCGCCGTCGCGCGGTGCTCGCCCGCATGGTCGCCGCGGGGACGGCGAGCCCCGCGGAAGCCGCGCAGGCGGCGCTCGAGCACGTGCGGCTCATCCCGCGCAACGAAGGGATCGTCGCGGCGGCGCATCTGCTGTTCCGGCTCGCCGGCAGCGCCCCGCCCGACACCGCGCGCCTGCGCACCACGATCGATCGCGACCTTCAGCTCTTCGTGGAAAACGAGACCGCGCACGTCGTCGGCGCGCTCAGCGAAAGGGGCGTGCGTGACGGCGCGGCGATCGTGATCGACAATCGCGACGGGGCGATCCTCGCGTACGCCGGATCGGCCGACTACTTCGCGCGCGCGAGCGCCGGAAAGAACGACGGAGTCGTCGCGCTGCGCCAGCCCGGATCGACGCTCAAACCGTTTCTGTACGAGCTGGCGTTCGAGCGGCGCACGATTCGGCCGACGACGATCCTCGCCGATGTTCCCGCGACGTACGCGATTCCCGGGATGCACGCGTACGCGCCGAACGACTATAGCGATCGCTTCGCCGGCCCGGTGCGCGCGCGCATCGCGCTGGCCGACTCTTTGAACGTGCCGGCCGTGCGCGTGTTGAGCGAGGTCGGCGTGGCCACGTTTTTGGAGCGGCTGCGCGCGCTCGGTTTCGAGCATCTGCGGCAGGATGCCGATCACTACGGGCTCGGACTCGCGCTCGGCGACGGCGAGGTGACGCTGGAAGAGCTGGCCGGAGCGTACGCGTCGATCGCGCGAGGCGGCGTGCCGGTACACGTCCACGCCGTCGCCGACGCACCCTCGGCGCGCCCCGCCGCCCCGGTCGGAAGCCGGGCCGAGTGGTCGCTGGTGACCGACATGCTGGCCGATTCCCACGCGCGAGCCCGCACCTTCGGCGTCGCCTCGCTGCTCAAGACGCCGTTCGCCAGTGCAGTGAAGACCGGCACTTCGTCGGACTTTCGCGACACGTGGACGGCCGGATTCACTGCCGACTACACCGTCGCGACGTGGGTCGGCAACTTCGACGGCGCACCGATGCGCCGGGTGAGCGGCGTGACCGGCGCGGCGCCGCTCTGGAACCACATCATCCGGCACCTCGCCGAACGCACCGCTCCGCGCCGCTTTGCGCCGCCGCGCGGCTACGTACGGCGGCCGATGTGCGCGATCAGCGGCGTGCGTCCGACTCGGGACTGCACATCGGTCGTGAGCGAATGGCTCGACGCGGGCGACCTCGTCGTCTGGAACCGCGCGCCGCGCCCGCTCGACCGGCGTTACGACGCCTGGCTCGCGGCGCAGCCCGCCGCAGGCGGTGAGAGCGTCCGCATCGTCGCGCCGCATGACGGCGACGTATTCGAAGCCGGGCCGGGCGCGCGCATCGCGGTCGTGGCTCGCGGAAGCGGCCATCCCGAATGGGCCCTCAACGGCGCACGCATCGCCTCGCGCGACGCGCGCTGGTCGTTCGCGTTGACGCCCGGTCGCTGGACCCTCAGAGCGACCGACGGCACGCACGCTGACACCGTCACCTTCACCGTTGTGGATCCGCCGCGGCACGGCCGCCGCGCCGGCTTTACTGTGAGCAGTGCACGCGAACACTTTTGAGCCGCACGGCCCTACAGTCTGAGGCTTTCGTGGTAAGAATGACGTCTATGATCCAGGGAGCGCGCGCCGCGCGTGCCGATGCGGTCCGCGCGACACGTGTCCTCGACACACTCGAGGCAGGAGTCATCGTGCGGGACGCGAGCGGCGCGATCGTCGACTGGAACGCCGCCGCGCTGCGCATGTTGGACCTCACCGCTGCGCAGCTGCTCGGCGCGGAGCCGCGGCTTGCCGGCTGGCGCCTGCTCGCTGACGATGACGCGCCCTTCCCCAGTGCGCCCGACGTGCTGCATGCGGCACTCGATCGAGCCGCGGAAATCGGTCGGACGATCGTGCGCATTCCGGAGGGCGATCGGTCGATTGCCTGGATTGCCGTCGGGGCCCATGCCGCGCCGGATGACGGACGCGGCGCGAGCGGGACGACGTTCACCCTCACCGACATCACGGCGCAATGCGCCGCCGAACGCGAGAACGAACGCTATCGCGGGATAATCGACGCGCTCGACGCGTCGCACCGCATCCTCGAGGAAAGTCCGGTTGCGATCTGCAGCGTCGACGTCCACGGCGACATCCTGCGCGGCAACATGGCGTTCCTCGGACTGGCGGGAATAGATACGCAGTCGATCTTCGCGCTCGTCCCCCGGGAAGATCACGCCGCGCTGCGCGATGCCTTCGTCGGTCTGATGGACGGGAGCACGCCGTCAGTGCGCCGCGAAACGCAGCTCGTCCGCGGTTCCGGTCCGCCGCTGTGGTGCGAGATCACCGCCGTCGCGATGCGCCAGGGTCTCTCCGACGCCGCGATCTTGCTCCTCGTCAGCGACGTGACCGAATGGCACGAGCGCGAAGTTCGCCTCCGCAAACTCGCCGAGCGCGATCCGCTCACCGGCGTGCACAATCGGCGATCCTTCGTGCACGTCCTGGGCGAATGTTTGCGACGCCTGCGCACCCGCGGGAGGCGCACAGCGACCGATCACGCGCTGCTGCTGATCGACCTCGACGGCTTCAAGCACGTCAACGACACCTGCGGTCACGCGGGCGGCGACGCCGTCTTGGTGGCGGTCGCGGCGGGGATCCGCGAACGCACGCGCGCGGCGGATACGGTCGGGCGGCTAGGCGGCGACGAGTTCGTGGCGCTCCTGGAACTGCGGGACGCAGCCAGCGCGGCCGCGATCGCTCAGGAGATCATCGACCGGGTCCAGGAAGCGGCGCTCTCCGTCGCGGGTGCACCGCCGGTGAGCGCCAGCATCGGCATCGTCCATCTCAACCCCGCCTGCAGCGCCCAGCGAACCCTCGCGCAGGCCGACCGCGCGATGTACGAAGCGAAGCGCACCGGAAAAGCCCGCTTCGTCGACGCCGGCCCCTGCACGCCCGAAGCCGCCTCCCAAGAAACCCCCAACCCCCCAGGCGCCCTCGCCTCCTAACCACTCCTTCGTCATCCCGAGCTTGTCGAAAGACCCTCGTGTCATCCTGAGCTCGTCGAAGGATGAGCCACCATCGCGCCTACAGCCGACACAAACTCCGCTCCCGCGGCACCGGATGCGACGAAGACGCGATCGTGTCGACGTAGTCCCATTGATCTTTCATCGCGCTCTTCGGCTTTCCGACGAGCAGGTAGTACGGCTTGACCACCTGGTGATCGAACGCGCGGATCTCTTCCGCTCCCGTTGGCCCGGCGTACTTCAACCCTTCAAGCGCCTTCGCGACCCGTGCCGGATCGGTCGAGCGCGCCTTCGCGATCCCTTGAAACGTCAGCCGCGCCTCGATGTACGCGCTCGCTCCGACGTACCCAAGCGGCTCGCCGTACGCGGCTTTGTAGCCTTCGCTCGCCTTGCGCGTCGCCGGCGTAGAGTCGTGCCAGTACTGGCAGCCGACGTGCACGCCGTCGAGATCGTCGGCGCCGATGCCGGCGAAGTCGAGCAGCCCGCCGCTCCACACGTAGAGGATCTTGGTCGTCTTCTTCAGCCCGTAGCTGTTCGCGGTCTTCAGCGCCTTGATCGCGTCGCCGCCGAAGTTCAACAGCACCAGCACGTCGGGCTTCGCTTCCGCGGCCTTCGCGATGTAGTTCGAGAACTCGGTGGCGCCGAGCGGGTGGTAGTCGTTCCCGATCAGGGCGATGCCCTTCTCCTGGGCGACTTCCTTGACGTTGGTCAGCAGCGACTCGCCGAACACGTAGGACGGCGTGATTGTGTACCACTTCTTGAGGTTCGGGTACTTCGCGATGAACGGATACAGCGTCGCGCGCACCGCGCCGTACGCGGGCACCGACCAGCGGAACGTGTACGGGTTGCAATCCTTCCCGGTGATCTCGTCGGCGCCGACGCTGGTGAAGAACAGCGCGTGCTTGTCCCGCGCGACTTGTCCGATCGCCAGCGCCACGCTGCTCGAGGCGATGCCGGCGAAGAAGCGCGCGCCGTCGTGTTCGTACGCGTCGGTGACCTGCTGCTGACCGACGTCGGGTTTCGTCTGGTCGTCGCGCGTGATGTATTTGATCGGACGGCCGTCGACCGACTTCTTGAACTCGTTGACGGCCAGCTGGAAACCGCGGTCGGTGTCGCGGCCGAACGCCGCGTACGCGCCGGTCGCCGAGTACACGCCCGCGAAGACGACCTCGTCCGCCGCGCGCGCCGGAAGACCCCTAAGCGCCACGGCCGCGGCCCCGCCGCCTACGGTTGCGAGAAATCGTTTGCGTTCCATCTCTGTTCCCCTCACATGCCGACGCCGAGATAGGTTGATTGGAGGTCGCCGCGAGCGCGAAGTTCGCGCGCGCTGCCGTCGAAGACGATCGCGCCTTGATCGATGATCGCGGCGCGGTCCGCGACCTCGAGTGCGATCTCCACGTTCTGCTCGACCAGCAAGATCGCGAGTCCTTCGCCACGCAAGGCTTGGACGGAGGCCATCACCGCGTCGACGATGACCGGCGCCAGCCCCTGCGACGGCTCGTCGAGCAGCAGCAGCCGCGGCCCGGTGACCAGCGCCCGCGCGATGGCGAGCATCTGCTGCTCGCCACCGCTCAAGAACCGCCCGCGCCGGCCGCGCAGCGGAACGAGCGCGGGAAAGATCGCGAACGCGCGTTCCGCCGTCCAAGCGCCGCCGCGCAGCGCGATCGCGAGATGCTCGTCGACGGTTAGGTCGGCGAAGATCCGCCGCTCCTCCGGAACGTAGGCGATCCCGCGCCGATTGATCGCGTGCGGCGTCGCGCCGCCGATCTCGGCGTCGTCGAAGCGCACCGAGCCGCGGCGCGGCGCGACGAGGCCCGCGATCGTCTTGAGCGTCGTCGACTTTCCGGCACCGTTGCGGCCGAGCAGCGCGAACACGCCGCCCGCCGGCACCTCGAGCGAGACGTCTTTGAGGATCCAGCTCGGGCCGTAATACGCGTCGACCCCGGCGAGACGAAGCATCAGCCGCGCGTCCCGAGATAGGCCGCGCGCACGTTCGCGTCGGCTCGAATCTCCTCCGGGGTTCCGTGCGCGATGACGCGGCCGAAGTTCATCACGGTGATCTCGCCGGCGAGCCCCATCACCAGCGGCATGTTGTGTTCGATCAGCACGATCGTGAAGCGCGAGGCGAGCGCGCCGATGCGGTCGATCAGCCGGTGCGCGTCCTCGGGCGAAAGCCCCTGGGAGGGTTCGTCCAACAAGAGCAGCGCCGGATCCGTCGCCACCGTGATCGCGAGCTCCAACAGCCGCTGGTCGCCCCCGGCCAGCTCGTGTGCCGCACGCTGCGCGTGCGCGAGCAGGCCGAATTCTCCGAGCGCGCGTTCCGTTCGCTCGGCCAGCGCTCGGCTCGCCGACGCGGAGGCCCACAGTGCAAAACTCTCGCGCGTGCGGGACTGCGCGGCGAGGCGCACGTTCTCGAACACCGTCAGCTTCGGGAAGATGTTGGTGCGCTGATACGAACGCCCGATCCCACTGTGCGAGCGCGCGGTCACGTCGAGCCGCGTCACGTCGTGGCCGCGGAACTCGATCGTGCCGCCGCTGGGCTGCTGCTCGCCGCTGAGCAGGTTGAACAGCGTCGTCTTGCCGGCGCCGTTCGGCCCGATGATCGCGTGCAGCGTGCCGTCGCGGACCTCGATGTCGACGGCATCGACCGCGACGTGGGCGCCGAAGCGCTTGGTGAGGCTATGCGTGCGTAGCACGACGGTTCCAGAGTCCGGAGATGCTCCACAAGCCGCCGCGGAAGAACAGCACGACGATGCAGAACACGACGCCGAACAGCAGCGGCCAGTGCGACCACACGTGGCTGAGCGAGTTCGAGAGGATCGTGAACACCGCCGCGCCGAGCAGCGGGCCGTACGGCGACCCGGTCCCGCCGAGCAGCGTCGCGACGACGATGTTGGTCGAGGTGTCCAAGTCGATCGACTGCAGCGGCACGAAGCGGAACAGCCCCGCGTAGAGCGCGCCGGCGAGACCCGAGAGCCCGCCCGAGATCGCGAAGGCGACGATCTTGAACCGCCGCACGCGGAAGCCGATGGCGCGCGCGCGATCCTCGTTCTCGCGAATCGCGCGCAGGACCGCACCGAACGGCGAATCGATCAGCCGCAGCACGAACGCGAACGCGACGAGCACGACGGTCGCCGTGAAGAGATAGTACCGGGTCGCGTCGTCGAGCGAGATGCCGAACACGTCGGGCCGCGGGATGCCGCGCAGGCCGTTGTCGCCGCCGGTGACGTCGCGCCACTGGAACGCGAGGTAATACGCCATCTCGTTGAACGCGAAGGTCAGCATCACGCCGTACACGCCGCGCCCGGTGATCGCGAGCGCCCCGATCGCCGCCGCGACGAGCGCGCCCGCCGCGATCCCCGCACCGAGCGCGAGCAGCAGCGGCGCGTGCAGATCGATCAGCACGCGCGCCGCGGCGTAGGCGCCGACGCCGTTGAACGTCGCTTGGCCGAACGAGAGAAAGCCCATCTCGCCGAGCAGCACGTTGAACGCGACGGCGAGCAGGCCGAAGGTGAGGATCTGCGTCTCCAGCGTCGGGTAGCGCACGACGAACGGCGCGAGCGCGACCACGACGACGAGCACCGCAAAGCGTCTCATCGACGACCGAAGAATCCCTGCGGCCGCACCAAGATCACCAGCGCCATCGCCGCGAAGATCGAGACTTCCGACGCGGCCGGATAGAGAATCGTCATGATCGCCTGCGTCAGGCCGACGAAGATGCCGCCGACCACCGCCCCGAGATAACTGCCGAGGCCGCCGATCACGACGACGGCGAAACTCGTCGCCATCAGCTCGTTGCCCATCGCCGGCTGACCGCCGCGAATCGGCACGATCAGCGCGCCCGCGAGTCCCGCCAAGCCGACGCCGATCCCGAACACGATCGTGAACAGCCGCTGGACGTCGA
>JAQBPM010000195.1 GCA_028287525.1 Vulcanimicrobiota bacterium | reverse complement strand
TGCCACGCCGACGTAGCGGCAGCGCTGGAGATTCGACGACGCGCTGAGTTGCAGCGCATGAGTGTGCTACCGCGGGCGAGGACCCCGCTCACGTCGCAGGACGCGGCGTGAGGGCACGCACAACGATTATCTTGTCAAGTTGGACGAGTACCGCGGGATAGCCGTCGAAATGCGGTGTCGTAAAGACGACGTTCGGGTCACTTCGCAGCAGCGCTTCCTTCATCTCGAGATCGGCAGTGCGCACGCCGAGAACCGGGCCGGTCGGAGCGGCATCACCGAGCGCGGCAAGATCCGACTTGCGCAGCGGCCGTTCCCATACGAGGAACTTCTTGTTCACCACCCATGCGGCGTGGCTGCGCGACGTCTCTTCCAGCACGCCGGGTAGCGCAAGAGCGTAGCGCCGAACTTGATCCCACGTCGCCATGGCGCGAGCTTGCGGAGAAGCACGAGCCTGTCCTGTCGCACTCACCTCCGTCGAGAGTACGGTTTCGCCCATGCGCCGATCCTCGTCAGGCCCGCCGCCATACAACGCCGTTGTCGAACGTCACCGACGTAACGTTAACGTCGCAGCTGGCGTTCGGGCCGATGGCATCGACATCGAACGGTCCGAACGTATGGAGAATCTGGACGCCGCTCGAAAACCGACCTTCGTCTGCGATCCTCAGGTCGCCGCCTCGACCCGCGAGCACGAACGTGACGTCGTTGACCGTCCGATCGGAGCGATTGACGAACGCGACACGCACGGTAGCACTCGTTGGGACGAGGTCGACGCCCTCCCCCCAGGGGGCGGAGCGGTATGTGTCAATGACGTCGCACGTCACGACGCTCACGGGAGCGTTGATGGTCGACGAATCCTGAGCGGCGCTCGGCTGGGTCGTCGCGAGCGAGACGGCGGCGATTGCAATCGTGGTCAAAACAGTAATTCTCACGTTCTCTCCAGTCGGCTTGTGATGCCTATTACGCTGGCCGACGCGGCGCGGTTCTAGAGAGATCGCCGAGGCGGCTGCGAACGCGTACGACCGTCTCGAGGCGGAAGTGTAACGACAAATCGGCGCCGATCTTCGGAGAAACGCTCGACGAAGTGATGCGCGAGAATCAGACGCTGCGGGCGCCGCTGCTGCGCGAAGCGTCCGGGACTTGGGTCGCCTCCGGCTTTTCCTCCTCGTCTTCAGGCTTGGGACAGGTCGGGGGATCGTACATCGCTCCCGGCGGTTTGCCACCGGCGCGAACGATCGAAGGCTCGAGCAAAAGCGTCATTGGCCCCTCTCAAGCGGGGCGAGTGTCGGACCGTCACCCGTTTCGGCCGCTTCTATCGGCCACCGTTTGAGAGCCGGCTGCTCCTTTGTGGAGTTTCCGGCCAAATCGGCGAAGAGAGGGTCATGAGCGGTTCCCCAGGGACAGTAATATGGCTCGTGATCGCAGCATTCGTGCTCACGGTTCCGCTCGTTTCGGTCGCACGCCGAGTCGGCGTGTCGTATCCCATCGTCCTGGTACTCGGCGGTCTCGTGCTCGGCTTCGTCCCGGGGCTCCCGCAGGTCCAGCTCGACCCGGACCTCGTCCTGGTCATCTTTCTGCCGCCGCTGCTCTTCTGGGAGTCGATCACGGCGCCGACCGACGTCATGCGCGCCAACGCCGGGTGGATCACGAGCCTTGCCATCGGACTCGTCATCGTGACGACCGGCGTCGTCGCGGTCGTCGCGCACGCCGCGATCCCCGGGCTCGCCTGGCCGATGGCGTTCGTGCTCGGTGCGATCGTCGCACCTACCGACGAGCTCGCCTCCGCGCCCGTCCTCGAACGGCTGCGGATGCCGCGCCATCTCGTCGCCGTCGTCGAAGGGGAGAGCCTGCTGAACGACGCCTCGTCGCTGATCCTGTATGCGACCGCCTTGGCCGCCGTCGTGACCGGGGTATTCAACCCGGGGATCGCGGTCCTGCAGTTCTTCGGCTCGGCGATCGGCGGCGTGCTCGTCGGCGTCGTCTGCGCTTGGCTCGCGATCGAGACGTGGCGCCGGGTGCGCGACGTCGATCTCCAGCCAGTCGTCGCGGTCACGCTCCCATTTCTCGCGTACGCGCTCGCATCGCGCTTCGCGCTGTCGGGGGTGCTCGCGGTGGTCGCCGCCGGAATCGTCGCGAGTCGCTTCACGCCGTTCGGGCTCGTCCCGCGGGCCCGTATGCGCGGTGCCGACTTCTACGAAGCGACGGTGTTTCTCGCGAACGCGATCCTGTTCTTGCTGCTCGGCCTGCAGCTGCGCATCGTCGGAGCGACGGTGTTGCGCGAGTACGCATGGTGGAGCGTGCTCGCGTACGCGGCGGCGATCAACGTCACGATCATCACCCTCCGTTTTGGTTGGTTCGTGTTACTCGAATACGTACCGTGGTTCGGCGGCGAGGGAAAGTACAGCGAGCCGAGCGTGCGGCGGGCGCTCGTCGCGAGCTGGTCGGGGCTGCGCGGAGCTGTTTCGCTGGCTGCCGCGCTCGCAATTCCGGTGACAGTCGTCGGGGGTGCCGCCGTACCGAACCGCGACCTGGTCATCTTTCTCACGTTTAGCGTGATCCTCGTGACGCTCGTCGGCGGAGGGCTGACGCTGCCGTCGGTCGTGCGCACCCTCAAGATCCCACCCGGCGACGACGACGATGCCGCAGAAGTGAGAACCGCGCTGACCGTGATGTCGCGGAGCGCACACGAGCGGCTCCAAGCACTCGAACGCGAAGGACTCATCACCGCCGCGGACGCGGCGGCATTGGCTCGGCATTACGCGTCGCGCCGGCGCTTGCCGGGCGCACCCGTCGACCGAGAAGAGCAACGGCGATTCGCAGCCGAACGCGAGGTGCTGATCGCCGAGCGCACCGCGCTCGTGAAGCTGCGCGACGACGGCGGAATGGACAACACGGTGCTACGCCGGATCGTCCACTCATTGGACATCGCAGAAGAAGCGATTCCCGTCGAGGACAGCCCGCAGTTACCCGAGTAGTTGCGACCACGGAGGGCCGATACGTTCGGTCCCGCCGAGACGTTTCACGCCGTGATGAGCGGCCGAAGCTCTCGAACGTCCCGAAGATTTTCCAGATTATTGATTTGGGTAATCAACCGCTGCGTTTTTTCCGCGCCAAGGACGGGTGCCATCAACTCGCGCGCCTTCTCGTTGACGTCCACGGTGCTCAGCGGATTTTCTTTGGTTCCAGGCGGAAATTTTGTGTGATGCGAGACGTGCTGACCGTTCGTTAACGTTACTTCGACGATGGCGCCGCGCGGCGCCGCCGGATCCGCCAGGGCCGGATCGGCGGTCACCGTCACTTTTGCGCGCTGCTGCAAAATGTTGGGATCGCGCATGAGAGCCACGTCGTTGCTATCTGCGAACGATACGGTGCCTTTCACGAGCGCGACGGCAACGATATGCGCGCAATTAACATCCACCATGGCACTGTCGCCGACGATACCGATTGTATCCGGCGGCAGCTTAACGAGTATGCTGCGGACATTAGCGGTGGTCAGAGTATACTCGTTGCGCAGCGTGAAGAACGCATCCAGAGGCGCTTGTATCGGGTACCCAACCGCGAATTTCTTGATGGCCGAATCGGCGACATAGAAATGACTGCCGAGGCCGTTCAGCATCTCTTGCGGTTTTGGATCCGTCGAGAGTGCGATCAAGAGGTTATGGGGGCCGTCGAGAACATCGTAGACGCCGGTCATGCCTGCCTGCACCATGGTCACCGCCATGACGCCGTTGCGCGCGCCCATCCCGCCAAAGTCGAACGCCTTCTCGATGTGATCCTTGTCCTTCACCCAGCTCCACAGCCCTGATACCTGCTGTGCTGAATAGGAGATGGCGTAGCGCGTACTGGTCTCGTCGAGCCGCTCTAGTGAGGCCGCTGCGCCCAACGCGCAGAAGTTCGCCGCCGTGCCCTCCGCGCCGCGATGCGTTGCGCGCACCAGGTCGGGGCCGAGCGCCATCAGCAGACGGTTGCCGATGTCATAGCCCAGCGCCACGGCGCGAATGAACTCCTGACCGCTGCGCCCCTCCTTTTCGGCCACCGCCAGCGCGGTGGGAACCGTCGAGCAGCCAGGATGCGCTTTGGTGTTCGGATCGAAGTCGTCGGTCTCAGCCGCATGCGCGTACATACCATTGGCGAATGCTGCGTTGATCGCCGTCGTGCGGAAATCGGTACCGATCACCGATGCCTGCGGCACGCCGCCCAGCCCGCGAACATACTCGACGGCCAGCAAGCCCGGCTTGAGGCGGCAGCCGGACACCATTGCCGCAAATGTATCAAGGATGCGTTGCTTGCAGGCGGCTAACGCCGCCGGCGGCAGGGCGTTATCCCGCGACGCTACCATGTAGCGTGCGAGTTGTCCGGTGATGTCTGCACTCGCCGCCGTGCCCGGGTTAGGCGCGGCTGCAGCGATACGGGCTGGGACAGCCGCGAGCATGGCGGCGGCGCCGGCGGATTGCAGGACCTGGCGTCGTGACAGCATTCCAAGTCGATGCAGGGTGTCCCGATTAAAGTCCTCTCGCGACGGCTCGGTCACTCGTCCATCGGTATCACGATGGTCGAGTACGTCGTGGTATGCAGGACCGGGATCACGATCATGTCCTGGACGTTGGTGATGGGTGCGAAGGTTCGACCGTCGGCCGTACCTGCTGCGTGACTGCGATGTCGTTGATGTCGATGGTGATCCTCGCGGTGGGATCGTAGCTTCCGTCGGCGTGGCGCCGATAGACGCGCCGCCGTGTCGGGAAGACGAAGCCGTCGAATGTCTTGTGCTGGTCCGTGTACTGCGCGACTACGGCGCCGGCGTTGACGTCGACCGTGTAGTCGTGGCGGCGCTGAAGTCCGTCGGTGTCGTAGTAAAAGGTCTGTTCGGCGGTGTGGGTAGCGATCGAGTTGGGGAAGGTCACGTGCAATCGGCGCCAGCGCTCGCC
>JAQBPM010000158.1 GCA_028287525.1 Vulcanimicrobiota bacterium | reverse complement strand
CGGTCGTGCTGTTCGACGAGATCGAGAAGGCGCACCCCGACGTCGCCGCGATCCTGCTGCAGATCCTCGACGACGGCCGCGTGACCGACGCGAAAGGACGCGCGATCGACTTCCGTCACGCGATCGTCGTGCTGACGTCGAATCTCGATCAGACCGAGCTCGAAGCCACGCTGCGTCCCGAGCTGCTCGACCGCATCGACGAGACGATCGTGTTCGCCGAGCTCGGCCCGGAACAGATCGAACGCATCGTCGAGCTGCAGATCGCGCTCTTGGCGCAGCGAGTCGGCGCGCACGCGATGGAACTTCAACTCTCGCCGCGCGCGCGGCAGTTCCTCGCCGAGGAAAGCGCCGCGCAAGGGAGCGGCGCGCGCTTCGTCGCGCGCGCGATCGCGCGTCACGTCACCACCCCGCTCTCCGAAGCAATTCTGCGCGGCCGCCTCGCCGGCGGACATACCGCGCACGTCGACTATGACGGACACGCCGTCACCGTGGAGGCCGCATGAAGGCTATCATTCTCGCCCTTGTCCTCGCCCTCGCGACGAGCACCGGCGCGCTCGCGCAAACCGTGCCGCCCGGCACGCCGCTCAACATGGCTCCGCAGCCGGGCTCGAGTCAGACCGCCAACCTGCTCTTCGAAGCGATGATGGCCGTCGCCCATTCCGCCGCGACGAATCCGGCAGCGTCGCAAGCCGCGTCGATGGCGTATCAGCACGCGCTCCAGAGCTACAACACCGGAGACGTGACGGGCGCGAACTCCCAAGCGATTAATGCGCTCATCCAGGCGAACGCCGCGCAGCCCACGCAGATCCCGGTTCTGCGCTCCACGATTCCGCAGACGAGCGCGGTGCAGACCGCACCGTTCCCGCTGGCGGGCGGAACCGTCGCGCAAGTCGACGCCGACGCCTTCGTCGCGCAGGCGCGCGGCGCCGTCAACGCGTGTACGGCGGCGAAATCACCGAACACCGCGGCCGCCGCGACGAACCTCGCGGCCGCCCAGAACGATGCCGCGGCCGGACGCTACATGAACGTCCGCGTCGAAGCGCGAGCCGCCGTCAACCTCTGCGCCGCGGCGCAGTCGTCTCGCTGACGAACCGGGGTCGACCGCAGCGAACCGCCGCGGCTCGCGGCGCTACTTCAGCGCGTCTTTGATCGCGGTCTCGATCTGACCCGGATCCATCTCGCCGATGCGGTACGTCTTCACGACGCCTCGGCGGTCGATGAACACGTGGACCGGCATCGCGATCGCTCCGTAGTTTTTGCCGACCTCACCGCTCTGGTCGATCGCGACGGCACCGTACGGACGGTCGTACTTCTTCTGGAACGCTTCCGCCTGACCGGGGGCGTCGAGCTCGTCGATGCCGACGACCTGCAGGCCGGCCTTCGCGTACTTCGCGCGCAGCTTCCCGATCGAGGGTGCCTCCGCGTTGCACGGACCACACCACGAGGCGAAGAAGTTGACGTAGACCGGCTTGCCCTTGAAGCCATCGAGCGAGACCGGCTTCCCAGCCGGCGCCGGGAGCGAGAAGGCGGGAGGCGTCTGCCCCACGCGGGGCACCGCCAGGGCAACCGCGGGGATGGAGGCCAGTGCGGCGACGGCCGCGATCGCTGAAAAACGCACGCTCCCTTTGAACGCACGAGAACGCGTAGGGGTTCGGGGCGTCACGGGTAGAGGCTAGACGATGCTCGGGAACTTCACCGTGGCCGCATCGAGCTGCATCTGCGCGATCAACTCTTCTACCGAGGCGAAGCGCTGCTGGGCACGGACGAAGCGGAAGTCGCGCAGCGCCAACTCTTCCCCGTACAACCCGCCGTTGAAGTCGAGCAGCCACGCCTCGACCGTGCGGGCCGCGCCGTCGAACGTCGGGTTCGTTCCGATCGAGACCAGCCCCGGATAGTCCCGTCCGTCGTGCCGCCCGGTGATCCGGTAGACGCCGTCGGGCGGGAGCAGTTTGCGGGGCGGCACGGCGATGTTGGCGGTCGGGTATCCGAGATCGTGACCGCGGCCCGCGCCGAACGTCACCGCGCCGCGCACCGTAAACGGCGCGCCCAGCAGCCGGTCGGCCTCCTCGAGATCACCGGCCGCGATCGCGAGGCGAATGCGCGTGCTCGAGACGCGCTCGCCGCCGTCCAGCTCGTTGGGGACCGGGACCATCTCGCGGCCGCGCGCGCTCAGGTGCGCCTGGGCGAACGCGACGTCGCCCGCGCGCTTGCTGCCGAAACGGAAGTTCGCGCCGACGACCATCACGCGCGCGCCGATTCGCTTGACCAGCGTCTCATCGAGGAACTGGTCCGGCGCGAGTGAGGCGATCGAGGCATCGAAGGTCAGAACGTACGTCTCGTCGATGCCGGCGCGCGCGAACGCGTTGATCCGCTCCTCGAGCGTCGCGATGAGCGGCGGCTCCGTTCCGGGACGCAAGAACGCAGCCGGATGCTCGCGGAACGTTAGCACCGCGGTGCGTTCGCCGGGCCGCCGGCGGCGGAGCGTTTCACGAACGATCGCGCGGTGTCCGCGATGGAAGCCGTCGAAGAACCCGATCGCGACGACCCGCGGCCGCTCGGGCGCGTGGTCCGGCAGCGTGTGGTGGATTTTCACAAGAACACCTTGCGCGGCGCGAGCAGCGCGCCGACCGTTTCGCCGACGCCGACCAGCGCGCGCGCCGAATCGCGCACGAACACGTGCTTGTCGGGCGGCGGCTGCGCGAGCGGCACGAGGCGTCCGGCGCGAAAATCGGTCGCGAGCCGCCCGTCGAGGACGATGGTGGGGAACGGGATCACGCGTTCGGGCGAGACCAGTGCGGCCTCGGGGTCGCGCTGGACTTCATCGAGCGTTCGGCTCTCCGAAAGCACGAACGGACCCGACGCCTCGCGCAGCAGGGATCCCATGTGGCCCACGGTGCCGCACGCGGCGGCGATGTCCTCGCACAAGGTCCGCACGTACGTCCCTTCGCTGCACGCGATGCGCAGGCGCACGACGTTTCCGTCGCGGCCCAGCTCGTTCAGCGCGTAGATCGTGACGGTGCGCGGCTGCCGCTCCACCGTCTTCCCGGCGCGCGCGAGCTCGTAGAGCCGCGTCCCGCCGCTCTTGACCGCGCTGTACATCGGCGGAATCTGCGCGATGGGCCCGGCGAACGCCGCGAGCGCGTCGCGCAGGCGAGCGTCGAGATCGTCCGGCACCGGGCGTTCGACCAGCGTCTCCCCGGTCGCATCGCCAGTCGTCGTCGCCCGTCCCAACACCAGCGTGCAGACGTACGCCTTGCGGCGGTCGGCGATCAATGGAATCAGCCGCGTCGCCTTGCCAAGCGCGATCGGGAGCACGCCGGCAGCTTGCGGGTCGAGCGTCCCCAGATGCCCGATCGCGAGCTTCCCTGCGGGATCGCGGTAGATGCTCCGCAATCGCGCACCGAACTGCGTCGACGTCGGTCCCGCCGGTTTGAGGAGGTTGACGAAACCGAGCACGACGTCAGCGATGCGGTGAGCGGCGGTGCAGGACCACCGTTTTAGAGACCTTGCGCGCGGAGCGCGGCGTGCACGCCGTCGATCGCCGCGGGCAGGTCACCGTCGAAGGTCAGGCCGGCCGCCATGAAGTGGCCTCCGCCGCCCAGCGTCGCCGCAGCAGCCTGCACGTTGATGCGGCCGCTCGAGCGCAGGCTCACGCGAACCGCGCCGTCGTAGTCCTTGAACAGCGCCGCCGCTTCGACGCCTTCGACCGCGCGCAGGTGCTGCACGATCTCCTCGGTGTCCTCGCCGTCGGCGCCCGCTTCGTCGAGCATGCGCTGATCGACATATGTCCAGCAATACCGGCCGTCGTCCTGGAGCACCGCCCGCTCGAGCGCCATCCCCAGGATCTTCGTCGCGGCGAACCGCTTGTTCGCGAAGATCTCTTCGGTGATCAGCGGCTTGTCCGCACCCAGCTCGACCATGTCGGCCGACATCCGCAAAACGGCCGCCGTCGTGTTCGTGTGCATGAACGCGCCGGTGTCGGTCATGATCGTGGTGAGGATGCAGGTCGCGATGTCCGGCGTGATCTTCGCGTTCAGCCCCGCCAGCAAACGCAGCACGCACGTTCCGGTCGACGCCTCGGTCGGGATGACGTAGTTCAGCGCGCCGAAATGCGAGTTGCCCAAATGATGGTCGATGTCGAGCATGTTCGCGCGGTCGATCGGCGGCAGGTACTCGCCGGCGCGCGAGAAGTCGCTCATGTCGCAGAACACCCACAGGGTGTCCGTCGGCAGATCCGCCGGGACGTCGCGCGCGACGTGCTCCGAATCCGGCAGAAACCGCAGGTTCCGCGGAACCGGGTCCTGCTGAAAGTACCCGACCCGTTTGCCCAACTGCTTCAACGCGAGACCGAGCGCCAGCCCAGCCCCCAGCGTATCCCCGTCGGGCTTCACGTGCGAGACGAACATGAACGAGGAGCGCCGACGCAGTTCCGCGACGACGACTTCCGTCGAATCCGACACCGGCGCGACGCCGGTCGCTCCAACCGCGCTACTCATCGATCACCTTCGCCCGCTCCAGCGTCTTGTGCAGCGCGATCGCCTTCTCCGTGCTTCGATCTTCCACGAACGTCAGCTCCGGCGTGTATCGCAAGTCGATCGCATGCCCCAACTCCCCCCGCAGAAACCGGGATGCGCTCTCCAGCGCATCCATCGTCTGCCGCGCCACATGCCGATCCCCGATGATCGACACGAACACCTTGCAGAACTTCAT
>JAQBPM010000143.1 GCA_028287525.1 Vulcanimicrobiota bacterium | reverse complement strand
GCAGGACGATCACGCCCGCGATCGCCGCGCAGAGCACCCGCACGGCCGGCGCGAGCGGGAGCAGCGTCCCGGACGCCACGATCGTGGCGAGGAGCGCGAGGATGTTCTGCCAGGGACGCATCGGCGGGGCCGTCACCCCTGCCGGGTTCGCAGACCACAGGTACCAAGCCCTACATCGTGGTATCCCGAACCGGCAGGCGAACGCTCACCTCGTGCGCCATGACGAGTTTTCTTCCGAGGTCACATGTTTCGACGCCGGTTTGTCGCCCTGGGCATCGTCGCGTCGCTTGCCGCGTGCGGCGGCGGAGGGGGCGGGTCAGCTCCGGGACCAGCACCAGCCGCCATCCCGACCGCTACCTCGACGCCGGCCCCGGCGGGTGGCGTCGGGAAGGCCAGCTTCACGATCTCGATTCCGAAGGCGGCATCCCAGAGCGGCGGACGTTCGCCGCGCTTTGTCCCCAGCGGAACGCAATCGATCCGGTTCACGCTGCTCAAGAGCGACAACGCGGCGGTCGGAACGCCGGCGGCGCTGCCCGTCTTTTCGTTGACGGCGACCTCACCCGGCTGCAGCGGCGGGGCGACCGCCCTGACGTGCACGATCCAGGTCGCCGCGCCCGTCGGCACCGACATCTACCTCGCCGAAATCTACCCGTCCACCGACGGCAGCGGCTCCAAGAGCGGCAGCGGCACCGTCCGGCTTTCGGTTCTCCTCAACGCGACGAATACGGCGTCGCTGACGCTGGCCGGACCGATCTCGTCCGTCGTCCTCTCCAGCGACGACACCGCGTCGACGTCGGACCTAAGCACCATGGAGTATCTGACGCTCGCTCCGAACGCGCTCGTGCCGTCCGCCGGCGTGCCCGTGCCGCAGAGCGCGCGCATCTTCGTCGTCGCGCTCGATGCGCAGGGCAATCAGATCATCTCGCCCGACACGTTCTCCGCGCCGGTGACGCTGACGATCGGAACCTACACGCTGGCGGTCACCGGCCGCGTGCGGCAGAGCGTGCCGCCGCCGCCGCAATCGCTCGCCCAAGTTGCGGTCGCGTACGCGTTTCCGCAGAACGCCGTCACGTCCGCGTCGACGAATGCCGGGAACCCGTCGGTCGACGTGCTCTCGCCGGCGGACCGGACCGTGATCTCGCCGCTCACCAATTCGAGGGGCGGAACGCTCGTCGTCACCGCAAACATCGCCGGTACCGTTCAGGCACGCGCGCTGTACTTCAACGTACTGCCCGATCAGTGCCCGAACGGCGACACCGGATCGGCGCCGTTCGGCTGCGTCTCGCCGACGCCGACGCCAACTCCGACCCCCACGCCGACACCGACCCCGTTGCCGCTCGCGTGGGTCAACGCTGTACCATCGCCGGTTCCCAACTTCGTAGCGGACGGTACCGGCAACGCGACGTGGCAGGCGACATGGGATCCCCTCCAGACGTTCACGCCGTACCATCTGCAGGTCAGCACGAACGGCGTCCCGCGCACCGTCACGGTGAACGGCCTTGCCTGCGCCCCGGCGATCGCAGCGATCACCGGCAGCGCAGGGCCGTCGCCGTCGCCCACGGCTTCGCCCACACCCACTCCGCTGCCGACGGTATCGATTGGACCGACTCCCTCGCCGACGCCAATGCCGACGCTGAACCCGGCGAACTACACGGCGACCGTCAACGCGGCAGACCCCAACTTCATCTTCTACGTCGCGAACGCGCCGCCGGCGCAGACTTGCACGATCACGGCCGCCGACAACGCCGGCCACAGCGTCAACCTCTTCTTCCAACTCACGACGGGTTCGATCACCGTTCAGCGGAGGACGCACCAGTGAACGCCTCGCAACGCGCCGCGGCGCTCGCGCTCGTACTGGCTTGGGGCCTTTCCGCCTGCTCGTCGGGCGGCGGCGCCGCACCGGCTCCGCCGCGCGCGACGGCGGCACCGCTCGGTCACGCGACCGGTACGTTGACGATCCGGTATCCGACGGTGCAGACGCTGAAGGCCAGCGGCTCGTCGCGTTCGCCGCGCTTCGTCGATCCGAACGGGTCGTCGATCACGTTCGACGATGCCGGCGCCGGCGACGTATCGACGACCATCGCGGTCGCACCCGGGCCGGGCGGCACGCAGACGGCCACCGTCCCGCTGATCGCGGGCGACTCGGTGCTGACGATACACGAGCACGACGGCCTCGGGAACGCGCTCGCCGGGGGCGCCGTCGTTCTTACCGGAACGCCGGCCGGATCCACCCAGACGCTCACCGTCACGCTCAACATGATCGTCGTCGGCGTCGCGGTCACGACCGATCCCGTCAGCGGTTCAGACGTTACAACGCTGAGCCAAACGAGCGGCATCCCGACGGATTGGGCGCAGAGTCTGAACGGATGCTCCGCCGTGCTCGGGCGGTCGTATCTGATTCCTTACGACGCGGCGAACTCGTACCAAGTACCCCTCAATGCGGGCGTCGGCCTAGGCGGGATCCCGCAGGTGCAAATCACCTTGCAAGTCGCCGACAATAACGGGACGACGCGGCTCATCACCGACACCACGGGCGCCCTTCGTGTCGCGTTCGACGCGCAACACAACGGCGTGACGGCCGTCGTGCAAGTCTTCGACAGCTCGAACAACCTCCAGACGACCGCGTACATCCGCTACACCTATCGCTTCTGCTGAGCCTCGCGCGCCGCGCGGGCCGCAGCGAGCGTTACTCGTCGCCTTCGTGCAGGTGCAGGTGGCAGCCGTCTTCGGCGTCGTCGAGGACTTCGCGCGCTTCGCTCAGCACGTGCTGCGGCAACGACCCGCCCCCCTCGACCGAACCGGCGGCGGCGAGGAAGTCGATCTCGTCCCAATCCTCCCACGTCTCAAGCGGCTCGCCGTCGACCTCGTCGGGGAAGCGCACGCAGAAGCCCTGCTCGACGTGGATGCCGGTCACGAGCACGCGCGTACCGCGAGGATAGTAAGTACCATCCTTCCACAGCGTCCCGTACGTGGTGTCGTAGTGCTGACCGATCTCGACTTTCTCGATCGTTCCGTCTCCCCGCGTCGCCGGTGCGGTCCCGCTCCAATTCCGCGCCGCGGTGTGGTATACCCGTCACGATGAGCGAGCACGGCCTGCGCACCTGGCGCATCCTTTCGTCGGCGTATCCGATCTCGACGCCGTTCCTGCGCCTGCGCGCCGACCGTGTGGAGCTGCCGAGCGGCGCCGTCGTCGAGGAGTACTACGTGCGCGAGTCGCGCGGCTTCTCGGTCGTGTTCGCGCTGACGCCGGACGACCTCGTCGTGCTGATCCGGCAGTACAAGCACGGGATAGGCGAGGTCGTGACCGAGCTCCCCGCCGGCGGCGTCGACCCGGACGAGACGCCGGAGGCCTGCGCGGCCCGCGAACTGGCCGAGGAGACCGGCTACGTCGGCGGCACACCGCGGCACGTGCGCTCGTTCATCGCCGACCCCACGAGTTCGAACGGCCGCTTTCACCTCTTCGTCGTGCGGGACGCGGTCCTCGCGCGCGCCCCGGATCCCGATCCGACCGAAGAGATCGAGGTCGTGCTCGCGACGCGCGACGAGGTGCGCGCGATGGCGCTGGACGGCCGCATCGAAGCGGGCTCGCAGGTCGCGGCGGTCCTCGTCGCGCTGGACGCGCTGGCGCGGAAAGAGGGCGCCTAACCGCGCCGCAGCCGGCCCGCGAGCGACCCGAGCGACCCGAACGACCCGAACGGGAATACCCGGTCCGCGGTCGCCGCAACGACCTGCATTGCGCTCCGGCCGACTCCCCACGGCGCGAGCGCGTCGCGGCATGCACCGCCCAGGACGTCCAAGCCGCTCGAATACGGCGTGAGCGCCGGTACCACGATGAGCGTGGACGCCGCGAGGAACGCCGGCACCGTGCCGTCGGCGCCCGCACCGACGCGCAGCGACGGGTGCAGGTGACCGATCATCGTGCGAGCTGCGGCCGGCTCGGGCTTGTCGCCGTGCAGCAGCGTCCAGCCGTCGCGCTCGCACGACTCGACCGTTTCACCGAGCACCGCGACGCCGCGCGAGCGCCCCTCATGGTTGCCCGCCACGATCGTCACGACCGCCAACCCGCGCAGCGACTCCAGCGCGGCGCGAATCGCGCGGGCCGCGCCCTCGCTCAGCGCCGCGCCGTGAATAGCGTCGCCGAGAAACACGATCTCACGCACCGCGTGCCGTCCGGCCGCGGCCGCGATCGCGGCGGTGATCTCCCGGGTGCTCCAGAGCGGCAGTGCCGCACCGCCGCCCATCACGTCTTCGTACCCGAGATGCGCGTCGGCGCAGACCAGCGCGCGAGAGGCGAGGAGCAGCGCAAACCCGCCGGGGAGCGCGACCACGCCCTCCGCGAGCGGAAACGATTCGCCCGCGGGCGACGGCGCCCTCACAGCAGCCGCAACTGGGCCGGCCCCTTGTCGCGCTGAGCTTTCGAGTCGCGCTGAGCTTTCGTGTCACCCTGAGGGTGACGGGGGTCGAGGAGGGCGAGCACGCGGTCGTGGAGCGCTTCCACCATCTCGGCCCGATCGTCGAGCACGACGCTGTCGCCGAACGACGACGTGACGATGCCGAAGGTGAACGGCGTCGCGGCGGCCGGATGCAGCACGCGCGGTTCGCCGTCGAGCGCGCGCAGATACCGCAGTGCGGCGGGAGCGTCGAGCAGATCGCGGGTCACGACGCGGATCGTCTCGCGGATCAGCGGAAACTCGCGGTCGGCCTCCCACAGCCGGTCGAAGATCTTGGCGGCGTTCCAGCGCAGAGCGCCGCCGCGAATCGACCGCCCGCCGGCGCGGCGCAGCACCAGCAGTCCCGCGTTCGCGACGTGCCGGAACTGCTGGCGCAGCAGCGCGCTCGAACGCAACCCCTGCAGCAGGTCATCGTCGAAGCTTTCGGCGTGCAGCAGCGACGCCCACACGGCGTCGGCGACGTGCTTCCGCGGCGGCAGCGCGACGAGGAAACCGCCGTCGTCGGTGGTGAGCGTCGAATTGATCCCCGTGCGCCGGTGCAGCCGAACCGCGACGACGCGGGCCAGCGTCTCGTTGACGCGGCGCCCCGCACAGGTGTGAAAGACCGCGGTCTGCCGTTCGTCCATCCGGTAGATTTCCACGACCGCGTGCGTGTCGTCGGGAAGCGCGGAGAGCGCCACCTGCTGGGCGATGCAGCGCGCGACGTGCGCGGCTTCGAGGCCGTCGAGCGCGTAGCGGGCGCGCAGATACGCCAGCGCTCCCTGCGTTCCGCCTGCCGAGAGCGCGTCCGCGACGCCGCGGCGCAGCGTTCCGATCTCGTGCGCGAGCAAGAGCGGCACGCCTTTGAGGTGCGAGCTCCATTGCGGCACGGTCGGACGCCCTACGTGCGGCTCGACGCGCAACCCGCGCGGGCCGACTTCGCTCACCCGCAGCGTGCGCCCGTCGAGCACGAACACGTCGCCTTCCGAGAGCGACGCCGCGAACGTTTCGCCGAGCCGGCCGATCCCCGCGCCGCCGGCACCGCTGACCGGGATCGTCGACTCATCGGGAATCGTGCCGACGTTTTCGAAATACGCGCTCGACGGCTCGCGTCCCAGGCCGTACGCCGCGACCCCGTCGGTGCCGATGCGGCGGACGTGGGCTTCGTCGGGACCGGCGCCGCCGCCGCTCAAGTATGCGACGCACGCGCGCAGATCGGCGGCCTCCAGCGCGCGGTACGGGTAGGCGCGCCGCGCCAGCGCGAGCGCGTCGTCGAGCGCGACCCGCCGGTCCGGGACGCACAGCGAGACGATCCATTGCGCCAGCACGTCGAGCGGCGCCGCGGGGATCGCGACTTCCTCGATCCGGCCGTCGCGGATGCAGCGCCGCGTCGCGGCCGCTTCGATGACGTCGTCGCGATCCTGCGCGATCACGACGCCGGTCGCGACCGCACCAGGCCGGTGTCCCGCGCGTCCGACGCGCTGCAGGGTCGGCGTCATGCCGCGCGCGCCGCCGAGCACGATCACCCGGTCGACGTAGCCGATGTCGACCCCGAGCTCGAGCGAGCTCGAACAGACGACCGTCCGCAGCGCACCGCTGCGCAGATCGGCTTCGGTCCGATGCCGCACGCTGCGTTCGAGCGCGCTGTGGTGCACGCCGATCCGCCGGTCCCGCGCCGCCGTCGTCTGCTTCGGATCGCTCTCCGCAACGGCAATCCCACGATCGTCAACCGCCGCCGTGTCATCCTGAGCTTGTCGAAGGATCATCTCGTGCGCCACCCGCTCGGCCTGACTGCGCACGTTCGTGAAGACGAGGGTCGAACGCGCGTCTTTCGTCAGCGCGTACGCGGTGCGCGCACACGTCGCGAGCGTCGCCATCGCGCCGGAGAACGGTGCGACGATGTCGAGGCGCATCTCGCGCAGACCGCGGCAATCGACGACGGCGCACTCGCGTTCGGTGCCCGCCAGATACGCAGCGACGCTCTCCAGCGGCGCCACGGTCGCGGAAAGTCCCACTCGGCGCAACGGCGCGCGCGTCAGCTCCGTGAGCGATTCGAGCAGCAGCGCCAAGTGCGCGCCGCGTTTGTTTCCGGCCAGCGCGTGGACTTCGTCGACGATCACCGTCTCGACGTGCGTCAGCTTCTCGCGATAGGAATCCATCGCCACCATGAGCGCGAGCGACTCGGGCGTCGTCAGCAGTACGTGCGGCGGCCGCGCCATCATTAGGCGCCGCTCTTCGACCGGCGTGTCGCCGGTGCGCACGCCGGTGCGCACGAAGAGTTCGCGCACGCGGCCGCGCCGCACCCGCGCGCGCTCGGTGTTCGGCCGCTCGAGCAGGCCCATCTCCCGCAGCGGACGGCGCAGGTTGTGTTCGACGTCGTAGCCGAGCGCGCGCAGCGGCGAGACGTAGAGACAGTAGGTCCGCGCCAGCAGCTCGTCGGCGTCGCGCAGTTCCGCCAGCCGCGACATCACCGGCAGAAACGCGGCGAGCGTCTTCCCCGTCCCGGTCGGCGAGCAGATCAGCGTGTGGCGCCCATCCCGCGAGAGCGGGAGCGCGGCCGCTTGGGGCGGCGTCGGAGCACCGAGATGTTCCTCACACCAAGCCGCGACGGCCGGGTGAAGCAAACCGAAAACGCCGTCCACGGGACGGCGTCAGTTCATCGAACGCGTGTTCGATTCATGCCGGCGGGACGCCGGCCGTCAGGCGAGTGCGCTGATCGCGGTTCCGAGGCCGAGCGAGGCGAACAGGCGCTGTGCTTCATCGGCGGCGAGCTTTTCGGTGCTCGCGAGCACCGACATCGCGATCGATGAGGTAGCGCCGGCCGCGATGTCGAGCGTCGAGGCGGAACCTGCTCCGGAAATGCCGTCCATGGTCGCCTGATAGTACGCCGAATCAGCGGGCGGATGCAAGCGAGCCGCCTGAAACACGGGCTTGGGCCCGGGGGTAGCTGGGGGCGGAGGTTCGAGAATGCCGTTCTTTCTCAAAGTGACCGCGATCGTAGCGGTCGGGATCGTCTGCCTGGTGCTGCTCGCGGCCCTGCTCAAGATCGTCGTGATCGCGGCGGTCGTCGCCGCGCTGGTCGTCGGCGGCCTCGCCGTGCGCAACATGCTGCGCCGGCGCCGCGGCGGCCCGATCACGATCAGCCAGCGCCGCTACTAGGCGAGGCTAGCAGGTCGCCCTGCGGCCGCCCTGGTCGATCGTCCGGGGCCCGGCGACCGATCTACGGGTCTTCGCCTGCATCGCGCGCCGACGTCGACGCGCACGATTTCCCGCCCAATTGGTTCGAAGACGCGGACGCGCTGCGCCAAGTGCCGTTCGACTATCCGGCGAGCGCCGGCGCGCACTGATCGAGCTCCGTCATTGCGAGCTTCTCGAGCAACCCCCGTATCACGCTGAGCGAAGTCGAAGCGTGATCCCCGCACGAGCCGCTGGGGACGATCGCTGCGTCGATAGCCTCGCAATGACACGGCTCGCTGCGCGACGGCGACGGGGGTCGGCATTGCGGAGTCGGCGCAGGCGTCGATGATGCGGTGCGCGTAGGACGGCGCATGCAGGTGTCTTCCGCGTTCCGCGCCGTTCTGGCCGCGCTGCTCTTCATTTTGGGTGCAGCCGCTGCCCCGGCGCAGCAGCCGGCGTCCGAAGCGAGCCCGAGCGCCGCCCCGGCTCCGGCGGCAAGCGCGTCACCGTCGCCTTCTCCGTCGCCGTCGCCCGTGCCGCCGTACAACCGGCTCGCGTTTCGCGAGATCGGCCCGGCCCTCTCCGGCGGCCGCGTGACGTCGGTCGTCGGCGTCGCGGACGACGCGAAGCTGTACTATCTCGGCTCGGCCGGCGGCGGCGTATGGAAGACGGTGAACGGCGGCGCGACGTGGAGCGCCGTGTTCGAGAAGCAGAACGTCGCGTCGATCGGCGCGGTCGCGATCGACCCGAAGAATCACGACGTCGTGTGGGCCGGGACGGGCGAGACCAACCCGCGCAACGACGTCACCTGGGGCGACGGCGTCTATCGCACGGCTGACGGCGGCAAGACGTGGACGAATCTCGGCCTCGCGCAGACGAAGTTCATCGCGTCGGTCGTGATCGATCCGCGCGACACCAACACGGTGCTGGTCGGCGCGCTCGGCGACGCGTTCGCCGACTCGCCCGAACGCGGCGTGTACCGCACGACCGACGGCGGGAAGACCTGGAGCAAAACGCTCTACGTCGGTCCGCGCAGCGGGGTGAGCGAGATGGTCGCCGATCCGAAGAACCCCGACGTGCTCTATGCCGGCATCTGGCGCTTTCAGCGCAAGCCGTGGACCTTCGAGTCCGGCGGCGCGGGCGACGGCATTTGGAAGTCGACCGACGGCGGGAAGACGTGGAACCAGCTGACCGGTCACGGCTTGCCGGAAGGGATGACCGGCCGGATCGGCCTGGCGGTCGCGCCCTCGAATCCGAACCGCGTGTACGCGCTGATCGAGTCGAAGACGCCCGGGATCCTGTGGCGTTCCGACGACGCCGGCGCGACGTGGAAGCTCATGACGACCAATACGCTGGTCGACCAGCGCTTCTTCTACTTCTCGCACGTTCGCGTCGATCCGGCGAACGCCGACCACGTCTACGGCGTCTCGGAGGAACTCTCCGAGTCGAAGGACGGCGGCAAGACGTTCAAGGCGATTGCGGACGGCGTGCACGTCGACTACCACGACATGTGGATCTCACCGTCCGACTCCAAGCGGATGATCGTCGGCGAGGACGGCGGCTACGCGATCTCGCTCGACGGCGGCGCCGCCTGGTCGTTCTCGCGCAACCTCGCGATCGGCCAGATCTATCACATCGGCTACGACGATCAGAACCCGTATCGCGTGTGCGTGGGGCTGCAGGACAACAACGGGTTCTGCGGTCCGTCGAACTCGCTGCGCGCCGACGGCATCCCGGACGAAGCCTGGGAGCGCGTCATCGGCGGCGACGGCCAATGGGCCTGGCCCGATCCGCGCGACCCGAACCTCGTGTGGACCGACCTGCAGAACGGCAACCTGACGGTCTACGACCGGCGCACGCAGCGCAGCCGCCCGGTGCGCCCGTATCTCGCGACTGCGGCGCAGGGCTTCGCTCCGTACGCGCTGCCGTATCGCTTCAATTGGAATTCGCCGATCGCATTCGACCCGTTCGATCACGCGACCGCGCTGTTCGGCGGCAACGTGGTGTTCGCGTCGCGCGACCGCGGCCTCACCTGGCGTCCCATTTCGCCGGACCTCACGCGCAACGACAAGACGCATCAGCAGGCCTCGGGCGGACCGCTCGCGCTCGACAACACGGGTGCGGAGGCGACCAGCGCGATCCTCGACATCGAGCCGTCGACGGCGACGCGCGGCGAGATCTGGGTCGGCACCGACGACGGCCTCGTTCAGGTGACGCGTGACGCCGGCAAGCATTGGACCAACGTCACGCCGCCGAACGTTCCGCCCGACGGCCGCGTCGAGGTCGCGGCACCTTCACCGCTGACCCGTGGTACGGCGTACGCGGTGATCGACCGGCACTATTTGGGCGATCACACGCCGTACGCGTTCGTGACGCACGATTGGGGCGCGCATTGGACCACCATCGCGAACGGGCTTCCGGCGCAGGAAGCGCGCGCGATCCGTCCCGACACGCGCAACGCACACCTCGTTTACCTCGGGCTCGAGAACTCGTTCTGGCTCTCCTACGACGACGGCGCGCATTGGCGCAAGCCCGCCCTCGGGCTGCCGACGACTGCGTCGTACGACCTGCGCATCCAGCCGCGCTGGAACGACCTGATCGTCGCGACGCACGGCCGCGGCGCGTACATCCTCGACGACCTCACGCCGATTCAAGAGCTGCCGCGCGCCGAAGCCGCCGGCGCCGCACTGTTCGCGCCGCGGCCCGCGTATCTCTACGCCCTGCACGCGAACGACGAGGGCCTCTACACGCGTTACGCCGGAAAGAACCCGCCGGCCGGCGCGATGATCTCGTTCTACCAGGCGACGCCCGGTGCCAAGTCGCCGTCGATCGAGATCCTCGACCCGCACGGCGCCGTCATTCGCCATCTGCGCGGCACGACGCGGGTCAACGAACGCGAGATTCCCGTCGTGACGAACTTCGCCGGCGTCAACCGCGTGACGTGGGACATGCGCGAGGACGGCCCGGTGCGCTGGAACGGCGCCGCGAAGGAAACCTACAAGGGGCCGCGCACGGGCCTGCCGGTGATCCCGGGCGCATATTCCGTTCGCATCGCGCTGGCAGGCAAGACGTTCATCCAACCGCTGCGCGTCGAGTCGGATCCACGCGTCACGATCTCCGCCGCCGACTATCGCGCGGCGCGGGCGTTCGCGAAGCGGCACCTCGACGAGTACTCGCGCCTGGACGCGACGCTCAACCGGCTCGACGCGTACGCGGCATCGGCTGGATCGGCGGCCGGCGCGAGTGCCGGCGAACTCAGCCCGCTGCTGCGCGCCGTCCGCGAGAAGGCGCTGGGGCTCCGCGGGCGCCTCACCGCGGACTTCACCAACGACGAGGACTTCATCGGACGGCCGGGACGGATCCGCGAAGATCTCCAAGGACTCGCCGGGTTCGGCTTCGGCGGAGCCTCCGGCGGGGTGCCGCCGAGCGCCGCACAGCGTGAGTACGCGGGACGCGTCGACGCGGCCCTGGCCGCGGTGCTGCGCGACGTCGCGGCCTTCGAGAGCGGCGATATCGCACGCGCCGACGCGGCGCTCAAGGCCGCCGGCAAAACGCCGCTCGCGACGAGCGGAGCCAAACGCACCGACGTGGTCGGCGGCGAGGCGGTCGGCGAGGACGAGTGAGTGCCGGCGGGTTCGCGCCCGTCGGCTCAGCTCTTCTTGGCGAACGAGTCGGCGGTCAGCTTGAGAACGACGGAAGTGTGCGTCTCGTCAACCGCTTCGAACGTTTGGCGACGCGCCTGCCCCTCGTAC
>JAQBPM010000132.1 GCA_028287525.1 Vulcanimicrobiota bacterium | reverse complement strand
TAGGCTTCACAGCACTCTGTCCCAAGGCTCCACGAGCGCGAGGGCCCAACCGCGCGGGGTCTTGGTGCGAACGAGATAACCCGTAGCGGTGCGATCGCACACATGATACCCCTGCTGTAATGCGTCGGCTAGCGAGTGAAAAATCAACACTAGCATGGTCCCCCAATCGCATACGTAAAACTCATTTTCTTCTCCTCGCGTTCGCAAATCGCGGAGTTCTCGCACAGGCTCGATCGCATTCCATCGTTTTATCGGCTATTCGATGTTATCGTGAGTGAGCGCGTTGTTCTCGAAAACGGATCGCTGCAAAGGGTGCACGCCGTCTCCAGCACGGCTAACTCAGGAAACGCTAAATGGAAAAGATGTGCCTGCTCCGAGACTGACAGCATCAGCGCATTGGCAATGCGAGCGAGCAGTCTAGGCGACGGTCGAATCGTATTCTTCGACTCGAGCATGCGGTACCAGCCACGGCTCACGCCAACGACTTCGGCGATCTCTTCCTGCGTTATGCGGCGCCCGACTTTCGATGGTAGCCGGTCTAATGCTCCGAGCGCCGTCACGTGCTTATTGAGGCGTCGACGGAGAGCCTTGAGATACTCGCCAAGGTATGAGCGTACGCAGGCGAATGGTTCGCCGTGATCGCTCCTCGCGCACGATTCATTTGAACTCATGATTTGACCCCGAACGGCTTCGTTCGGAAACGGCGTGGGACTCAGCATTGTGCCGCAATTGTGGTCAAACGGCGCGGCTAAAACCATGGCGACTCGTACAGTAAGCACACACACTGGCACCACACGGCGAATCGTTACAGCCGAGCGCCCGCTAAGAGTCTGTGGTACTCCTAAGCGGGACGTTCACCCCGCAAGCGCGATGCGACGAAGCCGGCGAACTCTTGCGGTCGCTGTATCGCGGGCAGATGGCCGCCACCCGCGATTGGGTGGTGCTCGGCCTGCGCGTACCGCTCGCGCAACGCGTTTCTCATCGCGGCCGGCATCATGGGGTCGCGATCGTCATCGATTACCATGACGTGTTCGTCGGGGACGCCCGGACGTTGGAGCGCTCCCGCGGACGCGAGCAGCAGAGTGCGGGAACGGTAGTTCTCGACCGGCTGCACCGGGCCGACCAGCGCCTGCATCACGGTCTTGAGCGCGACGCGTCCCGGATCGTCGTCCGGCGTCTCCAGGATCGACTTCAGCCCCTTTCCGACGAGCTCGGCGGCGGGAGTCGAGGCGAGGACGGATACCGGAGGGAGCGATTTCCGGAACGGAGCGGGATCGTAGAATCCGTTGGCGATGATGAGCTGGTTGACCCGACACGGCTGCTCCAATGCGACGGCCTGCACCAGATAGCCGCCGAGCGAGGAGCCCAATAAATTGATCCGCTGGAATCCGAGCGTGTCGACGAACTGGAGCGTCGAGTCGACCATCGCACCGACGTCCTCGATGTCAGGGGCGCTGGCGACGACGAGCGGAACGGAGTCCCCCATTCGAAGAGCGAGCTCGTAGAACACCTCGCCGCCGCCTTGAATTCCGGGCAGAAGCAGAGTCGGAAGCGAGCCTCTACCGGCCGTTCTCCGGTAGCGCCACACGCCGCCACGCGTTTCGACCGACGCTTCCGCGACGTCGCGCTTGAACGTGTCAAGCCGCGCGAGCGTCTCCGCGCGTAAAGAGTCCACGACGCCCTTCGGGAGGCCGGACGATGCCTCGCCTGCGCCCTCCTTCTCGACCTTGTTCTTCATAGCAGCGCACGCAGCATACGACGTTCAGTCCTATCGGCAAATGTCCAAGGGAAACGGTGCCGCTCCCCAACCCGTTTCAGGCGGCCTGCGCTTTATTTTAGGCATACGAGCGACCCACGTGTCTTGTCAACTGTGCAGCATTTCTTTCACGTTTCTGCTTTCGCCGGGGCGGCCGCGCAATTCGACCAATTTCTCGGATTTCGATACAATACGGCGCCAGCGTATTTCCGGTACAAGTATACGCATGATTCGATCCTGGTCGACGACGAGCGCGATAAACAAACGTCGGCTTCACATCGATCTCTGATTGAGCAACCGCCATGTTCGCGGGCCCGATTCACTAGCACGCGCACACGCGTGGCTCGCCTCACACGAAAGAAAGACGTTTTTTATGCTGCCAATCCGCTGGTGCTCGAAAGAGGAACTGCTTTCGAAGTACGTCGCCCGCTTCAAGGATTTGCACGGAGCCGATACCGGGCTGCCCGATAGCGAGATTCCGGGTCACAAGAAGACGATCTTCAACGTCTTCGGGTACGAGCCGCCGCAGGGAAGCGCCGCCGTCAATCCAGTCGGCGACGACGCGAAAGCCACCATATCGCCGAGGCCCGGCTTCAGCATCGGCTTCCTCAAGGCGAAGCCCGGGAACGGTCCCGTTTTGCACAACCACGACACAAACGAAACCTTCATCCCGATGCAAGGGACGTGGCGCTTCGTCTGGGAGGCGGGCCCCGCGCACGACGAGTTCGTCGATCTCGGCCCGTATGACACGATCTCGTTCCCGCCCGGGATCCCGCGTCGCTTCGAGTGTCTGACGCCGCCGGAAACCTACGAAGAAGGCCTCTTGCTCGCCGTCAACGAGGGTAATTCACCATACTCGGAGGCGATGCCCGGAGTCATTGAATTGATCAAGCAGTTCAAGAAGGGTGATCTCCCGACGCTCAACGGCGCGATCATGATGACCACGGCCACAGGTGGCTTCGGCGGCTGAAATTCGGTGGGGACGGCGAGATGCCGTCCCCACGGCGATGCCCTTTTTTTCTTTTTGGAACCCGTTCAGCCTGAACTCGTCGAAGGGCGACCGATGTCCGGAGCCTCGATCTTGAGCGCCTCGGCGACGGCCTGATCGTCGGACCACTGTTTTCCTTCATTCATAAGCGCATCAAGATCCGCGCCAAGCTCATTGCGAAGAACGGGCACCATCTTGTCGTACTCTTGCTGCTCCGTATATTCGCGTAGCTGTCCCCGTTCCGCCATGCGCGCGTTGACAAACCCCAGCACGCTTGCGGCTCGCTGAAGTTCCACAAGTCGGACCGCGCTGCAATCGCCGGCGCGCAGGACGGCAATCGCCGCAAGATGCTGCAACGCGAATCCGCGTTGTGCCTCGAAACCGGCCTCCCGCGCGAGGACGACAGCCTCTCGGGCGTAGCCAAGAGCCTCCTCGAAGCGCCCAAGAGCGATCAAATACGCGGATCCGTTGGAAAGCCAGCCGGGGAAGGAAGCCCAGTTGCTGTTCGCGCCGAGCACCTCGGTCGCTTCACGCCAAAGCTGCAGCGCCGTCTCGATGTTCCCCGCTCGGAACTCGACCTCCGCAACGCTTTGAGCCAATACTGCGGCGCTGCGATCGCGTCCGGCCGTGCGGAAAAGCGTCAATTCTTCTCGATACAAGGTCCGGGCAGCCGCGAGATCGCCGTCAAGAAGACGTGCGAGAGCCAAGGCGTGCGTGGCCAGGGCAATCAGCCCCTCCGCACCCCAGGCGCGGGCTAACGCCAGCGCCGCTCTCACGAGACCCTCGCCTTCTACGAGGCGGCGGTCGCGAATGAGCCCCGTACCGAGCAATATTTGGGCTGCGGCGGCGCCCGGACGATCGTCTGCGCGTTGAAAGAGCTGCAACGCTGCGTCGGCCGCGGCAAGCACCGTTTCGTTTTGGCGAAGCGTCCAGGCGACAACCGCTTCTGCAAGGTGCAGCTTCGCTCGCACTCTCGCGGGAGTGGCGTCATCGCACGTCCTCAGCGCGGTGGTCACCCAATGCCGGCCCTCGAACGGCTCGTAGCGCCAAACTTCGCCGAACGATCCCGCCAATTGCTGCCCGATGCTCGTCTCACCCTGCGATCCGAAAGCCCATGTTAGGGCCGCGCGCCAATTCTCGACCTCCGGCTTCACCTGCGCCGCCCAGATGCGATCCGGTATAAGCTTCGACCCGGAATTGAAGCGTTCGGCCAGCGTAAGCATTGCAAGCGCACGCCCCCGCGCGGCGGCCGCATACTCTCCGCGTTCATGGAGTTTCTCGAACGCGTACTGCCGCGTCGAATCTAACAGGCGATAGCGCATAGTTTCGTCGGTTGCCGTCTCGCTCAGCACGAGGGACTTATCGACAAGCGACGCAAGCAGATCGAGCACCCCGTCTTCCGGGATGCTTTCGTCCTGCGCGCATAAAGCTGTTGCCAGCTCGAGCGTGAACCCGCCGGTAAAGATCGAGAGCTTGCGAAAGAAGCTTTGCTCCCGTTCTTCGAGCAGGTCGTAACTCCAATCGAGCAGCGCGCGCATCGTCCTATGCCTAGGCAACGCGGTGCGAGTTCCACCGGTCAAGACCAAAAAGCGTTCGTTCAATTTGTTCGCCAGCGTCGCCGCAGACAACACGTTGACACGTGCCGCGGCCAGTTCGATCGCGAGCGCGATGCCGTCAAGTCTCCGGCAGACCTCCACAACGGTCGGCACCAATTCCTCGGTTAGTGCGAAACGGCTATCTGCAGCTTCGGCCCGTGCCACGAAGAGCGCAACGGCGTCATATTGCAGCGCCTCGTCAACAGTAAGCGTACGCAGTCCGTCTTGCGGCGGGAGGCTCAACGAGGGAACGCGGTATGTTTGTTCACCTCGAATTCCAAGTGCTTCACGGCTGGTGGCTAGGATATGCACGCGTGGGCAAGACTGCAAAAGTGCTTCGACCGCTCTCGCCACGCCTTCAATAAGATGCTCGCAGTTATCGAGGACCAACAGCAGATATTTGTTCTTCAAATATGCGGCGAGTGTTTCCAGGATAGGACGATCGAGCGATTCCTGCACGTTCAAGGCCGATGCAATCGCGTTTGGGACCAGCGACGCATTGGTGAGCGGCGCGAAGTCCACGAACCACGCGCCCTGACCTGAACCATCGACCAACTCCGCGACGTGCAGCGCGACGCGCGTCTTGCCGACGCCACCCGAACCAACCAGGGTCACGAGGCGATGACTCGCTAGGAGCTGCACGACCTTCGCGACATCATCCTCACGGCCTACGAAGCTCGAAAGCTCTGTCGGAAGACTGTTCGGCGTTGGCGGATTATCCGCTGCACGTGAAAGGCGAGCGGTCGGACCGCGCCGTCTAGCACGCTCGGCAACCGAGTGTAAATGCATACGATCAGCCGGCGAAAGACCGAGCGCCTTCGCCAGTGCCTCGACCGTGTGGGAATACGGAGCCTGGCGTACGCCCCGTTCAAGCCCGCTTACCGTGTTTTGACTAACGTTCGCGCGTTCGGCAAGCTCTTCCTGAGAGAAAGACGCACCCAAGCGATACTGCTTGAGGAGATCTCCGAAGACATCAGATCGATAGTCGGACATAAGGCCGGCGCCGCCACTTGCATTACAGTATAATGCCTGTTTTGCGGCCGTCGCACAACCTGCCACGGAGCAGGCAGCGATCAAGGGATGGCTAGGTTTAGCCCTATCGCTCCGCAGGAACGCCCGGCTATCAGCCCACTAAGGAGACCGATGTTTTACTCGCCGTACTGACCAGCAAGATGAGCAGTGCGCGAGGGCGCCTAAAGGGACGAAACCACGACGGTGGCGTCGTCAACAAGCTGGCCGCCGGCGTGTTTTGCCGACGATGATCGCATGACGATGCCCAAGATCGAGGCACTCCACAAAGTCTCCGCACCGCGCTCGCCCGCTTGCGGGCCGCGAGTCAATCCAGGACGGCGCAATGCGCCCCTGGCCGGTTTCAGAGCTCAAGGTTAGAGCGGCAGGCGGAGGGAGACGCACCGATGAGGCTCGCGAAGGTCTGACTGAAGCGGCTCTGACTTGAAAACCCAACACTCGCGGCGATTGTCGCTATCGTGTCATCGGTAGTCTGCAATAATGTATGCGCTCGTTTGATACGGCGTTGCAGCAAATAGCGATAGGGAGAAACGCCATATGACTCCTTGAATGCATGAGAGAAATGGTCGACGCTCAGACCAACGAGAGACGCCAGCTCGCCCAGACGAATATTGCGACAAACATGGTGTTCGATGAACTCGAGCACTACGTTGAACCGCGCGGTTCCCGCCTTTGCACTGAGCTCGGGCGGAATGGGCTTCGTGGCACTTGCTTGGAAGAGCTCGACAACAAGCATCGATGCTAATAACTCAGCATATACACGTGGAAAGTGATTGGGCGTTAGGCAGAGCGATTCAAGCCGCTCCAAAAGGCCCGGTGCTATGGGGCTCGGACCGACATGCGGTCGAAGATCAAAATCGCCAATCTTCTCGCCCAGCACCAGCGCAAATGCTGAGTGTTCTAACTCGCAAAAGAGGTATCGCGAAACGGCACCGTCTCCGAGCTTACCGACGCAATGTTGCCCGCGAGGCAGGAGTAGCGAATTCTGCCCGTACGCACCGCGTGCATCGTAGTGTTTTCCGTCTAAAGAGCAACCGATAGCCCCATGATCGCGATCCAATCCACAGACGAATATGTGTCGCGACGAAAGCATCTCGAACCCAATCGCGCCGGAGTACGAATATGATATGACACGGCACCTGAGGCCGCCGACGGCGAAAGTGCCTTCTACGTCACAGGTAGAGTTCTTCGCAATTTGCAGCGACACGCGTTCAACGTAACACATCCTACGATCGCGGTCTGGTCAGTGAAACTTTGCAAAATGCCCTTGGGACACGGCCAACGACGTAAATACCGCTTCCGACCGCCGTACGCCCACCTTGGCGATCGCGAACCCCGGCAAGGCGAAATTTGCACACTTTTAATGACCGGACACGCGAAGCTCGAGTTGCTACTGTAGCGCGAGCGGTTGCACTTGAAGTACCGGCACCAGATAGGCTCTGAGGTGAAGAGCATGATCTCAATCACGATAAACGGCGTGGAACATGACCTCGACGTCGCTCCCTGCGGAACGCATCGGAGAACGCATGCTAACAATCCTTAGGGATGTCGTCCATGATGAAGTCGACGGGCGGGACCTCACCGGACTTGAACTCGTGCTGCCGGCGAAAATCGACGGGCAGCATGGCCGCCTTTTCGTTTCCGTCCGGCGGTTCGACGAGCTTCCCATTCCGGCGAGCCAGCGGCAGGTTCGCAAATTGAGTCGGGAGGAGATCGAGCGCGCGCACGAGGCTATAAAGACTCGGCTCCCGACTGGCGTGCGGATCGGTGCAATCGCAGAACTCTTAGGGATCAGCGCCTCGCATTTTTCGCGCTCGTTTCGCGCCAGCCTCGGAGTGACGTTTACCGCGTACGTGGTTCGCTTGCGATTGGAATCCGCGATGCAGCTTATGAGTGAGACCGATTTGCCGCTATCCGAGGTGGCGCTTCGAAGCGGCTTCGGCGATCAATCGCACTTTTCACGTACGTTCGTTCGATCTGTCGGCGTTACGCCGTTTAAGTGGCGCTCGCTCCAGAGCCAAAGCGCTATTCCGCCGTCGAGAAACAGCGCGATTGGGCTCGCGTCGTAGCCGGCTCTGCGCTTGTGCATCCAGCGCGCTGGAAGCTTCCCTTGGGATTATCCGGGCACCGGCGTAGGTAGCTCGAGGATGACGAATGGCCAGGTGTCAGTGGGGTCAAGGATGACAAACGGCAACGTGTCGCTCGCGTCGAGAATGACCAACGGAACGGTCTCGCAAGCTTCGCACGGGGGCCCGCTGCGGGTCACGGTCAGTTATAACGGCGGTTCGATTGATGCGGAGATTCCTCCGAATACGCCTGTCGTCCGCGTCGTGGAAGACACTTACGCCGGGTGCGCACCTCTTTGCAGCGGCGCAGCTGGTGAATAATCGCCTGACGGCGGCACAGATCACTGTCGGCGAACAGGGCGTCGTTCCACCGATGTAATAGCATATTCGCTAGATTCCTCCGGAATTCGATATGCTCGACACCGTCGTTGGACCGCCGCGCCGGCAGGCTTCCGAGACGTTCCCCAGCTGCTCGGCAAGTTGGAGCACCGTCAAGCGTTTGCGAACGACCTTCTCTGCAGCGTTCGTGGTGGTTGTTTGACGTCGTTTCGCGGGCGTGCGATCATTCGTCTCTCAAAGGGGACGTGATGGGGCATCGGCGGCGACCTTGAACGTTTGCACCCAGGATGAGCAGGAGCGGCTGAGCGGGCTCCTCAAGCGGTGCCGCGCACGGATCGGTCCCGAGCGCCCGTCGCTGGGCCAGTGCCTGCGTCCGCCGATGCGCATCGGGAAGGCCGTCAGCCAGGAGGAGGTCGCCGAAGTCGTCGGGATCAGCCGCCAATGGTACCTGATGATGGAGAGCGACCGCGCGGCACGCGTCTCCGCAACCGTCCTCGCTCGGATCGCCGACGCGCTGATGATGGACCCCGCCGAACGCGCGGCGCTGTTCCGGCTCGCCGTCCCCGAGCTTCGCTCCGCTTCGCTGACTGACCGTTCTACCGCGATGCTGGACGCGTTCGGATCGTTGCGCCTTCTCACGCGGCCGCTGTGGGCTGCGACGACGGAAGCGGAAGCGCTGACGGTCGTCCGGGAATACGCGATGACGCAGCTCGCGCCGGTCGCGATGCTGACATGCACGAGGGTCGGGGAGGGCCGTTGGGATTTGGCGGCGACCGGCGACTCCGACAACGCAGATCGCATGAAGCGGCTCGAAGCGTTCGTCCGCGAGCGCTGGGGCGCCGCCGCCATCGATGACCTCTGCTGCTACACGCTCATGGTACGACCCGGCGAGCTGATGACCCGTTCGGAGCGCGAGGCCCGTTTCCCCGACCTCGCCGCGAAGGAACGCCCAGCACTCGAGGTCGTCGGTTTGGACGACCATTCGTTCGCCATGGCGAGCATCCAATCACAACGCGGGTTCGTCGGGCGGCTCGCCGTACTCCACACCACCACCGCCCGCACGTATTCCGAGATCGAGCTCGCGCAGCTGAGCACGCTCGCGGACCTCACGTCGCTCGCTCTCTCGGGTTGCGTCTCATCGGGGTCGCAATAACTATCCGGCTTGGACGCTCACGCGTCCGCTAGTCAGGCGGGGAGGTGCCGCATCTGGGAGCGGTGTCGTCGATCAGCTACCTCCGTCGGGCGCGTCCCACGAGCGGCCTGCCGTATCAGGCAGAGAGGTGACATAACGGGTGAGGGCTCCGGTAAATGCGGGGCCCTTCGCTTCGCGTTAGAGGTTCGAGTTGCGCCAGGGATCCGGAGACCTACGAGCCCTTGAGTCGATCGTCTTGATCGCGCCCGGATCGATCTCCACCATCCCTTTTTTTCGACGCCGCGCTCCAATCCGTACGCATTACCGTCTCTCATCCTTACGACCGCCATCTCGGATGCTCCGCTGCAGCTTCTCCCAGACCCTTGGAGGGCCGCCGCCGCAGCTTCGATTCGAGAAGTGACGGATTATCCGTCGACAAAGAGGGGGTTGTTTGACGCCGTTTCGCGGTCGTGCGATCATTCGTCCCTCAATGGGACGCGATGCGACATCGTCGGCGACCTTGAACGTTTACACCGAGGAAGTGCAGGATCGGCTGGGCGGGCTCCTCAAGCGGTGCCGCGCACGGATCGGTCCTGACCGTCTGTCGCTGGGCCAGTACCTGCGCCCGCCAATGCGCATCGGGAAGACCGTCAGCCAGGAGGAGGTCGCCGAAGTCGTCGGGATCAGCCGCCAGTGGTACCTGCTGATGGAGGGCGACCACGCGGTGCACGTCTCCGCAGCCATCCTAGCTCGGGTCGCCGACGCGCTGATGATGAACCCCGCCGAACGCGCGGCGCTGTTCCGGCTCGCCGTCCCCGAGCTTCGCTCAGTTTCCTTAATGGACCGTTCGACCGCGATGCTCGACGCGTTCGGATCGTTGCGTCGTCTCACGCGGCACCTGTGGGCTGCGACGACGGAAGCGGAAGTGCTGACGGTCGTTCGGGACTACGCGATGATGCAGTTCGCGCCGGCCGTGATATTGACATCCACGAGGGTCGGGGAGGGCCGTTGGGATTTGGCGGCGACCGGCGATTTCGACGAAGACGGAGATCGCCTGAAGCGGTTCGAAGCGCTGGTCCGCGAGCGCTGGGGCGGCGCCGTCATCGATGACCTCTGCTGCTACACGCTCATGGCACGGCCCGGCGACCTGGTGACCCGTTCCGAGCGCGAGGCCCGTTTCCCCGACCTCGCCGCGAAGAACCGCGAAGCACTCGATGCCGTCGGCTTGGACGACCATTCGTTCGCCATGGCGAACATCCGATCACAACGCGGGTTCGTCGGGCACCTCAACATACTCCGCACCACCACCGCCCAAACGTATTCCGAGCTCGAGCTCGCGCAGCTGAGCACGCTCGCGGACCTCACGTCGCTCGCTCTCTCGGGTTGCGTCTCATCGCGGTCGCAGTAACCATCCGAGGATCGGGGCAATGTCAGACCTCCGTGAGCGGCAAGCCGGGCCGCATCTTGTCGAGCGTGATGGGGAAATCGCGCACCCCGCACCCCTGGTGGCGTTGAACACCGCATTCGCGATCGACGCTCCGGCACCGCAGATGCTCAGCTCACCGATGCCCTTGACGCCAATCGCGTTGCCTTGTCGTCGAAGCCGTCGAACACGATGGCGTCGATCTCTGGGATGTCGGCGAGTCCCCTGTTATCAATGCTCGCGGTCCTTACAGCTAGACGGTGCGGTCCGACCGCGTACCTCGCGCCTGAAACGACGAATGTGCCCTGGTCGAACAATCTCACGACCCCGTTGAGCGCGCAATTTCCGACGCGGACTATTCCCACACGGCTTTTCGATACAGTGCCATGACTAGAATTTACCGTTCAGGTTCTTCCACGCGCTGCGGTCAGGAATCGTCGCAAGCACATCCCAGTGCTCTGCAATCTTGCCGTTCTCGACGCGGAACAAATCGTAAAAAGCCGTCGGCATTCCGGCAAAACGGCCTTCGCCCAGCACCAGCACCATATCGCCCTCGCCCAACACTTTGTGGATGGTGTCGTATTTAGTAACGACGCCGGCTTTGGCTGCAGTCAGAACGGCTGCCCTCAAACTCGACAGGCCATCTGCGACTAGCGGGTTATGCTGGATATAATGGTCACCGTCAAAGTAGCCGGCCACCTTGTCCATGCGTCCTTGAACGAAGAACTCGTCGACAAACGCACGCACCAGTGTCTTATTAGTCCTGTTATTGCCACCGGTCGAACGCGTCGGACCGTCAATCATGGTATGCCCACTCGCATTAGCCTGGGCCATAGGCTGCTGGTTGTCCCAATGCTCCACGATCTTTCCGTTCTCGAATCGGTAGACATCGAAGCCGACCAGCAACTCGCCAAAGACGAACGTGGAATGGGTGAAGACATAATCTTCGTCCTCAAAGATGCGGATCGGCGAGACGAGATCGGCGTCTTTCGGAAGCGTCTCAACCCAGCCGCTGAGACCCTCCAAGCCATCCGCGAGATTAATATTGTGTTGCTTGTAGTGAGCGTCAAATGGATCTAGCGAGCCGCTTGCCCCGGCCCCGACAGACAGGAGCATGGCTATGACGCCGGACTTCTGCGTGGAGGTTTCTGTGGCGCCCGCAACGGTGTGGATATCGGCCTCTTTCATGAGTAATTCTCCTCTTCGCATTCATGTTAAAGTCATGACGATCGCCGGTATGCCGGATCGTCGGTAGCAAGTAAGCTTCAAGCGCAACGACTTGTCGCATATTGTAAGTGCGGCGTTCGGTCGCGCCTTTGCTCGGCGCCCGAACAAAAAGCGTCGGGTTGTCGAAAAGTACAACGCGGGTTCGTCGGGCGGCTGAACGTACTCCACACCACCGCCCGCACGTATTCCGAGATCGAGCGCGCGCAGCTGAGCACGCTCGCGGACCTCACATCGCTCGCTCTCTCGGGTTGCGTCTCATCGCGGTCGCAATAGCGATCCGAAAATCGGGGGCGATGTCAGACCTCCGCGAGCGGCAAGCCGGGCAACACCTTGTCGAGCGTGATGGGGAAATCGCGCACCCGCACGCCGGTGGCGTTGAACACCGCATTCGCGATCGACGCTCCGGCGCCGCAGATGCTCAACTCACCGATGCCCTTAACGCCGAGTGCGTTCGCTTTGTCGTCGAAGCCGTCGAGCACGATGGCGTCGATCTCTGGAATGTCGGCGTGCACCGGCACCAAGTATTCGGCGAGATCACGGTTGACGAAGGCGCCGGAGCGGCTGTCGATGACGGCCTCTTCGTGCAGCGCCGCGCCCACCCCCCAAATCATGCCGCCGATCAGCTGCGAGCGCGCGGTCTTGTGGTTCAGGATGCGCCCTGCCGCGAACACGCCCAGCATGCGGCGGAGCCGGATCTCGCAGGTGTCGATGTCGACGCCGACTTCGGCGAAGTGGGCCCCGTAGCTGCTCATCGAGTAGTTTGTGAAGTTCGGATCATCGGACGCGCCGACGATCTCGCCTTCCGCTTCGAGCCCTTCGGCCGGGATGCGACCATCCGCGGTTCGCTGCTTCTCGCACAGCGCCTCGCACGCGCGGCGGACCGCATTGCTCGAGTTGGCGGCGCCCCACGAGCCGCCTGAACCCCAACTGGTTGGAAACTCCGAACGTCCGAGCTCGACCCGGACGCGGTCCATCGGCAGCCCGAGGCATTCGGCGGCGACCTGGGTCAGGATCGTGTAGGTGCCGGTCCCGATGTCGGTCATGTCCGACTGGACGACGGCGTTCCCGTCGGCTCCGATGCGAACGCGCGCCTTGGTCGGCGCCTGGGGATGCCCGCGGCTGGCCGCCGCCATGCCGTAGCCGACCAGCCACCGCGCGTCGCGCCGGCTCCCGGGTCGAGCGGGGCGGCCCTCCCAGCCGAAGCGGTGCGCCCCTTCGCGCATGCACTCGACGAGACGGCGGTCCGAGAAGGGCACGTCACGCTCGGGATCGCGCGTCGGCTCGTTCCCGATCCGCAGCTCGACGGGGTCCATCGCGAGCGCATGCGCGAGTTCGTCCATCGCCGACTCAAGCGCCAGCAAGCCCGGCGCCTCACCCGGCGCTCGGACATCTTCATTACCCTGCAGATCGAGCGGCACCAGCCGATGGCGCGTCAGCCGGTTGGGCGCGGCGTAAAGGCTGCGCAGGAAGGCGGCCATCGGCTCGGCCCATTCCTCCTGGGGGTTGGCGTACATCGTCGCCTCATGGGCAAGGGCGACCAGTCGTCCATCACGCTCCGCGCCAAGGCGCACACGTTGGCTCGACGTGGTGCGCATACCGACCAGTTGAAAGATCTGCTGCCGGGTCATCGCGACCTTGACCGGCTGCTTCAACTGCCGAGCCGCGAGGAGCGCGAGGATCGTCTCGGCGTGGACCGCCAGCTTCGAGCCAAATCCCCCGCCGATGTACGGCGCGACGATGTCGATCCGCTGCGGGTCCATCAGGAGCGTCTTGGCAATTCTGGCACGGGCCGCAGAGACGATCTGCGTGCTGACGTAGGCCGTCAGCTCCTCCCCGTCCCGATGCGGCACTGCCAGGCAAACATTCGGTTCCATCGGCTGGGAGAACTCATACGGCGTCGTGAAGCGCTGATCGATCTTGACCTCGGCGCCGGCGAAGGCGGAGTCGAAATCGCCCACCGCGGTGTCGGTCGCAATTCCCATGACCAGCGTCTTCGGGGCGTACGCCTGATCGTGGCGTGCGGCGAATTCGTAGTGTCCCGGCTCCGCGGTGTACTCGACGTCGACGAGATTGGATGCCGCTCGTGCCTGCTCGAACGTCGTCGCGACGACGAGCGCCACCGGCTGGCCGTAATGGTGAATGTCGGGGCTGCTCAGTTCCGGCTTCGCGACCCAGTATGGCAAGGGGACGGATGGGTCGGGGGTGGGGATGCCTTGCACAGGTGCATTCAGATGTGTCATCACCAGCTGCACGCCGGCGGCGCGTTCGGCACGGGTGGTATCGATCCGCGCGATACGTCCGTTGCCGATCGTGGCGCCGACGATGAAGCCGTAGAGCGGCTGGCCGACGTCATTCTCCCAGTGTTCGTACGCGTAGGTGGCCTGACCGCTCACCTTCAACGGGCCGTCGACGCGATTCACGGGCTTCCCGATCATCGCAGTCATGGTGTGTCCTCATCCGGCTGGGTGACTTGCGCCAGCGTGCGGTAGAGGGTGCGCTTTGCCAGCTCGATCTTGAAGTTGTTGTGCCCCCGTCCGACGGCGCTCGCGAAAGCGGCATCGGCGGCGGCACGGAAGGTGGCTCCGGATGCGGGGTGGTCGATCAGCGCAGCCTCCGCTTCGGTGCCGCGCCACGGCTTGTGCGCCACTCCGCCGAACGCGACGCGCGCGGCGGTGATCGTTCCCCGCTCTGCCGCGACGATCGCCGCGACCGACACCAGCGCGAAGGCGTACGAAGCGCGGTCGCGCACCTTGCGATACAGTTGCCGGCCGGGTGGCGGCGGTGGCAGCACGACGGCCGTGATCATCTCGCCCGGCTGCAACACGGTCTCGATGTGCGGCGTGTTGCCGGGCAGGCGGTGGAAATCCACCAGGGCGACGTGCCTGACCGCCTGGTCGGCACCGAGCAGTTCGACCTGCGCGTCGAGCGCGGTCATCGCGACGGCCATATCGGAAGGATGTGTCGCGATGCAGGCGTCGCTCGCGCCAAGGATCGCGTGGATGCGGTTGAAGCCGCCGATTGCGGAGCACCCAGACCCGGGTTCGCGCTTGTTGCACGCCGCGGCCGTATCAGAGAAATACGGACAGCGGGTGCGCTGCAGCAGATTGCCGCCGACGGATGCCTTGTTGCGCAACTGGCCCGACGCGCCCGCGAGCAGTGCTTGTGAGAGCACCGGGTAGCGCGTACGCACGCGGCCATCAGCGGCAACGTCGGAGTTCACCGCCTGCGCGCCGATCCGCAATCCGCCGTCAGGCAGCTCGTCGATGTCCTTCAGCGGCAAACGGCTGATGTCGACCAAATGGCTCGGCTGCTCGATATCGAGCTTCATGAGATCGAGCAAGTTCGTGCCGCCGCTGATGTATTTCGCGCCGGCTCTGGACACCGCGGTCACCGCCGCTCGCGAATCCGTCGCGCGCTCGTAGGTGAAGGGTCTCATGTGCGAGCATCCTCCGCGACATCGCGAATGGCCGCGACGATGTTCGGATAGGCTGCGCACCGACAGATGTTGCCGCTCATCCGCTCGCGGATCTCTCCGTCGGTCAACACGATGTCGCGCGATCCGACGTCGGCCGTGACGTGGCTCGGCCACCCCGCCTTCGCTTCAGCCAGCATACCCACGGCCGAACAGATCTGGCCCGGGGTGCAATAGCCGCACTGGAAGGCGTCGCGCTCGACGAAGGCGGCTTGCAGGGTATGAAGGGCGCCCGGCGACCCGAGACCTTCGATCGTCAGGATGTCGTCGTCCTCGTGCATGACCGCGAGCGTCAGACACGCGTTGATGCGCCGGCCGTTAATCAGCACCGTGCAAGCACCACATTGCCCGTGATCGCAGCCCTTCTTGGTGCCCGTCAGATGGAGATGTTCACGCAGCGCGTCAAGCAACGATGTGCGCGGATCCAGCTCGAGACGCCGATCGAGACCGTTGATGGTCAGCGCGATCTGCGTGGTCTTCGCCGCAATGTCAGCGCTATTTCTGTCAACAACGTTGGACATACTCATGCTCCAAACACCGTCCGGTCGCGGTCGTCACTCGTCGGCGGAATGCTACGTTTTGGTCACCTGCCTACAGCGCCCGCTCAAACGAACCGCCGTCAGCTGACGGCTGCGAGCGTCTCGCCGCGAGCCTTGTAGACCTCCCAAAACTTGTCTGCGATCTTCGAGGGGTCGATCGAATTGCCGCTATCCGTCGGTGTGCCCTTGATTGACCCGCGAACCATGACCTCGCCCACATAGACGCCGTCGCCTTTTAGCCGCTGCGCCAGCATACCGGCCAGCTTATTTTTCGCAGCCGCAGCAAGCGCGACGCCCATCACGTTAAGAGAAGTTACGGTTGCGTCTATGTCCGCCGACAGTTCGCCGAAGTAGCCGTTCGTTATCAGAATGGCTCCGTCGCCGGCGCTCTTGAGATCGGGAAGCGCTTCGCTGGTGGCGGCGAGAAGCCCGAAGACGGCGATGTCGAAAATCCCGCGCAGCGCGGCCGGATCGGCGGTGAGAAGATCTCCGGCTTCCGTGCCTCCATACGCGTTCCAGTGGATTGCAGCGATGGGGCCGAGTTCGCTGCGCGCGCTACGAATTGCCGCGACGATGGCTGCCGGGTCGGCGGCGTCAGCCGGGAACGCGCCGGCCACGATCCCTCTGGCTTTTAAGCCCGAAACTCCCGCGTCGAGGCGGTCCTTGTTCCGGCCGACGAGTGCAACGGAAAAGCCCTCCGTGCCGAATTTTTCGGCGACGGCGGTCGAGGTGCTGGGCCCGAACCCGACGATCACGATAGTTTTTGACATGCTTGCCCTCTTGACGAAAGGGTCTCGGTTGCTGGCTGCCATGATGGTCCTCCCTATGTGATTTGAGGATCGGCGCAAGCTCCGCGTTGCGCGCCGTTGCCATGCTTTGAAAGTATCTCACGCCTGCGCACGCGAGCAGCCCCTTCGATTTAGGGCGCCGCGCGAACGATGAGCTTGCCGCGCGTGTGCTTCGCCGGGTCGCGCAAGTCGGCTAAGGCTTGTGCTCCATCCACAAACTCGTACGTTCGTCCGATCTCCACCTGAAGCTCACCGATCGCAGCACGCCGCGCGAGGCCCTCGAGGTCGCCTTTTTGTGCCTGCAGCTGGATATAGTGCACCGTGATGTCATTCGGATAGGCGCGCTTATCCGGACCGAAGAGCGACGACACGAGGGTCCCGCCCCTGCGCATGACGTCGGCGTCGCGGATCAGAGCGTCTCCTGTATTGATGAGGTCGATGACGACATCAACTCCGCTGGGATACCGCTTTCGCATCTGCGTGGTAAGGTCGACGCAAGCGTAGTCGATGACATTGGTCACGCCGAGCCGTTGGAGATAATCGGCATCCTCGCTCTTGCCGGTTGCAATCACGCACGCGCCTTGGGCCTTCGCAAGCTGTGTGGCATACAGCCCGACGCCCCCGGTTGCGCCGATGATGAGCACATCTTGCCCGTCACGCACGTTTGCCGCGCGCAGTATCGTCTTCGCAGTCAGCCCGGCCTCCGGAACGGCGGCCGCGTGCTCGAAGTCCAAATCGTCCGGTTTTCGCGCAAGGCGCGTGTCCGCGGCCGAAATCAACGCATATTGTGCGAGCGTTCCGGTCGCGAACATGCCGAGCACGGCGTCACCCTTGTTCCATTCATCGGCGCCCGCACCGACTTCGAGCACGACGCCCGCGCCGTCCATCCCCGGAACGTATGGAAACGTGATCGGCGAAAGATCCTTTACCATGCCGCTGATAAGTTTGTAGTCCCACGGATTCACCGCGGCCGCCTGCATCCGAACGAGCAGATAACCGTCTCTCACATGCGGCATGTCGATCTGGCCGATGCTCGCGTCTTGACCGTAACCCTGAACGATTAGAGCCTTCATATATCTCCAGCGACCCCTAGCACGTCGATCATCGTAAAACGCTGTGACGATCTCCGTAGGCGTTTCGAATCTTGTGCCCTTGAAGCTACCTTTTTTTTAATTGCGTTCGCCGATGTCCCAATGCGGCGGGACAAGGCCCGTTTCGCCGCGGCGGCAATTGCGTTCAATCAGCGTCGCGTGACATCACTGCGCTCGTCGATGCGGCCTGCATCGCCGGCGCAATTTCCGGCGTTCCGCCGTTTTTGTTCGTCCACGGTTAGGCTTCAGACTTGGAACGGCTCTGCATCTGCTTTGGTTTGGACGGTCCACGTGCCCTGTTTCCGGAAGCTGGACGCCGCGGCGTAGGTGTCTTCCATGAACTGAACATAGGTGACCTTACCGTCGACGACTTTGACCAGGATAGCGAACGGGGACGCGACCACTTTTCCGAGTGACTTCGATTTGTACCGAAAGTCGCCGAAGACGCCCACGTTCTCATCGGAAGCGAACATGGTGGTTACATTGAACGCCTCGATGTCCCACTGAGAAGAGATTCCGGCGCGGACGTCGAGGAACGCCTTCGGGCCGAACCATGTGCCGGCCCACGGTAGGATTTTCGTAAGTTCCGCGTCCTCGGTGTTGAGCGAGACAAAGGTGGCGTCTTGGGCGACGATCTTGTTGACCACATCGGGGTTTGCGACGTTTTGTAACCACTGACCCACGACCTCAATAGGGCTGGCTGACATTCTTTCTCTCCTTTTTTTTGGCGCCGATTATGTCACGCCGATTGTGGCTTGTAATGCAGGCACTTTTCAGTCACTAGATTCGCGATGCCAATGTTCACGTAGCGCGTCGAGCAACGATGGGCGTTGACATTTCCGCATTTTCTCGCTGCGGCTGCGATTTCTCCAAGCCGCGGTCACCCCGAAGACCCCAGAGAACGAGCACGGCGCAGATGAGCATCGCAGGGAACACACTGATAAATCCAGCCATCACAAAGCCCTCTTGCCAGACTTGCGCAGTACGGCCTGGTGCCAAGACTGGAGACACGGCCCCGGTACCGAACGCCCCAGCGATAATGGTGAACGCCCAGTTCACATAGGTGCCGTACATCGCGGTCCAGAACGCGATCGCCTTTGCGTGGGGACGCAGTCTCACCTCGGTCCAGATGGCACCCAGCGCAACCAGAAAGATACCGTTCAGCAAGCCCACCAAGTGCGCTGCAAGCCCCATGCGCACGTTGATGAGGTGTGGCTCGACAAAGGCCGTGAGCATTCCCAGCAGAAACAGAAACATGCCAAGCCACATCACGCGGCGGCTGCTGGGTACCATGCTCGTCTCGCCTCTCGGCGACGGGTCGCCAAAGCCTCGTGTTTTCTCGCCAAAGTCTTGTACTTTCATCAGATCTCTCTCTAACAGAAGTGTTATGCAAGTGCGTCAACAAAGGGCAGCATTCGCACTCGTTTGCCGGTCAACACAGCTACTGCGTTGCCGACAGCCGGCGCGATCGGCGGAGTACATACCTCGCCGATCGCCTTAGGTGGCGCACTGCTCGGTACGATGTGGACTTCGATCGATGGGGCATCGGCCATCCGTAGAACCGTGTAGTCATAGAAATTGCTTTGGACAACTCGACCATCCGCAATCGTGATCTTCCCGGTGAGTGCCGCCGATAGACCGAAGTTTGTCGCACCCTGCGCTTGTTGGGCGACGATGTCGGGATTGATTACGGTACCGCAGTCGACGACGGCGACGACGCGATGCACCTTCGGCATCTTGTCGCGCATCGAAACGTCCGCCACCATTGCCGCATAGCTTCCGTGCCAGAAGGTGACGGCAAGGCCCTGAGCGATTCCGTCGCGCTTGAGACCCCAGCCGGCCTTTTCCGCCGCTAGCTCCAAGACGTTTGCTGCACGTGGATTACCCTTTAACAGCGAGAGCCGAAATGCGAGCGGGTTCTTTCCCGCCGCGTGAGCCAGTTCGTCGATAAAGGTCTCCGTCACAAATCCGTGCCAATTAGCATTCGTTGCACGCCACGATCCGATCGGAATGCCATGCTCGTGATCGATGTACGTGACGCGAAAATTCGGCACGAAGTATGGGGCGTTGATGACTTCGTTCAGGTCCTCAGCGTCGATACCGTTCTTGAACTCCGGAGGATGCCAGCGGCGGATCCATGAGGGTTGGACGACCTGATATGACAGCGCCTTGAGCTCGCCGCCGGAGACGACACCACGCACCACGTCCAGGCTCATCGCGCGATAGAAGTCACCTTTGATGTCGTCCTCGCGGGTCCACGTCACCTTGACCGGCCCCTGAATCGCCTTCGAAACCTCAGCCGCCTCTTGCACGTAGTCCGCCTCAAGGCGCCGGCCGAAACCACCGCCCAGGAACGTGGTGTGAATCGTGCACCGCTCGGGCGGTAGGCCGCTGCCCTTTGCGGCTGCGGCCTGTGCGCGCAGCTGCACCTGGGTCGGGGTCCAGACTTCGCACCGACCGTCCCGCACGTCGGCCGTCGTATTCATCGGCTCCATCGCAGCGTGGGCAAGAAACGGAGCCCGATACTCCGCTTGGACAACCGTACCGGCGGCCATGTCAGGCTTGCCGCGCGAGATTGCCACGCGCTCGTTCTTCCGAGTTCGCGCGAGGTGCTCGGCTTCCGCAAAGAGCGACTCTGTGCTCACCTTGGCGTTTGGGCCTTCATCCCAAACGATCGCTAGTGCATTCTTACCTTGAAATGCCGCCCACGTGTTCTTAGCGACGATGGCGACCCCGTTCGAGATTTGCACGACGTCGATGACGCCAGGGACAGCCTTTGCCTTCCGAGCATCGAAGCTTTTGACGCGTCCGCCGAAGACCGGTGAGCGAGCTATTGCTGCGTACTTCATATTTGGGACGCGGACGTCGATGCCGTATTGTGCGGAACCGTTGACCTTCAGCGGGATGTCGGTACGTGGCCGGGGCTTCCCAATGAGCGTGAACCGATCCGGCGACTTGAGCGGCACGTCGGTCGGGACCGGAAGTGCGCTCGCGGCGATCGCGAGGCTGCCATACGTGGCGGTGCGATTTGACCTCCGGTGGTACACGGAGCCCGCGCGCGTCGTGCACTCGGACGGCTCAACCCCCCACTGCTTCGCCGCGGCGGCGACGAGCATCGCGCGAGCCGCAGCGCCCGCACGGCGCAAGGGCATCCAGCCGCTATGCGCCGCAGTACTGCCCCCAGTCACCTGATCACCAATGTCGGGATCGATGTAGCGCAGGTTGGGCGGCGCAAATTCTGTTCGGACGTGGTCGATGTTTGCGTCGAGCTCATCGGCGAGAATCGTCGGCATCCCCATAATCACGCCTTGACCCATCTCCGATTTACTGAGCATTACCGTTATCGTCTCGTCGGGCGCAATGCGTACCCAAACGCTAGGAGCAAAGACGGTACGATTACTCAACTGATTTTGTGCTCGTGCCGGCATGATGAACCCGAGGCCAAGACCTGCGCCCAGGGCGCCGGTCAGTTTTATGAAGTCGGTCCGCTTCAAGGAGTGCGCTTCCATCCTACGGCTCCGTCGCGGCGCGGTGAATCGCACTGCGGATGCGGTCGTATGTGCCGCATCGGCAAATATTCGTCATCGTTTGATCGATCTGTTCGTTACTTGGATGTGGATGTTTACGAAGCAAGGCTACGGCTGCCATGATTTGACCTGATTGACAGTATCCGCATTGCGGGACTTGCTCCGCGATCCATGCCTGTTGAACCGGATGAGAATTGTCGCGCGACAGACTTTCGATCGTTCGCACTTCCTTGCCGACGGCACCGGAGACGGGGAACGAGCACGAACGCGTTGCCTCGCCATTCACGTGGACGGTACACGCTCCGCATTGTGCGACACCGCAGCCAAACTTTGTTCCGGTTAATGCCAGCTCGTCGCGAATAACCCACAACAATGGCGTGTCCGGTGGACCGTCGATGGTGTGGTGAGCACCATTTACGTTAATCGAAACCATGTTTGGATCGTAGTGCGGCGATGTCGACGTGTCTGCTAACTGACAATGTACCTTCCGCGTCGTACGTTGAACGTGCCATTTCCATACGAAGGGCATCGGGAGCAGACGGAGTCAACAGAGCGCTTTTATGCCTGATCCTCGTGCAACCGTGGCGCGCGCCGCCGCGGCCGCAATCATTAACGGCCTGTCCATCCCCCAGGACGCATTCGGAGATCTGGTCGGCGAGATGCAGCTTTCTGCAGATCGACCGCCGCGTCAAGCGCAGTGCAGACGGCTAAGCAGATGTCCGAGAGGCTCGATTCAGGACCACGCCCCCACCCGCCACGAGCTTCTTCCTCGCACGTCGTGGCCGGCGCGCTCACGCTCGACGAGCTTCGTCAATTCGGCCTCTCCGAACCGATGCGCGTGAACAGCCGTGTCGTGCGGGCGGTCCACGTCCGGCCGTTATTGTGCGACACCGTCTGCACCGTTTGGAACGAGCGCCGCGTGACGTGTGAATAGACGAATCGGATCAGCACCGGACGGCCGTCGGGCGCCGGCTTCCGAATGACGAGCTGAGCGATCGTCGCACCGTCCCAGGGCTTGCGCACGACGTGGCCGTAGCCCGAAGGTGCGATCGCCCAGCTTCCGATCTCGAAATCAAAATCGTGGCGGCTGCGGGCGTTCCTGCGCGAGAACCCCGACCTCGATTGCGGCGCCCGCTGATCGCAATACCCAATGAGGCTCGCATCTTCCGGGTTGCGACCTCGCGCGCCAACAGCGGCGCGAGGACGAAGCTCTTCAGATGCATCACGCTCGGGCCGATCTCGGCGGCGTTGCCTGGCTCCAAGCGGATCGTGTGCGTCCCGGTCTTCGACCAACGCCACGCGAAGAGTACCGAATCGCCGGCGGGCATCGACGGATTTTGCCAGAGGCCGGTGCGGTCGAACGTCTCGACGCCGTCGATGAAGACGCGCACGTGCCCGCTCCCGCATGCCTCGCCGATCGTCCCGATCAGCGCGATCCCCGACCCGTCGAACACGATCGTCGCGGGGAGCGTCGTGACCGGCTTGCCGACAAACCGGGCGGCCTGCCACGTGTCGTCGTCGGGCGCGATGCCCCCGGGGTCGAGGGCGGCCGCGGCGATCTCGAGCGCAAGGCCGCCGTTGGTTTCCCACACCGACGTAACCTGTTGCGCCGGACCGTCGAAGAAGCGCGAAATGGTGCCGTCCGCCGCGCGGGCGGAGAGAGCGGCACCGGCGTTCCGGACGATCCAGTCGCGCGCGAACGCGAGGTGCTCGTTCGCCGCCAGGTCGTACATCGCTTCGACCAGCGGCTCAACGACGTCGTTCTCCCCCTGGATGTCGACGAAGACGCCGCGCCCGTCGGAGAGGTCAAGGTCGACGGCGCGGGCCGTCGCGATCGCGTCGTCGTAGTAGTGCTGCTCCCCCGTGACGCGCCAGAGCGCGACCCCGTTCCAGATCATGTCGCCGTTGACCGACGCAAAGAATCGGCGCGGTACCTGCTCGCAGTGCGTGCCGTCATCCACGACGTGGACCGAGTAAAGCGGCGCGTCCGCATCCAAATAGTAATGGCGGTCCGCCGCGTAACGCGCGCGGGCAAAGTTCAGATACGAGGGATACCGCGTCGCACCGTACAGCAACAGCGCCGCTTTGATCGCGTTCGCGTCGGTCTCCAGCGTCTTTACGACACTCCCCGATGGCTGCGGCTGCTGGTACGGGATCTCGGGACAGGCGCCGGCCGTGAAGCTCTGCGATTGCGAGAGATAGCGGAAGGCGCGCTGCGCGCTCGCGAGCGCCCCCGGATCGTTGCCGAGCACCTCATACTCGCGCATCAGCGTGACCGCGTCCCAGGCCGGGGTGTCGCTCCACCACGGGCACGCGGCGCGCGGGCACGGTTCCGGGTAGCGTTGCGCCGTCTCTACGAGCCTTGCCATCACCGTGCGGATCGTCGGATCGTGCGTCGCCGTCCATCGCAGGTACAGAGCGTCCGTCGTCGAGTCGGTTCCCCAGTCACTATTGGCTTGCGCACAGGCCGGCGCGTCGCATTCGCGCCACAAGCCGCTGCCCGTGTAGAGGACATGAAGGAGCGTGCTCAAGGCTTGGTCGCCGGCCAGCGAAAACGTCGTCGTCAACGGTTGGGCTGCGACGGGTATCGGAAAAAAGCAAAAAAGAACGGCTGCGACCACTACGGCGCAGACGCGTACGATGAGGGCCATCTTCAATCGCGGTAACGGCCGATCAGGTCGCGAAGTTCACTTGTCCGGACTACGAGACAAGCGCCTACGGGAGCTGCGCGAGGCAAAGCGCTCCCGATCGCTCGTCGAGGCAATTCAATCGTCTTCGGGTGGCACATTGGAGGGCGGCATCGTGATGAAGTCGTTCCCTAAGGTGCCGGTTACCGCCGGGCGTGTAATGGCGTCCGTGACGGGGACTCCGACTTGACGTAGGAGCGCTGCTATAGCGTGTTCAGAAACGTGATCAGCGCAAACCGGCTCTGCGCGTCAAGCGTTCGAAATGCGCGTGCAGCACGGGACGCTTCTCCGTCGTGCGCAAGAAGCGCGTCGGCGACCGTTATTGCGCGACCATCGTGGAGCAGGCGTCGGCGGGTCGCGAGACCTGCGAGCGGCGTCGTGCGCCAGTCGACACCGCGCGCCGTTCCTTGCACGAAGCCGTCGTCGAGAGCGGGACCCATGTCGTGAAGCAGCAGATCGGAATAGAGCGGGCGCTGCGACGGCGCGAGTACGCGCGTCGCATGACACTCCGCGCAGCCGATTGATGCGAATACCGACGCTCCGGCGCCGCATCGCACGCATGGGGTGGACGGTGGTTGGAGCGTTGCGACGAACGCCGTCACCGCGCGCACGAGCGTTCCGTCGTCCTCCGCCGCCTCATGCTCGCCCACGCACCGAGGATCCCCTGGACGGCTTTCGACGAGGTCGCGCGGCTCGAGGGGACTCGTCACCCCCAGCTCGTTGCGAAACGCCTGCGCGACGAACGCTTCGAGGGTTACCGTGTCCGCTTTCCACCCGAAGCGCCCCGCGCGGCGCGTTCCGTCCGGCGCTGCGATCCAATTCGGCCGTCCGTACACGCCGTCGGGATAGGCGATCGCACTCTCGACGATCGCGCGCTCGTCGAGCGCGTCGATGGCGCCCATGTTGAACAGCGCGGGCGCGTTCCGGACCGAGATCGCGTTCGCTTCCGCAGGAACGCCCGCGGTCAATCCGCAGGCGAAGCCAAGGTCGCTCACCGAATGTGCGCGCGCCACGGGACCGCCGTGGCCGAGCAGCGGGTCGAACGCCGGGTCGAGATGCGCCACGCGTAGCACGACGGCGAGGCCATCGCGTCCCATCCCGCCCGCGGAGGGCGTTTGGTGGCACGCAATGCACGAGCGCTCGTTGAACAACGGACCGAGTCCCGATTGGGGATCGAACGTGCGGCGAAATGCCGCATTGCCGGCCCGCGCGAGAGTCGCCGGCAATGCGGCGCGTGCGACACGCGCGCCGAACGCCGGCACCTCGATCACCGCGCCTGCCGGTTGTGCGGCGAGCGATCCAGAGACCGTGAGCCAGAGATGCGCGGCGTCAGGCGCGGTAGCGATGCCGGCGAGACGTCCCGCACCGAGGACGCCGGCTCCGGGAACCGAGACGCGCCGGACGGCGACGACGGTGCCGTCCTGCCGCAGGCGGGCGATCGTTCCGTCGCCGTTGAGCACGTAGAGGTCCGAACCACCTGCGAGGGTGGTGTTGCTGGAGAACACGCCGTTTGCCGATTCAGGGACCGCGGGGGCGAGATCGAAGGGCGCGTGGAGTGCCGCAACCGTGATCCGCCGTGCGGGTCCGGTCGTAAACACCTTACCGTCGTCGGCGACCGGGATCGCGAGGATCGCGTTCGCGGCGGCGTCGGTCACATACAAGATCCGATTGGGAACCCAATTGAAGAGCATCCCGGCACGCTCGGCCCCTCCGCGCTGCGGCGTGATCGTTCCGGCGGGCGCGAGACCGTCGAGTCCCTGTTCGGTGTGGATTTGGACGAGGCTGCCATCGGCCCCGAGTGCGGCGAACACCGCGCGTTTGCTTCCATCGGAGGACGCCCCCACGAACGCGTTCGCTATCAGGCCGCCGGCGATGGCGCCCTGGACGAGTTGCGGACTACGATTGGTTTTCGTTTCGGTGAAAACACCGCCCGCGACGACATGAGGGGCCTTCGCGAGCGGGATTCCGGACGGATCGACGATCGACTCGAACCCCGCACCGGCCGCTCCGCGCGGCGAACTCGGGAACCAGAGTCGACCAAAGGCGTTGTTGATCGAGATCCCCAGCGGGTTCGAGACGGCCGGGAATTCGGCGGTCACAGCCTTCGGTGAATTAACGCCGTTCACGAAGGCTGGGCTGGCCGCGCTGAAGAGCTGGACACGCCCGTCGACGGCTGTCGCCTGTCCGCTCGCGGCGGCGAATGCCGTCGGCACGACGATCGTCGTGGTGCCACTCGGATCGATCGACAGGATCGCTCCTTCGGCAAAGCCGGGGATCCGCGGGCTGCCGAAATTCGCTGTGCTCGTGACCAGGACGCGGGCCGGGTCGAGCACCCGACCCGGTGCGGTCATCGCCGCAAATGCCGGGTTGTCGTGGATCGGACCGCCGGGATGAAACACCCCGACCGCACTAAGCGCGCCGGCACCCGGGATTCCGACGGCCACCACCCGCGCTTCAAGGCTCGGCACGTCCGCGGCATCGGCGGCGGGTCCCGAGGGAGCGACTGCCGCAAAAAGACCGAGCAATACCATCGTGACAAATGGACGCATAGTGGTCTCCTGACATGATGGAGAGATCTGGTCGGGCTAGTATTCCCGCACGCCGCCCCCCCAACGCCGAGCCACAGTACGATCCGATCTGGCTTTCCGGCTTGTACCACTACCTAGCGATGATCCATGTTCTCACGAACTTCATCAAACGCGAGGGTCTTGGTGCCTGCCGTTAGTGGAGGACGGTAAGCCTGCCGTTCATGCTCATGTGGTACCGGCAGAGATAGTTCGCAACGTAATTTACGCCCTTGTCCGGGAACGTATGGGTGTATCTGCCGCCGGGCGCGAGCTCGCGGCCGTAGTTCCCTCCATCGAACTCCACCGTATGGGCGTCCGTGTCATCGTTGATCCACGTTACGTCGCCTCCCGCGGCCACGACCGTATCGGTCGGAAATGAATCCTCGGTGATGTGGATGACGACGTGCCGCGGGACCGGCGTCGGCGACGGCGTAGGCACTACCGACGGCTGCGCCAGCGATATCGTGTTTTGCCTGGTCAGGCAGGCCATGCCGCTGAGCGCGCTCTCGAAAGAGCCGGCGTACGCGGCTACGGCGTAACACTGCCCGATGTGTGTGCCCGATGGTCCGGGCAGGTCGTAGAGCGTGATGTCTTTCTTGTTCGCACGTGTGTAGACGAGTTTCTTCATGTGGCCGTCCACGCGGTACACGCGGAAGCCGTCGATGTCGCGCGGCCCTATGCTTCCCGGCTCCCAGTCCCAGACGAGCAGAACGTCGCCCGACCGGATCAAGTCCGGGCACGCAAAAGCACCGAGCACGCCCACGTGCCACGCACATTGCTTCGCGGAGTTCGGTATGTACATCTGGCCGGGGGCGGCCGGCGTGCTCTTTTCGGCGGTGATCCTCGCCACGTTCGAGCTGGGCTTGGTGACGCCGATCAAAGGCCCCGGGGTCACCGCAAGAGGTAGGTGCGCCGCGCGCTCGGCGGCCGACCGCGAAACGCCGCCCGTCGCAGCGCCCGGCGCTTGCGTCGCGCAGAACGTGGGTGGAACCGTCACTGCGACCGGTGCGAGGTGGAATGCGCCGAGCGATATCGTGATGGTGTGCGTACCGCCGAGCGCACCCGGATTCGACGGCATGTCGAGGAGCGGCACGAGGAGCGCGCTCTGCGCTCCGGGCGGTATCGGTAGCAACGTCGTCGAGCCGCGGAGAACGCCGGCGCCGTCCGTCGCCGTCACGGGAATCGCCGCCGTGCGCGCATCCCCGCGATTCACGACGAGGAGGTTGACGAACGCGATCGGTTGCGCGAGGTCGCAGTGCGCGGCGAGCGCGTAGGGCGGGTCCGCGAACGACCCGGCGAGATTGGGGCCGGCGAGGGTCGCCTCCGGGATGCAGACCAGAAGCAACGCCGCGATTGCTCGCGCGAGGGTTGTGGTTGGCCGGGCGGTGCGCGTCATCCTAGTGTCGTGCCGGGACGATCTGGGCGGTCAGGCTGCCCGTTACGGCGCGGCGGTCGGTGCGGGCGGCGGTGCGCCGGGCGCTCCCGGGGCTGACGAAAGATCGCCGGGTTTGAGCGTGATGCGGAACGCGCGCGACTTGGGGTGCGCGGCTTCGACCAGCAGCAGCTTCGTCGGGACGAAACCGGCCGGTACGGAGAAGCCGTTCACGACGCGCGCGCCGGCGCCGGGTTCGAGGCTCCAGCCGTCGTCGAGCGGCCGCCCGGTGACGGTGATCCCGTCCGCATCGGCGAGCGTCGCGTCAAAATAGCCGTGGTCCTCGTGATGCGTGCCGTTGTTGACGATCGCGCGAAACACGAGCGTGCGTTCGCCCGGGGCGTTCGGGTGAACGTTATCGGCCGGCACCGCGTCCTTGAGCGACATGCGGTGCAGCCGCAGCGTGCCGTTGAACAGCGTTTGCGCGAGCGTTCCGCTCACGCCGGCGAGCTGGTTCGCTCCGCCCGGAACAGGGGTCGGCTTTGCGAGAGCGTTTGCGGCGTCGGCGCCGAGCACCAAGGCTAAGAGCATCGAGCAAAGCGCGGCACGTCGAGCGATCATCGGTATCCTCCGGCCTCTAGTAATAGGTGATTTCGAGAGATGGGCTGGTGCACGCCGTCTCCCCTAGGGCCGGCGCGGCGTACGCCCCGGCGGGCATCGCGACGAGCACTGCGGCGGCGATCGGCGGCAGGATGCGTTTCATGGACGATCTCCTCGGGCGCGTTCGAGCACGATGAGACCATCCCACGGCCGGACCGCCGCCGCCAGAACGACCCGCACAACTAACCCGCACAAGTACGCCCCGCGCTGGAAACGGGCTCCCCTCCGGCCCACAATGCGTCCATGCGCCGCACACGTATCTCGGTTTCCCTCCTCGCCCTGGTCGTCGCCGCGGCCGCCGGCGGGCCCGCCGCGCCGGCGTCCGGCGCCGCGCTCGGCGCGCTCGAGTTCGACGAGATCGATCACGTCTACACGACGGAGGCCGTACCGCCGCCCGGAACGTTCCGCCAGGACGCGGGCCTCGTATCTGCGCAGGCAGCGGCACCGGCACCGACCCAGGAACCGCCGCGACGGAACAGCAGCATCTTCGGCGCGCTCAGCACCGTCAGCACGGTGCTCGGCAACGCGAGCAGCGTCGTCACTTCGAGCGGCGAGCTCGGACATGCGCTCAATATCGCGGACGGCGTCGCCCGCCTCGCGCCGCTCACCACGGCGATGGGAATGGCGGGCGGACGCCAGTTCGGCGCGTTGCTCCAAACGTACGTGCTGCCGCGCGTCAGCCCGACCGGCGCCGTGATGCTGCAGGGCTTCCTGAGCGCGCAGGCCGAGTACAAGGCGCATTTCGGTTCGCGGGGTCCCTCTGCGCAGGCGCCGCCCCCGCAGCAGCTCGCGCCGTACGCGAAGGGGACCATTCGCCATTACACCGTTGCCGCGAACGGCTGGGTTCGGGTCGACGACCCGAACACCAAGATGGCGCTTATCATCAAGCCGGACATCGGCAAGACGTACGTTGTGGACGCCGGCTCACAGACAGTTCATGTGGGCAGCTACGATCGAGCCTCAGCGACGAGCGGGGCGCCGAGCGGCTCCGCCGGAACCGCGACGGTCGACGATCGCGTCGAGCAGCTCGGTCCAACGACGCTCGACGGTATCCCGGCCGCCGGTTTTCGTACGCGCTCGACTATGAACGTTGCCGGCGCTGGCGGCACGTGTCCCGACGCGACGATCGTCTCGACCCGCATCGAGTACTTCTCCGGCTACCAGATCGGCGCCGGCACGGCAAATACGTCGCCGTTGGCGCCGACGGGCGACTCGAGCGGCTGCGACCCGACGAGCAGCGTCAAACACGCCGGCTCGCACGTCCCCGCCGACCGGCTCCTGATGTATCAGGCGAACACCGTCGAGAAAAAGACGGCCGCGGGTACCGACAAGTACACGGTCGTCATCGAGCGCGGCAACCTGCAGGAGCAGAGTACGGCCGATCCCTCGGCGTTCGAGGTCCCCGCCGGCTTCCGCCGCGTCTAGTCGGCCAGCGCGTACGCGATGGTGTCTTCGAGCGGCATCGCCGCACCCTCGTCCAGGAGAATCTGCAGCGCTGCGTCGTCGAGTCCGCCGCGAATGTCGGCGATCGTTCGGTCGTAGAGCGACTGTTCGGTGAACTCGCGCGCCAGGCCGAACTCCGCGTACAAGCGGTTCGAGGCGCCGGCGAGCCGAGCGGCGCGCTCGTACGCACCGCGGCGCGCCGCGACGCTCCCGAGATGCTGCAGCGCGCACATCGCGTTGAGCGTCTTGCCGACGTCGCGGACCAAGCCCAGTGCCTCGCCCGCCGCCTCGGCGGCCTGTGCGACGTCGTCCACCGTGAGGGCATATGCGGCGACGTTGGTCAGCGCGGCGGCGAGGTTGGACCGGTCGCGGTTCTTGCGCGTCATCGCGACGACGTCCAGGCCGCACGCCAGCGCCGCTGCATAGTTTCCCGTCGCGTAGTGCGTCTCGGCCAAGTTCGCAGTCGGAACGATCGCTCCCTGATCTCCGGCGGCGCGGTACGCGCGGATCGCTTCTTCGAGGGGCGCGAAGCGTTCGGCGGCACGTTCGAGGGGAATCGTCAGCGCGAAGGCGTTGAGGGCACCGGCGAGGCGCAGCGGATCGTCCTGGCCGCGAGCCGTCGCGACGGCGCGGGTGGCGGCGTCACGTGCGTCGTCCGCACGTCCGAGGAGGTACAAGCAATATGCCTGCTGCGTCAGCGCCCAGGCGAGCTCGGTGGGGTTCCCGCCCGTGTCGTACGCGGCCGTCGCGCTCCGTGCGGCGTCGAACGCCGGCTGCATCCGCCCCATGTTGAAGTAGAAGAAACTCAGCGCCATGTGCAGCCTGCCGGCGACCACGCTCGGCAGATCGGCGGTCTCCTCGAGCGCTTTTTCGCACCAGCGCGTGCCTTCCGCGAACAGCGACGTCTGCCGGTAGACCCATCCGAGCGCACCGGCGAGCTCGGCGCCGAGCAGCAGGTCGTTGCGCGCGCCCAACGTCCACATCAGGGCGGCGCGGAAGTTGTCGAGCTCCGGCTCCACCGAGGCGAGGAAGTCGTGGTTCGGTATCCGGCCGTAGCGATGATCGGCGGCCTGCGCCGTCGCGCGGAAAAAGCGCGCAAAGCGGTGCGCGACCGCGTCGGCGCCGGCGCTCTCCGCGAAACGATCGAGTGCGTACGCGCGCATCGTTTCGAGCAGCCGGTACCGCATGCGGCCTTCGCGGTCTTCGACGACGGTGACCAGCGACTTGGCGATCAGCGCGGCCAATCCGTCGCGTACGAGCGGCGGACGCTCGCCGCAGATCTGCGCGGCTGCTTCCGGAGTGAAGGTGCCGGCGAAGAGGCCCAGGCGCGCGAACAGCTCTTGCTCGGCGGCGCTCAAAAGCGCGAAGCTCCAGTCGATCATGCCCCGCAGCGTATGCTGCCGTGGAGCGGCGGTGCGGCGGCCGTTGGAGAGCAGCGTGAAGCGCTCGTCGAGACCCGCGACGATCTGCGCGAGCGGGAGATCGCGTGCGCGGCCGGCGGCGAGCTCGAGTGCGAGCGGGATGCCGTCGAGACGTACGCAGATCGCCGCCGCGTGCGCCCGATCCGCGTCCGACAGGCTGGAAAATCGAACGAAGTCGGCATCGATCAGCCGGTCGACGAAGAGATCCAGCGCGGGATCGGCGCGCCGCTCGTCGTCGTATGCGAGCGGCTCGATGCGCACGACGCATTCGCCGTCGACGCGCAGCGCCTCGCGCGTCGTCGCGATGATCACCAAACCCGGACAATCACGCGCAAGGCGCTCTGAAACCCGCGCGCATTCGTCGATCAGATGCTCGCAATTGTCGAGGAGCAGCAACGCCGTTTTCGTGGCCAGGGCCGCAGCGAGCGTGTCGAGCAGTGCTTCACCCGCGTGCTCCCGGATGCCGGCCACCTGCGCGATCGCGCTCGTCACGAGGTCAGGGGCGCCGAGCGGAGCCAGCTCGACGAGCCACGTGCCGTCGGGGAAACGGGACTGCGCGAGCAGAGCGCGCGCCGCTTCCAGCGCGAGCCGGGTCTTGCCGACCCCGCCCGCGCCCAGCAGGGTGATGAGGCGGCGCGATTCCGTCAGCCGGTCCAGGTCGGCAAGATCGCGCGCGCGACCGTGAAACGACGTCAACACGTTCGGCAGATTGTGCGGAGGCGCGCCGGCATTCGATGCGGTGCGAGCGCCGCGGCGGCGACCCGAAGACGCGGCCGCCTCGATGCGGTCGCGGTCCGGCGCCGCGAGCTGGAGAGCTTCGACCAGCAGGCCGAGGGTCTGGTGCTGCGGCGCGCGGCGAACGCCGCGTTCGAGCGCGCTGATCGCACCGGGGCTGAGACGTGCGCGCTCGGCGAGCTCTTCCTGCGAGAGGCCGGCGGACGCCCGCAGGTCGCGCAGGAGCTCGCCGAAAGCGACGTCTTCCATCGTAGACCCGGCACCGTTCCCGGCCTGTCGTTCGGCGCCTCTTTACGATGGAACGGAATCGACCGCTCCTAGTGAGAGGTGATCGTCAGCACCGCGCCGTCGGCCGAGCGGGCCGTCGCGAGGTCACCCTGGTTACGCGCGAGGTCGGATGCTCGGCGCAGTTCCGTCGTCGCGCGCCCAGTCAGACCGAGTCGCGCGTGAGCGATGGCGAGATTGTGTAATGCGACCGCGTTCGTCGCGTTCGCGTCGACCGCGCGTTGAAACGCTGCGGCGGCGCCGGCGAAGTCGCCGCGAGCGAACAAGACGTTCCCCCTCGCCGTGAGGGTGTCCGCGGACCTCGGCGGCAAGGGCTGCGGGTTGAGCGCGACCCGCTCCGCGGGATTCGCGAAACGCACGACGGCGGTCGTGTTCTTCGCCGGATCGCCGAGGTCCACGCGCGGCTTCAGCGCCACTTTCTCGCTGAAGCCCACGAGCTGCGGCGACGTCGTCGCGAAGAAATTCCTGCCCTGCGTGACGCCCGCGAGCGCCGCCGTACCCGACCATCCGTCCGGCTTCACGCTCACCGGGTACACGACGTGTCCGTGCGGCGAGACGCCGCGGACCGTGCCGCTGCCGCGAAACGCGACCGGAACGCCCGCCGGAAGCTGCCGCTCCGCGTACGTACACACGTACCGGTCCCCGGCGTCGGTCGCCGTGCCGTTCGCACTCACGACGCCGACGTCGACGGCGGGAGGCACGCCGACGCTCACGTGCTCGGGATCGGTGATCGGCGCCGGTCCAGTCTGGACGTTCCCGACGATCGAAAAGATGCTGCAGGCCGGCGCTGCGGCGAGCCACTGCGCTTTCTGCATGCGGATCGTGCCGCCGATCTCCGCCGAGAGCGGCTGCGGCACGTATGCGGGAGCGAACGCGAAGTACAGATCGCCGTGGCGGATCCAATTTTGCTGCGTGGCGTACTGGCCCGCATATTGGCGAAGCGGCCGGACGAACGAGTCGACCGCGACGTTGAGCTTGGCCGTGCTGACGTTCTGGGTGCGTTCGATCGCCTGCTGCGCCATGGCGAGGAAGTCCGGGCCGCCGAAAAACTTCAGCGTCGTCGCGGCGAACTTCGCGATGTCGCCCGCCGCGTTGCACGAGTCGGGCCGGCTGACGTTGCCGACGCTCACCTTGAACGTGTCCACCGCGAGGGTATCGAGATGGAGCGTCGTGCTCGCCGTGAGGTCGTAGGAAAACGAGAAGCACGGGTCGGCGTAGCTTCCGGCGACGGACGGCTGCGTCGACGTCGCCTTGAACGTGTTGCCGGAGAGCGTATACGAAAGGGTCACGCGGCTCCCGGAAAGACCGGTCACGGCGAGCGAACCGGACTGCGCCATGCGGCACGCGATGTTGTACAGGGTGAAGCCGCTCCCCAATCGGTCCGGTTTCCCGGCCTCCGCCGCGAGCGCGTCGCAGACCGGCTTGCGCGCCGCCCCCCAGCCTTCGTTGAGCGCGTCGCTCATCAGGCCGGGACGGTCGAGCACGATGTCGTTGCTCTGCACGCCCGGATTGGTGGGCGTCCACTGCTGGACGATGATCCGAACCCCGCCTGCGGCTGCGAACGCGAGCGAGGGAAAGGCGCAGGCAACGGTCGCCGCACACGCGGCAACCGTACGCGACCATGAAACGTGCATACCGGGCTCCTCGACGACTGGAGTCGAAGGACTCCATGGCGAGTCTGGCACGCCGCTCCGCCGCCCACCAGCACGCTTTGTAGATGTGCGGGTTACTTGTGCGAGTGCGCCCCCGATACGGACGAAGGGCCGTAGCAGCGCGCCGCGTCCCTTCGTTCATCCGGCTCCCGGAGTTGGACTAGAACCAACGACCCGCTGATTAACAGTCCGGTCGTTTGGCCCACGGATTGGGCCGTCTAACGCGTTCATCCAAGTGGTCACGGTATAGCACTAGACGGATCGCTTTCTTCGTGGGACGATACCCAGCACCACCAGAGGAGCACCATCGCCGCGATCGTCGACGTCGCCGTCTGCGGACTCGTACCCGCGACGGCAAACGTGCCGAGCGACAAGAATAGCGGGACAAGGACGACGATTCCACAAGCTCGGGAGCCGTAATACGCTGACACACTAGTGTGGGTCGGCCGGATCGCGCGCGCAGAATAGCTTGATGCATGGAAGGGTCCGAAAAGCGACGGGCCGCGCACTTCGCAATGTCGCTCGACGTCACTCGCGCGAACGCCTCAACGGGCCGTCTTTTACTCGATCTTCCCTTGTAACGTGCATCACCGCGAAGCGAATTGACCGTTGACGTCGCGGCATTCCGCTTCCGCAAGATGGCGACCGCGTGATCAACGAGCACTGACGGAACGCTAGTCAGAGCTGGTCAGCGTTTCCAAGAAGATTCGTAGCGCAGTGAGCCGGCGCGGCGGATTGTCTCCTGACCAAGAGAAGTCTACGGCAGTCGATCGCTCGAAGAACACGCCCCCCGGCATAACTGCGGTGCCGTTGCGATCTTTGACCCGAAACACGACATCGACAACGTGATCGGTGAAGTTAAATGAGCCCTTCGCGCACCATTCTTCACGCAGCACCTCCAGGAAGGCATCGCGCCGCGCGTCCAGATCCGTGTAGCGTAATATCTCACGGCCGAGTGCGAGCGCGGTTGCGACGCCGTCTGCCAGCCCGTCGTACATAGCCAACCGCAGCCCATGCTCGATCGCGATGATCGAGGTAAGCGAATCCTTCCCCGTACTTAGCGGCAGAATCTCGAGCGTTACCCATCGCCGCGAATCGTTCTCGGCCACGCGGACCAGCCGGTTGACGCTCCGCCCGCTCTCGAGCGCCGGCCACACGCTTTCGATCCACTTGCCTTGCGACGGATCTAGCAGCACGTTCTCAAACAGCAGCTGATCGAAAGCCGTAGCTCGCTCGTTCATGTGCTGCATCTTCAACTCGTACGGTTTGATCACGCCGTAGATGGCAATCGGTTCCTCGGCCAGATCGAGCGCCTTCGTGAGCTGCACGGTCTGCGCATAGCTCTGCTTGCGCACGCTGATGTCTTTTCCGATTAAGAACCACGAGACGGGGCGACCGCCTTCACCGCGGACCTGATGCCCGGTCAGCTCGATCCACACATCGTTGCCGTCATCGATGCGCCGCAGCAGCAATTCGTTCGCGATGCTCTGATGGCGCTCCAATCGCGATGTGACGCCGGCGACCCGCTTCCCTTCGTTGCGCGGGCTAAGAAACTCTAGGAGCCCTCTACCGACGACGCGGTCGCCTTTGAGGCCGACGAGTTCCGCGAAGGCAGGATTGGCATACGTGACCTGTGGACCGCCTTCCGATGGTCGCGTGGTGTTGGCGATCACGATAAAATCCGACGTTTCCGAAAGGATCGAGTGCAAGAGCGTTAGCTGTTCCTCGCTGCGCTTGCGATCTTCAATGTCACGATACGTGACGGTCAAGCGTCCGACGCGGTCGCGTTCGACGTAGAATGGCGAGGCTGTCACGTGGAGCCACCGCAGCGTATCGTCGCCACGTCTTACGTGCACGTCGTGCTCGAACGTAGCGCCGCGCGATACCTCGGCGATGCAATGCTCGAGTAATTCGGGATTCTCAGCAAAGACGGGTTGGGCCAAGCCCTGGGTCAGAATCTGCTCGCGCGACAGCTTCATCATCTCGCAGACCGCGTCATTCGCATACGTAACGTGGCGGCGATGCAGATCGCCGCCGGAGAACTCGAGGATGCAGATCCCGTCATGCGCCTGCTCGATCGCGCGATAGAGAAGCTCCTGCTCCGCTTGAATTTGGCGGCGCTCCGTGATGTCGCGCAGCACCGCAACGTAATGCGTTACTCCACCGGTGCTATACCGCAGCGGCGACCAGCGGATATCCATCCAGGTCGAGCGATCCTTTCCGCCGAGTTCGACCTCGAACCGCACCGGCTGCCCCGCCCGAACTTCGGCAAAGTGGGCTTCGTAAAGCGCGCGATTTTGCGGTTGAACCTGGAGAAAAGGATTCGAAGGATCCAAAAGCTCTTCGCGCGAGTAGCCACTCAGCCGTTCGATGGTCTCGTTGGCATACACGATGCGAACCGGCACGGTTACATCTCCCGTGAATTTCATGATCGCGATGCCGTCGTTGACTTGCTCGATCGCGAATTCCAGCAATTCCACTAACGGCACGTCGCTGCGATCACCCGGAGGCGGTGACTTCTTTGTCATCACAAATGAATATCGGTTAAGATGACATGTTCGCCGGATGGCATTCCGGCGAGTTACGCCGTCTGCAGCTCTGGAGTCGCCGCCGCGAGGACCGCAAAGATGTCTGATTGCGATCGCCTCACCAACGCTTGGAAGTCGTCGCCTTCCATCGGGCGGGCGAAGAGGAAACCTTGTCCTTCGTCGCAACCGTTTGCGCGCAGCCAGGCCACTTGACTCTCTGTTTCAATGCCTTCGCCAACAACGGTGAGCCCCCGAGCGTGGGCCAGCCGGATGACGCTCGCGGCGATCTCGCCTTGGAACGCACCTTCGCCCACTGCCGCAACGAAAGCGCGATCCAGCTTCACCGCATCGAGCGGGACCGATTCCAAGTAACTAAGGGCGCTGTAGCCGGTCCCGAAATCATCGACGGAGACGCGCACACCGCGGCGGCGCAGCGCTTCGAGGTTCCGCACAGCGGGCCCATCCCGGTCCATCATGACACGCTCGGTGATCTCAAGCTCGACGTCACACGGATCGAGACCGACGTCCTCGCACGCGGACAACACGAGCCGCACGAACTCGCGCTGTTCCACCTGTCGGGGCGAGACATTGATCGCGATGCGTAGGCGTCCGAGTCCGCGAAGCTGCCAGCTGCGCGCCTCCAGGCATGCGGCGTGCAAGATCCATTCGCCCAGCCGCAGGATGACGCCGCTCTCCTCCGCGATCGCGATGAACTCAGAAGGCGGCACTGGCCCGATGCCGGGACAGTCCCATCGCATCAGCGCTTCTGCGCCGGCGATTCGCCCCGTCTTCAGCGATAAAATCGGCTGGTAGACGACGCCGACTCGCTGCTGCGCGATCGCGTGCCTGAGATTTCGTTCGATGGTCGCTCGCCGATCGTGTACTTTCTCGAGCTCTGCGGTATAGAACGCCACACCGTCGGGACTGCGCTGCGCTTCGTGGAGCGCAGCTTCAGCGCGAAGAGCGACTTTTTCGATCGAGCAACCCGAGCCCTCCGCGACCGCTACACCGATCGTCGGAATGACGACGTACTCGGCGTCGCAGCCTTCGGATACCGGCCGTTCGAACGCGACGATGATCCGTTTTGCAAGCGCGACCGGCACACGAACCCGCTCCGTCCTCTTGGTGAGAATCGCAAACGTATTCTCGCTGTACCGGAATACTAGTGCATCTTCGGGTGCCAACCGCTGCAGCTTTGCCGCGATCGCGCTGGCAGTCCGCATGCGCGCTTGTTGCGATCGGTGAGAAGCCTCGGCAACCCACGTCACGCGCATGAGGACGAGTGCAGCGAACGTAAAGCCGCTTCGCTCAACGTGCTCGAAGAGGGAGGCCCGATTCGGGAGGCCAGTAGCAGCGTCGGTGAAGGCGAGCGCGTACAAGCGATCCGCCTCAGCCTTTCGGTCGGTCACGTCGCCCGCGAAGCCGACGATGCCGGTTGGCTTTCCGTCCGAGTCACGTACCACGCTGGTACGGCCGTGGAACCACCGCATCTCTCCATCGAGGGCCATCCGAAACTCACCATCGTAGGACTCGAAGCGCTCGAACGAACGCATGAGGCGTTCGCCCTCCGAAGCGTCGGAGGGATCCCATACGCGCGCTATTTCGGCCGCCGCCTCTGAAAGCGGGATCTCCTTACGGCCGTAAACGCCAACGAGTAAGCCTGCGAGGTGGAAGGTGCCTTGCTGGACGTCCATCATGAACCCGCCCAGGTTTCCGGCTTCTTGCGCTTGTTGCAGCGCGGCACGATGCGTCTCGAGCTCGTCGATTCGGTCGTTCTGTTCGGTGACGTCGAAACTCATCGCGAGAATGGCGGCGCGACCTTCATAGGAAATGCGGGACGAGTTTGCGACGTCGACGTCGATGAGGAGTCCGTCAGAGCGCCGGTGCTTCCAGCTCCCCGTGCTGCGGAAGGCCTGGCTCGTGTCGCGCGCGGCCGCCCATGCGGCCACGTCGTCCCGATCCTCGGGCGGTCGGATATCCAGAATGGTCATCGCGAGGAATTGCCCACGCGAGTAGCCATAAGCGGCGATCGACGCGTCGTTGACCTTCAGAAAACGAAGCGTCTCCACATCGTAGACCCACATAGGGGTGGGATTGAGGTCGAAGAGGACGTCGGAGAAAGAAGCGCTGGAGCCCGAATTATGCGGCAAGAGAGTCTCCCTGAACATGAGAACAGCGCCGTGCAAATTTGATAGCCGGCGCCAGCCCTCCACTATTGCATGGTTTCGTCGTCCCATACAGCCACCGGCAAACGTTCAAATCGACAAGAGGCCTACCACGTCGTCGGCGGTTTCACAGGCCAGGCGCACGTTCGCTCAGAGTGCGCCAGCGTGACGGTGACAATATCGCCGGTAGCAGGCAAGACCCTAGTCGTCGATATTCGTCGTGGAATAAAACTTTTTTGAAGGTTTTCTCAGTGTCGAATCCCTCGCACAGCGCACCGACGCGGTCGGCTTGGAGTGTAAAGGTCGTCTGGCAGCATTGTTTGGCAAGGAGTTCGTCCAACGTTCTTATGCACGTTGTCGCGCTCGGCAGAAGCAATGGTATACCGGAAGTGATTGTATAGTACGGCTCCGACTGAACGCGCATGGCCATAGATGAGAACGCGCAAAGCCATTCAAATACAACTTCCGCACTTTTGCGGTCGCCGCAGCGGGCATCGCTTTCGCTTCGGTACCAGCGTCGGCAGCCTCGAATACCGCGTCCGTCGCCGTCGCGGTCACCGCCGCCACCGAGGCGACGATCGGAGTCAGCTATAGTGACGGCGGCAACATCTCGTAGCGTAGTCGGCTCCGCGGTCAGCGGCCTCGTTCCCTGCACAAACACCGCGACGATCGCGGTCAGCTTTCGCAGCACCGTCGCCGACACCGGTGGCACGTCGGTAACGCTGACTGGCACCGCGATCACCGGTGCCGCCTCGGGTACGATTCCCGCTTCGGCGCTCAAGACGAGGTGCACCGGCGGTACGATCGGAACTCCGACGCCGGTACGTCCGGAACGCTCGCCACGATCACGGCGCTCTCGCTCGCGGTCGTCACCTGCTAGTCGTGGACCGGGGCGATCGTGTCGGATTATAGCCTAGTTGCAGCGCCGTCGATCGATGCGTTCATGGTGCCAGCCGACACGTACACGAACGGCGCCTTTACCGCCACCGCCACGGCGAACTAGCCGTGCACCCGTCGCTCGCCGGAGCGATTGCCGTGGTCGCGGCTATGGCGCTCTCATCGCCGTTCGCCGACGCGTCGCCTACGCAGTCGAGCGCGCCGTCACGCTCACCGGCGACTTCGGGAATCCGGCGCGGCCAAATCGAGCGACCCCGATCGCGCCGACCCGCTACAGGCTGACTGCGAAAGCCTACAGCATCACGGCACGAGCTGTGCGGAAGGCCGCGGCACCTGCGCGCAGCGCGCGCGACGTCGCCTCGGTCGCATGTGACCCATTGCCTTGTTTCTGTAATCCGAATATTCCGCGAAACAAGCGGTTCAAAGACGCCAGCGTGAGGGACGCCGTCAAGTTCCCTCAGGGGCTTGGAAGAACATATCGGGGCCCAAAGAGTTCCCGAGCCGTCGACCCATCTCAGCTGAGAACGCCAGGACGCCCCCGAGCGGCCGATGGTGCAAGGCCACCTTGTCTATCAGGCCGGAGCTGTCGAAGCTGAGGACGGTGACGCCTTCGAACCGCTGGCCCAGGGCTTCGAGCTCCCATTCGAGGTAACTGCGATCAGACGTCGTCGACTCGTGGATGAAGTTCAATGCTTCGGTGATGCCGCCGGCAGTGCGCAGAGCTATCCACACCTTCTCGCGCCCGCTTAGCGGCGCCGCATAGATGCTCCCCTCCAACCTCACCTGCGGTGTCACCGCCTCGCCGAAGGCCGTCTCGTCGGAAAGGGCTGCCCTCCAGACTGGAAGGATGGACTGTGTCGAACGCTGGAGGTCATTCTGCATGGGACTCTCTCCTGTTCATTCGCTCTGCCGTGTGTCGGGCGTAGGGCTTACCCGCGCGTGCAGCTGGTCGCGATCCCGCTGTCGGCAACACTGCGCGCGAGCTCGATCGACGCTGTGCGCAGTGCCGAGCGCGAAGCGCCGGCGTATCCAACGCCCGTCACGATCAGGGTATCGCCGCGAGCGCGAACACGTTCGCTCCGATCGCATAGGCCACGTCGCCGACACCGGCGATCGCCTGCGAACGATCTCCTGCAAGTCGCAGGAGCTCGCCAAAGCGGCGTAGCGCCGCAGGTTTGCCCGTTACCACGTTGACGAAGGCGAGAGAGCCGGGCCGTCCTGGCGCTCGATAGACGCAGAGGTCGGTCGAAACCCGGGCGTGCCGCAGGTTGTCGCTGGGTGGCACGCGCAGCGCCCCGCTCGCGGCAGCATCGCTGAGATACGAGCAGGCGTCGATGTGCGCGGACGCGCCGTGCGCTGATCCGGCGCTCGTTACGGAGGGCGTCGCCGTGCAGTGACAACGGCGACCGCCGCGGCGCCGGCGGCGCGGCGAAGGCTGGATGGGAACGTTCGGGGCACAAACATGGTGATGTCTCGTTTTCGAGGAGCGGTGACGCGGCGTTCCATCGAGCGCGCAGACAAGCCGAGCGCATCGGCGGAAGGCAAAACAGGTTCGTCAGGGACTCATGCCCATGTCGTAGCATCGGCGAAGACGCCGACGCATCACTTAAACGCGTGAGGTTTCGGCTACGACCTCTGCGCCGGAGAGAGACGATCTATGAGGACACGCACGAGTTGGACGAGAGAGTTCACGGCCAGCTTCCCAAAGATCGCACGCAAATGGCTGTTTACGCTGTGTGAAGATGGCGCGGGAAAGAATCCCGGCCGGTCAGCGGCTTTGAGTTCCGCGGCGCTGGCCGCTCCGCGCTATAAATCGTGACTGAAGAACCGCGTGACCACGCGGTTCTTCAGCCTTTGGGCGATGCCGCCGTCACTCTCAGTTGAAATAAGGCAGCGTGCGGCTTTCAGCTGCCGAAGCCACCCTGAGGCGTTTGCGGGTCGCTCGTCAACCTTCCGGAGACGCAAAGGTGGTTCACGTCCGAGTACTCCGATTGCGTGACGTAGCGATGGCCGTTGATGGTCGTGAAGTTGTCGAAGTCGGCGCAGAGGTCGCCGATCTCGTTGCCTTGCAGGCCCTGGTACCAAGCGTTTAGGTGCGGGTCGCTGAGTGTTTCGAATAGCTCGTGCGAGAGCGTCGAATATCCCGGATCGGCGGGATCGACGAGGTTCGGCGCTTGCGACACTGCGTTCGGCAACGGTTGGTTGTGAACGTTGTTGCGGCACCCCGGCACGTCCTGATACGGTTCGACCGAATAGAGGTACGTTTGTGCGCCCGCCCGGAAAGCCCCGTGATACGCGCAGAAAACGTACGTGCTGAAGTTGTCGGGCGAATAGCAGGTCGTAGTTGCCGTGCCGAGCGGGTTTTCGAAGCACGTGTCGACACCCTTCGGCAAGAACACGTGGTAGATGTGACCGTCACCGCCGCCGCCGAGACCCGGCTGGGATGCCGCGTTCAGGACGGTCAGGAAGATGTCGAGCTGACCGAAGTACTTATTACTGTCACCAGCCAGCGGCGGGTGGAACGTCGCGGTCACATCAGCGCCCGTACCTTTGGTATAGCGACCGGTCAACGGCGTGCTGATGACGACGCCCGGAGTGGCGAGGTACTGGTAGAGGAGCGTGATGAACCGATCGTTCCCGAGATCGCTCAGAAACTTGCCGGGATCGAAGTTCAGCGCTGCGCGGGTCGTCGCGTCATAGTTCACGAAAATGTTGTGCGAAACCACGCTGCCCAGCACGTTCCCACCGTGATAGCCGAGGTCGAACGGCGAGTTCACCGCGACGTCCTGCGGGGAACGGCGAACGCTCGAGCTTTGGGCGCCGCGGATACTCCCGGCAAACGCATGTTCAGAATGATCGCCGATCGAGGCTGTGCCGCCGATGGAGGCGACGGAGATCGTCGCTTTGTCGGAAACGTCGACGGTCGGTCCCGCCGGCGTCGAACTGGTCGCGTTGACGGGGATGGTGCTCGCGGGCTGTAACACGTTGAGCGAGTCGATCGATACCGAACCGGAGTTCGGCGCCGTCACCGACGCATTGGTGGGCGGCGGCGCAACCGACGTACCACCACCAGAGCACCCGGGCAGAGAGATGGCGCACAGCGCTGCGGAAAACGCAACGCCGGCCAATGCTGAAGACGAGATCCTCACTGAGGTCCTCCTACTCAAAGGCCAGGAAAGCAAGACGTTATAAGCGTCCGGCCGTCGTCCTTACGGAACGACAGCGGCTTCCCCCGTACCCGTTGTGTGGGTATTTGATCCCGTCGATACGTCCCCGAAGTCCCGTACGAAAGTGGCGATGAAACGAAAACGGTCTCGCGATGACCGCCCGATCGCCGATTGCCTAGCCAGCAATCGCGCCTTGACGTCGGGCCACTCGGTATCGACAATCGAAAAATATACCGCGTCCGTAACACGCCCGCTGTCGGTGATCACGCTACGCGAGCGCTGGTTGAGAACGTCGGTCTTGACCTCCACCCGTTGGGCGCGCAGCGTTTCGAAGAGGACAACACGATGAAGCTGTACTTTCTCCGTCACGGCGAGGCCGGTGACCCGGCGCAATGGGAAGGCAACGACGCTGAACGGCCGCTGACCGACGATGGCCGAAGGCGGATGGCGCTCGAGGCGCGGACGATGCGGCGCCTCGAGCTGGGGGTCGACCGCGTCATCACGAGTCCGCTCCTGCGCGCGCGGCAAACCGCGGAGATCGTGGCCGTTGAGCTCAAGCGAAAGGACCGCGTCGTGACGGATTCGCGCCTCGGTCCGGACTTCGGACCCGAGCGTCTCGCCGAGATCCTGCGCGACAACCAGGACGTACACGATCTGATGCTGGTAGGACACGAGCCATCGATGAGCGCTACAATTGGGCGCCTAATCGGCGGCGGCAGGGTCGAACTGAAGAAAGGCGGCCTCGCGCGAACCGACGTCCCGAACCCCGCGCAACTGAGTGGCGAGCTGGAGTGGCTGCTCCCGCCGCGCGCCCTCTTGGCGGACGAGCGGCGTTAAAGGCCCGACGTGACGGCCTAATCCTCCTCAGCGAGGGTTTGGACGTACGTTTTGCCGTACGGATAGAAGCGTTCCTTGCGACCTTGTTGCCATGCTGCTTTGAGTTCGGCCGTTGTGATGTCCCAGTCCGGCCGGCATTTTTTGATAACGGAACGTAGGTCCCCACGGAGCTCTTCCACAGTGGGTCGGCCGAAGAACCAGTAGCCGTTATAGATCTTATAAACGACAAGATCGGGCTCGAGCACAATCACGTGCGGAATCATGGGATCGTGGAGGGGATCGGTGTACTCGGCGATGTCGAGATCCTTTTGGACCCTGCGCCCCGCATCGGAGAGGAAGGGCCAGTGGGCACCGACTCCGCTGCGATATTCATTCGTCTCAGTGATGTTGTCGGTGCTGATCGTGACGAGCCGGCAGTAGGCAACCTCGAGCTCACGATGGAGTGCAACAAGCCCTTCAGCCTGGCGGCGGTCCTTGGGGCAGAAACCTCCGCGACTGAGGACGAGAACCATTGGATCTTCTCCTTGCAATTCGGAGAGCTTTCGGCGTTTCGTGGTGTGGTCGGAAAGCTCGTAGTCGGGGAAGACAGCCCCGGGGACGATGTCAGATCGCATTTGGAATCCTCAGCGCTGGGTGCGCCCCTTTCCAACCGATGTGCTACTCGCCCGACTCGCGCCGCACGAACAGCTCCCAGCGATAGCCGTCGACGTCGTGAAACCATAGGCCCATGCTGGCCGAGCCCGGGGCGACTGCTCCGATCTCGTCGCCCGGGTCCTCCAGGCTGACGCCGTTGTTGCGGAGTCGGTCGCGCGCGAAGGCAAGCGCCTTCATATCCGACGCTCGAAATGCCAGATGGGTCAAAACCTTGGGGTCCGGGCGTCCGCGAATCATCGAGAAGACGACGGAATCGTTTCCGAGCACGACCTTGTCATCAGAGCTGGACCACTCCTCGAGATCGAAGTTCGTCGTCCACCACCGCGCGCTGTTTGATGGATCGCTGACAGCGAGACTGAAATGCGCGACGGGGCCAAGGGTTACTGGCGATGACATTTGCTGTATCCTTACGACTCATCAGGGTCAGTTAGCGGTCTTCCCGCCGTCGACGTTGAGGATATGGCCGGTGATGAATGAAGCGTCGTCCGATGCGATGAAGACGATCGCGTCGGCGAGCTCCTCCGAGAGGCCGAGGCGACCCATCGGAACTGTTGTCACGAGAGCCGCCTTGTTCTCCGGCGTACCCGTAAAACGGGTCAACATACCGGTGTCCGTAGGTCCAGGCGCCACGCCGTTCACACGGATTCCCCACTTGGCGATCTCGAGCGCCACCGACTTGGTGATGCCTTCGACGGCGTGCTTGCTGCCGACGTAGACGGAGGCCCCCGGCGCACCCTCGTGCCCATAGGTCGAGGAGATGTTGATAATGCTGCCGCTGCCCTGTCCTTGCATGACGCGCACTTCGTGCTTCATGCTCAGGATCACACCGAGAACATTCGTGTCGAATGTCTCGGCATAGCTTTCCGCGGTCTGCTCCGTGATCGGGCCAACGTGGCCT